>NZ_CP011270.1:6740000-7080554 GCF_001610835.1 Planctomyces sp. SH-PL14 | reverse complement strand
CGTCGTCAACAAGTGCGACTCGACGAAGACCGACCTCGAAGTCGCGGAGTTCTACGGCCTGGCGAGCGCTCCCCTGATCCAGACGAGCGTCAAGGCGAACCGCGCCCGCACCGATCTACTCAAGCAGATCGTCGCCCTCCTTCCCCCCGCGGCGGAGTCGGAGCAGGAAGAGGGAGCCGAGCTGGCGGCGATGCCGGAGCTCAAGATCGCGATCGTTGGCCGCCGGAACGTTGGCAAGAGCACGTTCATCAACGCCCTCGCCGAAGAGGAGCGGGTCATCGTCAGCGAGATCGCCGGGACGACCCGCGACAGTGTCGACATCCGCTTTGAGCTCGACGGCAAGTCGTTCGTCGCCATCGACACCCCCGGTGTCCGCAAGCGGAACAGCCTCGCCAACGACATCGAGTACTACGGCCTCGTCCGGGCCCAGAAGAGCATCCGCCGGGCGGACGTCGTGTTCATGTTCTTCGACGCCACGGAGACGATCTCCCGCGTCGACAAGCAGCTCGTCGACGAGATCCAGCAGCACTACAAGCCCTGCATCTTCGTCGTCAACAAGTGGGACCTGGGGCTCGACAAGGAGATGACCGCCGAGCGGTGGTCGGAGTATCTGATCAGCACTTTTGCGACGATGCGGCATGTCCCGGTGGCGTTCATCACCGCCAAGGAGAGCCGCAACATCAAGAAGCTGATCAACCTGGCCCAGTCGATCTACAAGCAGGCCCGCGAGCGGGTCTCGACCGGCCAGCTGAACCGGGTCCTCAAGCAGGCGATCGAGCTCAACAAGCCGCCGTCGCGGATGAACCGGATGCCGAAGATCTTCTTCGCCACCCAGGTCTCGACCGAACCGCCGACGATCGTCGTGAAGTGCAACGATCCGGAGCTGTTCGACGACTCGTGGAAGCGGTACCTGCTGGGCTACTTCCGCGAAGAGCTGCCGTTCCGCGAGGTGCCGATCAAGGTCTACCTCCGCGGCCGGTCGGATGAAGATCCGGCCGACGAGTCGGAGGGCTGATCGCGGGAGCGCTACAGCTTTCCGGCGGAGGAGTCGTAGAACCGTTTCGTTCGCGCGGCGCGTTCCGATTCGCTGGCGGAGGCCCGTTCCAGGTCGGTGAGGTTGGCCGTACAGACGGCACAGCCGACTTCGTACAGGTGGAACTGGATATAGGACGACCACTCCGCGGTCAGAACCCCCGTCACGAAATCGCTGAGCTGGGCGCGCGTGGGACAGCTCAACCGGTGCCGCCGCCAGATCTCTCCGAGGGACTGCCCCCCCTGGTCCCGCTTCCTGAGGAGCTGCGCCGCCCGCTGCTGGAGGGCCGCCGAACCCCGTAGTTCCTGCTCGACCGCCGCCGCCCGCTCGCCGGGGAGCATCTCGTCGAGGAAGGCCAGAAGGTCGGCGTCGGAGATCGGCATCGCGGAAGGCATCGGATCCAGGGACTCGGGGGCCCATTCTTACATCGCGTCGGCCCGACTCTACAACGGTTCGCCGCACCGGCAGGATCTGCCGAAGTGCAGATTTCCCCTATCTGCCACGATAGTCGGCGATTGCGGCCAGGCCCCCCCGGCCGCGGCGGCAATTCCCTTCGCACGGCGCCGATGGCACCTCCGTTGCATTCGATCCGGAATGTCACGACGGCGGCAAACCTGGCAAACCTTGACGGTTCTCCGGGCGGTACGGACCTCCGGCCCCCCGCAAGGTTTACCTGACACGCATGACCCATGACGGGAGCCTGACGATTGCGAGTGTCCGACAGGTTCGGGCGCTTTGGGTCAATCGTCCGCGCTAGACTTGAACGCCGAACCGGGGCGAAAGCCGTGGAGCGGCGCGTCGTTCATTCGCCTTTCCCGGCGTTTGAAGGCCCCGGAGACCGTTATGCCGTATGTGCCGAAGCGACTATTCGCCGCTCTTCGCACCGCCTTCCTGATTGGACAGGCGCTGCTCTGGGGATACTGCGCCAGCGTCCTGCATGCCGACGAATCGGTCGTCCCCCCTGCCCCGATGCTGAAGCTCTCGATCGAGCCGATCTTCGACGACCGCGCCGCGCCCCCCACGAGTGCCACCTCGCCCGCTCCGGTCGCCGCTGCTCAGGACATCGGCGTCCAGACCACCTCGCTCCCGCCGCTGGCCGAGGAAAACCGCGCCACGGCGACCGCCCTCAACTATTGCCGGGCCGCCTTCCACCGCATCCGGCTGCATCCAGACAAGGTGACGCTCTCGGAAGAGCAGGAGAAGATCCTCAACAACCTGAACCTCGACGGGATCTCCGACCCCGAGGTGATCCAGCTCTACTCCTCGGTCCTCGACGAGATCGGCCAGACCGGGATCGCCGACCGCGAGCGAAGCCTCGCGAAAGAGACCTATCGCTCGACGATGGCCCGGAAAGTCACATGGGACGTCGTCGCCCTGGGGGCCGACATCGCCACCGCGCAGGTCGGCAACGCCGTCCGGACCGGGGCGAGCGGCTGGTGGGACTACCGGACCATGACCAGCCAGCACGAGTCGGATCTCGTCAAGATCGAGAAGACCCGGTTGAACTCGGTCGTCCAGAAGTCGTCGCAGTTCATGCAGACCTTCTGGCAGCTGGCTCAGAAGAAGAAGATCCCCGACCGCTGGCTCGTCCGCGGCGACGATCTCGACACGCTCGACATCGCCCTCAAGGAGAAGAACCCGGAAACCCGCGTGCGGGTCCTGCGGCGGATGGAGCCGTTCATGGAGTGCTATCCCCCCTACTGGTACTACCTCGCGCGGGCCCAGCAGGAGTCGGGGAACTACGTCGCCGCTTCGGAGACCTACAGCCGCCTCGAGAACATCGGCCGCGGACACTTCCGCAAGGACGACATGCTGGCGACCGGTCTCGCGAACCAGGCGGCGATCGAGGACTACCTCGGCCAGCCCGGCAGCGTGGAGACGGCCCGCCGCGCCCTCGCTTACTCGGGCGAGGTCTGGGAAGCGAACCTGACGTGCGCGCGGATCCTGCAGAAGAATCACCGCGTCGCCGATGCCGAGGACGCGATCCTCCGCAACATCGACATTGACCTCGAAACGCCGGTCAGCCGGACGATGCTGGTGTCGCTGTACAACCAGACCGGCAACGAGGGGCGTCTGGTGAAGATCCTTTCCGATCCGGCCTTCGTCGCCGAGGTTCCGGCTCCGGTCCTCCTGCGGTGCGTCTCGCTCCTCGGCCCTGAAAAGACTCCGGCGCCGGTGATGCAGACGGTGCTGGCGTCGCTCGACGCACAGCCGTACATCCAGGTCGGTCAGGACGAGATCATCGTCCGGGCCGCCTCGTCGTGGCAGCTCCATCTGGCGTCGCTCCAGGTCTCGCTGGGGGACCGGGTGCTTTCGAATCCGCAGATCATGACGCGGAACGGGATTCACTATCTCCGATACGCGACCAACATGGACCTTGGCGGTCCGTTCAGTCCTCCACCCCGCGACCTGCGGATCGGGATGCAGTTCACGTATCCGGACAAGAACCAGATCCGTCTCACACTGCAGCCGGACGGTCCGCAGTTCTCCCAGGTCTCGCGGAGCATGGCGACGCTGACTCAGCCGCGCACGACCGCTTCGGCCCCTGCGGGATCGACGTCGCTTCGCATTGCGGACATCAAGGTGGGTGAGAAGACGGTGGCACTGACGGGCTACAAGATGCCGGTCCGTACGAACGGCCAGTCCTCGGTGCCGATCCGTGTGGAGACGGGCAAACCGGTCATCACGCCGGAGATGCTGCTGCAGGACTCCGCCACGCCCTGATCAGACCGCGACCGTATTCAGAAGAGGGGATAGGCCACAGATGAACACAGATTCACACAGATAAAGGCAGGGGAAGATTGGTTCCTGTGTCTTTTCTTATCTGTGTCCATCTGTGTTTATCTGTGGCTGAATCCCTTTATTTCGATTGAGGCCAGACGCCATTCTCGATCGGCGTCAGCTCCAGCTTCTTCGGATTAACGACGACATGCCGCAGCTTGCGGCGCTTCCATGTGTAGAGAACATGGACCAGGCCATCCTCGGTCTCGATGCACGCGGGATACGAGAACTCGCCAGGCTCGTTCTCAAGAACCGCCGCCGCTTTCCAAACCTCGTCGTCGTCGCTGACCGCGATGTTGAGAAACGCCCTCCCCTTCGGCATGCCGCTGCTCCGCCGCGTGTGGTTGTAAACGAGCAGATGCCGGCCATCTCGAAGCGTGACCGCGTCAATCCCGGAGTTCGGGTTCGGAAGACCCGTGGCGGTCATCTTCGACCACGTCCGCCCCCCATCGGATGAGGTGGCGGTCGATACGACTTCTTCCTTCGTGCGGCAGAGGACCTGGAGCCGGCCATCCTTGTGCTGCAGGATCGTCGGCTGGATCGCGTTGAATTCCGCCTTGGTGTGGATCGGCCCCACACGGTCCCACGTCCGCCCCTCGTCGCGGGTGAACTCCATGTGGACCGTCCAGCCGTCGTACTCGGTGCTGGAACCGCAAACGAGCGTGCCATCCTTCAGCAGGACCGCTTTGTTCTTCACCGGCCCGTCGATCGTCTGCGGCAGCCGCGTCGGCCACGACCAGGTCTTCCCCGCGTCCTTCGACTCCGTCCGCATTCCCCACCACTCGCTGGGGCTCGGACCGCACTTGTAGAACAGGACGAGCGGCCCCTTGGGAAACTGGTGCAGCACCGGATTCCAGCAGGGATACCGGAGCGTCGAATGCTGAATGCCGTTGGCGACTTCGACCGGCGCGGTCCATTGGCCGTCGACGTGCCGCGCGACCCAGATCCCGACATCCTTCGTCCCTTCCTTCTCCCCGCCGAACCACGCGGCGACGAGCCCCTGCCCGGTCTCGGCCAGCGTTCCGGCGTGGCACTCGGGAAACTGAGCGGTCTCGTAAAGGAATTCCCGCGAAAGGACTCCGCTCGGGAGCGCTGCGTCCTGTGCCGCCTCCGCATTGACTTCTGTGGTTTTGGCGCGAGTGCTGGCTTGATAGTAGAGAAAGCCATCCTCCGCTCCGACGAGGAGATCCGGCGTGCCGTCCTTGTCCCAGTCGACCGCCGTCGGACTGGTCGAGTGGCCAGCCAGGACTCGGTCGGACAGCTTGCCGCGGTCGGCAAACCAGAGCTGCTGGCCTTCCTTTCGGACCTGTTCGAGAAGCGTCGCGTTCGGGCCGTTCACAAGCAGGTCGAGATCGCCGTCGCCATCCCAGTCGGTCAGCCAGATTTTCCGGCGGCCGCTCGCACCGGCGTGGCGGGCGTTGAGCCGCAGCAGGTCGTCCCGTTTCATCCCGACGCGATTGTGATTCGAATCGAACTCGCTGGGCCCTTCCATGGAGAAGCAGCGGACCGGCGGCAGAAGTTTCAGTTCGCCGTTCTCCCCCTTGGTCCGGCGGTAGCACGCCAGATACCCCTCGGTGTCGATCGCCACGAGATCGTTTAGTCCGTCCTTATCGAGATCGGCGACCAGCGGCGTGGTCCGCCACTGGATCGCGAGTTCGCCCCCCTGCGGCTCCCACCAGGTCCACTCCGGTTTCGGCGTCGCCCCGTCCCAGGCGACAACAATCGGCGCCGGGGCGGCGAGTTCGGGGGCTTCGCGCGTCCCGATGTTCCGGCACCAGACGATCCGTCCCCAGATCGAGTTCAGCAGCAGGTCGAGTTTGCCGTCGTGGTCCCAGTCCGCCACGCAGGGAGAGGTGTAGCCCCACTTCGCTTCGGCCGGTCCCTGGATCGAACCGTTCGGTCCCGCTTCGATCCGGAGCGTGCGGCCGCCGGCGGAGAGCCGCTGCGGCCGGGCCCACTTCCGCGGCGAGCCGCCAAGGTTCCGGATGAACGAGACGTATCCTGCGGAGTCGCCGCAGATGATGTCTTCCTGGCCATCCCCGTCCCAGTCGGCCGGAACGGGTGTCGCCAGGGCCCCGCACTTCACGTCGGCGGCCTGCTGCTGGAAGTAACGGGGCTGGGCGAAGACCGGGGCACCGTCCTTGTGCTTGCCGGTATTCTCCAGGAACGCGACGCGGCCGTCCTCGTCACCGCAGATCAGGTCCGCATCGCCGTCGCCGTCCCAGTCGAACGCGACAGGGACGATCATCTCCAGGTCCATCTTGAGCGGCTGGCCATCGTCTCCGGCCAGTTTCCGTCCGGCGGCGTACTTCGGTTCGGTGCGGGTTCCGGTGTTCTCGAAGTAGGTGAAGCCGTCGAGGAACTCGCCGCACAGGAGGTCGAGATCGCCGTCCCCGTCGAAGTCCATCAGGTTCGGCGAGGGGCGGCCGTAGACATCGATCGGCTTCCCGTCCGCTTCGAGCTTCACCGCCTTCTCGTACTTCGGCGCGGCGTCGCTGCCGCTATTGCGGGCGAGGTACACGAAGCCGTGCAGCGGGCCATTGGTCCAGCGGCCTGTCTTGTCGTAGGCGTTGTCCCAGCCGTATTCGTCCCACGGGGCGAGACCGATCACGACGTCTTGGTCGCCATCGCCGTCGTAGTCGAAGAGCCGCCACTGCTTCTCGCGAACCTTCGCCCATTTGGGATCGATCGGCTCGGGGACGTTCAGCTTGCGGGGCTGCGACTGGCCGACCTTCAGGAAGTCGACGAACTCCGTCCCCTGCTCCAGGAACCGGGGCTGTTTGCCGGCGTAGGAGATCTGGAGGTTGGTCGTTGCCGGGCCGAGACGCCGGGCCGGCTTGAAAACCGGGAATTTGTCGCCGCCGGGATTTTCGAAGAGGTAGACGCCGTTGTAGGGCTTGTCGGGGCAGGAGACGAGGAGGTCCGGGTCACCGTCGCCGTCGTAGTCGACCGGCAGGGGCCAGGCCCACAGGCCCACTCCGAGATCGACAACCAGGTTGGGGTCGTTGTGCTGGATGCGTTCCAGCGTTTCCGCCGCTCCGCACGAGCCGGCGAGAGAGAGAACGACGAGGACCAGGAGACACGGCAGGCACTTCATGAGCGGCGACCTCTCGACAGGATGTGGCGAGACGTCGGCCATCTTTACGAAGGGTCGCCTAAGAGGGTAGCGATCTCGGTTGCACGGCTGCCCAAACCGGGTCCAGGGGCACCCTGGTGGGGAGTGCAGAGGGGCAACGCCCCTTTGCCCGCCGGCGGCCTGGCCGTGGAGAGATATCTGAAGGAGTGAGTGTCCAAGCGCGGACACGGTGCGGTATGCCCCCTCACCAACCCGCGGGGATTGCAAAGCGAGCGTTCTGGATTGAGGGAGTCCTCAACACCGGCCCCACAAAGGGGGACATCCGTTGCTTACCACGGTTCCTCATCGAAGTGCCTCCGGCGGCAAGGGGGCGTGGCCCCCTTGACCCCAGGCTGCCGTGGCACGTTGGGTTTGAGCAAACAGAGCTGTGCCGGCAAGAACGCTATCGATGATGCCCGAGCCGCTGCAGGACCTCGAGACTCGGCTTCGGCGTCCCGTCCGCTCTCAGAAGTCCGGCATTGGGGAAGCGATGGGCCGCGCCATCGGAGAGATTGCTGACGTAGACGCCGGTGACGGTCGGCTTCGCACAGAGCATCGAGATCACCGCTTCCAGCCACTCCGCCTGGGCCGCTTCGGTCCACTCCGACTTCCAGACGTTCGGCTCGACCGTCGATCCCCCGACCGCACTCGGATCCGGATCCGACGAGGAGGGACAGGCAAGGACAACGTGGATCTGGATTCCGAGCAGGCTCCACAGATCGATCAACCGCGAGATGCTGGCCCGGTCCCGGATCAGCGAGCCCCGCCCGAGATAACCCGCCGAGACTTCCAGCGTGACACCGGAAAGCCCGAGATTCGACCGCAGCAGGGCATCGACGAACTGAATCGCAGTCAGGCGATGCTGCCCACGGACCTGGTATTCGCCCCAAGGCTGAGCAACGCGAACGAAGTACCGCGCGTCGCTGTCACGGCGGTAGGCGGTCTCGAGAGTCCGGGCCACGAGAGCAAGGCGGCCTTCTTCCGTCAGCCCCAGCGCGCCGCCAAGGTTGCCCCCCGCGGAGACTTCCCACATCCGGATCCGGCCCTGGTAACGCCCAACCGCGGTCTCGACGTAGTCGCAGACGAAGCTCGGCAGGTTGAGCGTGTCGTTCGCCCACGGGATGAGCCACTCCGGCAGCCCGCCGGGAGTCAGGTCGATCAGCGGACCGCCGACGATCAGGAGCCGGTGGTCGAGACAGTGCTGGACCAGATCGTCCGCCTCCTGCCACTGCCCTTCCCCCTCGGTCGGTTCGATCCGCGACCACTCGATCGGAACGATCGCCGAGGTGATGGCCGCCGTGACCGTCGCCTGGGACGGGCTCTGGAGGAGGCCTCGATCGAGCGTGCAGCCAACGAGCGTCGGCGGGCTTCCCTGCGTCACCCGCAGGCTGGCGGACCGCTGCTGGACGTAGGCGTCCATCAGCACGTTGGCCGCTTCGCAGATCGCGGAGAGCCCCTCGTGGGCCTCGCGCGTCGCGGCGACTGGAAACTCCTGGACAAGGCAGGCGTGGGCGAACTTCTGAAAGGCAGTCTTGGCGAGCGTCCGGAACTGGTCCGGAATCGTCATCCGGACCTGCTCCCAGGCGGCCGCCTGATCTCGGATATCCGAAAGTTTTCCCCGCAGCAGCTCAAGGGCGAGGATGTACGGTTGTTCGCGTTCGGGGAGCGATGCGGTCGTCAGGACCGGCCGGCCGTGCCCTTCCACCGGATAGGGAACGTGGACTTTTCCGCTGTCGGAGCTCTGACGGCGAAAGGCGACGATCGAGCCTTCGGCATCAATGCGGGTCGGATGGACCCGGCCGTCGAGGCCGGTGATGTAGCCGCGGCGCAGTTCCGGATACTGGTCGAACAGTTCGGGCGGATCGAACACGAATCGCATGACGCCCATTGCAGCCGTTCTACCCTACGCCAGGATCAGTTCCCGAGTCCCTCTCCCGCGGAAACGCCAAATCCGCGGAAACATTCACAATACAGCTTCCATCGACCGGGCCATACCCTCCTCCCCGGAGCCGAACTCCCCCCAGCCCTCGAACGAAACGGATTTTGTTGAGATTTACCGATTATTCCGTGAGGCCGGGGACAGGAGTTCAGGAGTCTAGTCCCCCTCCGGCGGGCGTTCAATCGGCCGCGGACCGGGGCGGATCCGCGGCCGGAGTCAGGACGGCCCCTTGCGTTTCTGAAGGATTTCGAGGCGGCCGATGACATACTCGACCGATCCCCGCTGCTCAAAGAACGCCGCCAGCTCGGTCACCCGTGCCGGTTCGGCGACCGCGGCCAGCAGCGGCGTCAGGGCGTGCAGGGCCTGGGCGCCGACATAGTTCATCGGCCGGGACATCTCGAGGAGGACAACCGCCGGCGCGGCGAGATTCCGCTGGATGAGGGTTTCGCACACCCCGTCGATCCGGCGGCGGACCTCGTCGGTCAGCTCGACCTCTTTCCGCTCGGGAACGGCAAACGCGTTCCGCAGTCGCTCGCGCCAGTTCACGGCTCAGGACTCTCCCGCCAGCCACCGGGCTGCGTCCTTGGCGTGATACGTCAGGATCAGGTCCGCCCCCGCCCGCTTGATGCTGGTCAGGATTTCCAGGGCGACCCGCTGCTCGTCGATCCAGCCGTTGCGGGCCGCCGCCTTGACCATCGCGAACTCACCGCTGACGTTGTACGCGGCCAGGGGGACGTCCGGGTGGGCCGCTTTCACTCGGCGGATGATGTCGAGGTAGCTCAGGGCCGGCTTGACCATCAGGAGGTCCGCCCCTTCGGCGAGATCGAGGGCGACCTCGCGAAGCGCCTCCGCCCCGTTGGCGGGGTCCATTTGGTAGGTCCGCCGGTCGCCGAACTGCGGCGTGCTCTCCGCCGCCTCCCGGAACGGGCCGTAGAAGCCGGAGGCGTACTTGGCGGCGTAACTCATGATCGGGACATGCGTGAATCCCGCGGCGTCGAGCCCCTCCCGCAGCGCTCCGATCATGCCGTCCATCATGCCGCTGGGGGCGATCATGTGGGCTCCGGCGCGGGCGTGGCTGACCGCCTGCTTCACGAGGTTAGGCAGGGTCGCGTCGTTGTCGACATCCTGCGTGCCGTTCACTTCGTGGAGCACGCCGCAGTGGCCGTGATCGGTGAACTCGCAGAAGCAGACATCCGTGATGACGTACAGCGTCGGCGCTGCCTCGCGGATGGCGTGGATCGCCTGCTGCACGACCCCATGCTCATCCCAGGAACTGCTTCCGACGGCGTCCTTCTCGTCCGGAATGCCGAACAGGATCACCGCCGGAATCCCCAGCGACTCGATTTCCCTGGCCTCCTTCGTCAGCCGGTCGACCGTCCACTGCGAATGGCCCGGCATCGACTGGATCGGGACCTCGGTGTCGGTCCCGTGACGGATGAAGAGGGGGAGGATGAAGTCCGACGGGGCGAGGTTCGTCTCGCGGACCATTTCGCGAAGGCGGGGATGGCTGCGAAGCCGTCGCAGGCGGATCTGAGGAAACATGGCGCTCCCGACGTTTCGGAACCGGCATCGACCGGAAGTCTTCATCATACGGTTCGATCAGGGCCCACGCGACGAGAGCCGATGATTCGCCCGACTTGCCTGGCCGATCGTCACGGCCGAGCCAGGGCGAGCCCCGAAGACGAGACCAGGGCCGATCCCGACGTCTCCGCTGCCGCCGGCCGCAGCCTCTGAGAACCGAGCCGAGAGGAGCCGGCCAGGTCGTCGCGAAGCTTCGTCGCCGCGATGGCGAGGCGGTCGATCTCTCCCGTCCGCCGCGCGGCATCCTGGCAGGCCCCTTCGACCTGCGGAAACAGCCCCTGAGAGAGATGCAGGTCGACGAGCTCTTCCGCCAGGCCGACGACGCGTTGGTTGAGCCCCCGCCGCAACCGGTGGGCGAAGAGCATCACCAGAACGCCCCCCCAGAGGGCCAGGAAGACGATCGCCGGAACATAGAAGTCGGTCGAGAGAAACGCCCGCTCGTAAACCAGCGAGTCGTAGAAGAAGTTCCGGCCGATGCGGTAGAGCAGGAACAGCGGGAAGGCGACAAACGTGACTTCGTAGAGAACGCGGATCCACCAGCGGGAGTTCCGTTCCGAGAGATCACGGATGATCTCTTCCAGCCGCTGCCCGACGTCGACGAGGAACTGCTTCTCGACGACCGCCGCCTCCCGCCGCAGGTCGCGGATCGAACGCCCCTGGCCGAGCGTTCCCGAGAGCTCGGCCGCATGGACGTGCCCCTCGATCACCAGCTCCGCTTCGCGAAGGTCGTTGTCCTCGATCCCGAAGGCGCTGACCCGCTCCAGCCGGTCCTCCGCCTCCTGCGACTGGAGCTTGCTCTCGATCCATCGCGCCCCGTGGACCACCCCCAGGAGCGCCATCTGGGCGGTCGTACGGGCGCGGTAGAGACTCATCGACGTCAGGAGCGCCCCCAGGCCGTTGTAGACCCGGAGGACCGAGGAAAAGGGGCTCATCCCCCAGGTGTCGGTCACCGCCCCCAGGAGCCGCCGCTCCCACAGGTTCCGGTTGGCCAGCAGGTCTTCGCAGAGCCGCGTCGTCATCCGCCGGCCCATCGCCTCCCGCTGCACTTCGAGAGCCTTCTCGAGCAAGCGGACTCCGTCGAGCCCCTCCTGAAGCTGTTCGCGGGACCGGGTCAGGGCGGCGTGCAGCAGGTCGACGACGTTCGCCCGCCGGACCCGCACCCGCTCCGACGCCCCGAGCTGCCGGATCAGGAGCTCGATCAGGCGGCCCATCTCCCCGGACGGACGCTGGCCGCTCTGTTGCTCGCGGAGGGCCTTCACGGAATCGACGAAGAAGACGTCGGGGACCTCATAGTGGCTCCGGAGCTGCTGCCGCCAGTCGTCCCGGATGTCCTCGTCGAGATCGGCGTGCGTCTGGACGAAGACGAGCCGGCATCCGGCCGCCGCCTGTCCCAGTTCCGTCACAACGCGGTTCGAGCGGTACTTCTGCTGGGTCGAGCAGTAGATCAGCACATCGCAGTAGGGCAGCAGCGCGTGCAGCCGGGCGAGGTTGCTGCCGGCGGTCTCGGTCTCGTTCGTGTCCGGGTCGGGACAATCGAGGATCACGATGTCGCGGAGGATCTCGGCGTCCCGCTGGACCAGCTCGCACTCATCGAGCGGCAGGCCGAGGAGCCGGGCGTCGGTCTCGGTGTGGCAGATGATCTGCGGCTTCTTGGTCGTCGGCCGCTGCCGCCCCGAAGCAGTCACCTCGGCCCCGACGAGAGCGTTGACGAGCGTGCTCTTCCCGGTCCCTGTCCCGCCGAAGGTCGCGACAACGAGCGGCGTCTCCAGGCGGATCCGCAGCGTTTCGACGCGAGTCAGCACACGGCGGAGGAGAGCCTGGCTCCGCTGGACCGGCACCCAGGGGGACTCCTGCGCGGCCCAGGTCTGCACGCGGTCCCGCAGATCGTCGATCTGCGCCAGCATTTCGAGTTGGACCAGTTCGGCCGACATTGCTCCATCCCCCGCCCCACCATCCCCGCAACCAACCGGTCGCAAGGGGGGACGTTCTCAGGCATCGTAACGCGACACCCCCGAGAACGCATCGAGGCCAGGAACGGCGGCCGCCGCCATTCGGATCACTTGGCAGGAGCGGTCGGCCAGGGCCCGTTGGCCGTCATGACATCTCCCGACTTGGGACACTTCGCCGCGGCCGGGTTTCGCTGGAGAACTTCCACCGGAGGGGCCGGATACCACTTCTGGCAGGTCGGGCAGTACAGCGCGGGGATGAGCGTCCGCTCGCCGCTGTCGGGATGAAGGGCCGGGAACTCGCGAGAGATGTTGGCGACGAACGGCTGCTCGGTCGCGGTGTCGATATAGACCATCTGCCCCCCGCGCTCGGGGTCGGCCGGAGTTTCCGCGGCGCAGGAACAGCACAGTGCGAGCGCGACAAATATCAGAAACCGCATGACCGCCTCGCGGAATGGACTGAACCTCGCTTCTCCAGGTTGCTGCCTACTTCAGGTCGTACCATTCATCCTGGAAGTTCGTATTGCCCAGACGGTCGGAGAGATACCCGAGCTGCTCCCGGTCCATCTTGGCGCCATCGCCGAACGACGGCGTCACGAAAGCCCGGGTCCCGGACGATTCGACGTGGCCGTCGACGTAGGCGATGTTCGCGACGCCGTTGTGCCGGAAGTGCATCGTCGGAAGATCGTTGCTCGGCGGCTCGAGAATCCAGTTTTCCTGCAGAGGACTGGAGGTGCAGGCGAAATCCTCGCAGAGAACCGCCGCGCTATCGGCAAAGGCGATCGTTTGCGTCGTCTGCTTCACGTCCGCAAGACGGACGCTGAGCTGCTTCGCCGACGGCTGAGCGGCCCAGCTCGGCGGAAGGTAGTCCAGCCCCCCGCTCCGGGAGAGGAAGTAGCCGTTGTAGGCGTATCCGCTCGCCGGCCGCCCGAACCGCACTTTCTGCATCTGCGAGGGGCCGAAGTCCGGACACTGGAAGGTGGCATAGTTCGTCTCCATGAACTGTCCCAGCGGACTGCTCCGGAAGTCGAGCTGCTTGCTGATGACCGGCTCGTCGTAGTTGACCGTTCCGAACCAGTACTGCGCCATCCCCTGCTTCCCGCCGTAGGTCTGCAGGTAGTTGAGCCGTGCCTGGTCCTCGACGATGTAGGGGATCAGCCGGTCGCCGTACGTCTCGGCGTAGTTGTGCATGGCGATGACGAGCTGCCGGAGCCGGTTCCGGCAGTCCGACGTGCGGGCGGCAGCGCGGGCCTGCTGGACGGCGGGGAGGAGGATGGAGACGAGCACCGCGATGATGGCGATGACGACGAGCAGCTCGATCAGCGTGAAACCACGGCGGGACCGGAAACGGGAAGCCATTCGAAAATTCCTTGTCAGACGGTGAATCGCGCACCGGACGAGGAAAGCCGCGCAAGCGAAGCGCGGAGAAGCCCGATCAGAAGGGGGCCGGACCGCGAACGCCGACGCCCTTTCCGCGAGGGGACCGACAAAACAGGCCTCCGCCGGGCAAACAGGCCGGCGGACGGCGATATCAGGCAGGTCTTCTGGCTTCCGGATCGTTCTTCAGTCAGACCTTCCCGCGACCTGCGTCGCAGTGGCGGAAGCGATGGACGGAATCCATCGGCTTCTCAACTGACTGTCGTCCCCGGTTACAGCGGCGGGACCGCGACGGAGTTACACCGTCTTCCCTATTCTCCCGACAACCCTGTCGGGCACCCGATACCGGGGCAAAAGGTACCACCCGGCTGCCGGCCGTCAATCGGCGTCCCGCGATTTCCCCGCCAACGCCGTCTGTCTGGGGCATGTCACCATCGGGCTTTCAGGCTGCGCGCGGTCTCCTCGCCATCAGTGAACACCTAGCATCAATTGGTGTTCCAACCTCTTTGGAACACAGCGGTTGGAACGCTGCTCGCTGCTGACGCTCACTGTTGGAGAGTCTCCTTCGCTTCTCGACCTCCGCCTGGGCTTCGCTGCCGAATTCCCCCGCGACAACCCCTGAACACAAGACCACTACGCTACGGAACCGAGCCCCGCAAGCAGCGAACCACAAAAGCGTTTCCGCTGTCGTTGCAACAACCGGCCTGTTCTGAGAGACTGCGGGACTCGACCGTTTTTCAGAGAAGTTGGACTGAGGCTAGAGATGTCGAACCGGACCTCGTTGGAACGCCAGTTGGGCGAGGCGAAAACCCGTTTGGATGCCTACGGAAAGGGCGTCGCGGACAGCGAGCGCAAGGACCCCATCTGGCGGAACCTCCGCGCCAAGGTTCGGTCGATCACCAACCGTCTCAACGCTCTCTCCGCCGTCGAACAGCGAGACGCGGACCTCGCCGCGGCCAAGGCAGCCGCCGAATAAGACATCGGGAAACAGCCGGCCCGCGACTCCTGTTGCGGGCAGGTTTTGTCATCCCGGGCTGACGTGAATTCACGTTCGGAGAGGTGGCAGAGCGGCCGATTGTGCAGCACTGGAAATGCTGTGTCTCCGAAAGGGGACCGGGGGTTCGAATCCCCCCCTCTCCGCTCCAGTTTTTCTTTGGCTATGTCAGAAGCCGCGCGGTGGGCTCCGTTTGCGGCTCGCCGGCGTGCGGCCGATCCGAGAGCTCGAGCCGGCACCCGTCGTCGAATCTCGAAGTCGGCGCTTCTCTTTCCGATTTCGGGCGGTTAGCTTGTGAGCTGCGCTCAACCCGTCCCTTCGTCGCGTTCGCGATGTTGTTGTGGCATTCCTTCGGAATCTCCTTCTTTGCAGGATTCCGCATGGCCAGGCGCAGTGCGTCAATTCCTACGCTTCTGGAGCAGCCCGAAACCTGGGGTTGCCATCGCCGTCTCGTCGGGCTCATCAAATGGATGACCGGGACCGGTTTCGCTTCGACCTTTGCGTACCTGTTTCTGTCCCGCGCGCCGTGGCTGGCGGCGGCCGGTGTGTTGTTTCTGGGATCGAGCGCGGTCGGGGCGGTCGCCCTTCTTTATCTGCAGGACCGCAAGCTGAAGCGTCTGGCGGAAGAGGCGGTCGGTCCGCGGCGGATCATCCATGTGCGGATCGATCTCTCGAGCGCGGCCCTCCCCCGTCGGGCCTACAGTGAGCCGGATACCGAGGAATACGACGACGAGGTTGATCCGGACATAGCGCTGTATTCGACGGTGCCGGTCCGTCGGTAGCGCGGTTGCTGCTCGCAGTCTCACCGGGTCCAGGGGCACCCTGGTGGGGAGTGCAGAGGGGCAACGCCCCTTTGCCCGCCGGAGGCTTGGCCGTCGAGAGATGTCTGAAGGAGCGCGTGTCCAAGCGCGGACGACGTGTCGGATGCCCCCTCACCAACCCGCAGGGATTGCAACGCCAGCGGTGCGATGTGAGGGAGTCCTCAACGCTGGTACCACAAAGCGGACATCCGTTGTGTACTATGGTTCCTCATGGAAGTGCCTCCGGCGGGCAAGGGTCCGTGTCGTTTCTTTGGCCCTTGACCCCGGCTGCCGTCACGATGGGTTTGAGCTAACGGAGCCGCGCGGGCGAGGACGTCGCTCGAGCCAGCATCCCATTGGGCCTGCCCGCCTGAGCTTGTCAGTGCGGCCGCCCCGCCTCATCTTGCAGGACCCCAGTCGCAACTCGATCAGGCCGGTCCCATGGAATTTCTGCTCCTGCCCCAAGGAAGCTCGGGAGATGTCAATCCCTTCATCGGAATCGGGCGAGAACTCCAGTCACGCGGCCACAGCGTGACCCTCGCCACCGGCGAATACTTCCGCGAGCCTGTCGAACAGGCCGGGCTGCAGTTCAGTCCGCTCGGCACCATCGAGCAGTACAACCGGATCCTCCGCAACCCCGACCTCTGGCACCCGAGCCGCGGCACTAAGGTCGTCTTCGCCGATCCCGACGTCTACGAGGGAATCCGCGCAGGACACCGTCTCACGACAGAGTTCCACGAACGTCACCCCTCCGGCGTCGTGGCAGCCGGAAGCCTCGCCATGGGAGCCCGCGTCGCCAAGGAGACCCACCCCGGACTCAAGCTGGCAACGCTCCACCTCCAGCCGTGCATGCTGCGGAGCTTCGTCGATCCGCCGGTCCTGGCGGGAGTGCGGTTTCCCACCTGGGTTCCCCGCGGCGTCGTCCGTGGATTCTTCTGGCTGGGAGACCGGGTCGTCGACGGCCACCTTTCGACGACCCTCTCGCGGTTTCGCAAGGAACTCGGCCTCCCGGAGCACCACCGCTATCTCAAGGACTGGATCCATTCCCCTGAGCGAATCCTGGGCCTCTTCCCCAAGTGGTACGCCGACGCCCCCGACTGGCCGGGCCACTTCCAGCAGACTGGATTCGTTCAGGAGGACGCCGCCGGCGAGCTCCCGGGCGATCTCAAGGACTGGCTGGACGCGGGTCCGCCGCCGGTCGTCTTCACGTTCGGGTCGGCGATGATCCACGGAGCGCCCCTCTTCCGCGGGGCGGTCGACGCGTGCCGGATCCTGGGCTGCCGCGGCCTCCTGCTGACGAAGTACCCCGAACAGCTTCCCGAGCCCCTGCCCGACCACGTCCGCCACGAACGTTACGCTCCCTTGCTCGACGTGCTGCGACGGAGCGCCCTCCTGGTCCACCACGGCGGAATCGGCACAACAGCGCGAGCGCTTCAGGCGGGGATTCCGCAGATCATCGTCCCCCTCAGCCACGACCAGTTCGACAACGTACAGCGGATCGAACGACTGCAGGCCGGAACCTCCATCCCGAGAGGGAGCTTCGTCGGGCGCCGCGTCGCCACCGTCATCGGACGCTGCCTGGGCGATGCTGGGATGAAGCAGCACGCCACGCGGGCTTCAGAGAGATTTGCCGGGCCCACGGGCAACGAGTTGACCGCCACGGCACTGGAAGAGTTCGCCTCTGGGCAGCCACCAGGACGAGATTGAAGAAGTGCACCCGGAGGGATTCGAACCCCCAACCCTCGGTTCCGAAGACCGATGCTCTATCCAATTGAGCTACAGGTGCTTCCTGACGTGGCAGGAGCGGAAGTCTAACGGGGAGCGCCGATGCCGTAAATGTCCGGCCGTGCCCCGCAAACAGGCCGGGTGCGGTCGCTGGATGGTGGTCGGTGAACGAGGGACGGAACGGCTTTTCGCGATGGATCCAACAGCGTCCTCGCCGGCAGCCGGGGTCAAGGGGGCAACCCCTTGCCGCCGGAGGCCTCTTCCATGAGGAACCGTGGTAAACAACGGATGTCCCCTTTGTGGCACCCGCGTTGAGGACTCCCTCACATCACACCGCTCGCGATGCAATCCCCGCGGGTTGGTGAGGGGGCATCCGGAACGTTGTCCGCGCTTGGACACTCACTCCTTCAGACATCTCTCGACGGCCAGGCCTCCGGCGGGCAAGAGGGCGTTGCCCCCTTGCATCCCCCACCAGGGTGCCCCTGGACCCGGTGAGACAGCATTGGGGCGGCCACCAATCGGCGAATGCCTCCCCCAACAACGCCTGCCACCAGGGACGACGTTGCTCACGCGGCGCCCGCGAAAATGCCGCCGACATCGGCTACGGATAGTGCGGATCCGACCGCAGACTGACCTCCCCTTCCCGGTCAATCGTAACGAGGAGCGTCACTTCACGGCTGCAGGCCGGGCACTCTTCGGTGAACTGCTGGGACGATCCGGCGGAGATGTCGACCGGAACCGTGATCGTCTCGCCGCAGTAGATGCAGGCGAGCGCCGCGGTCTCGACAAGGTCAGCCCGGTGCGGGAGCGGAACCCTCAATCTTTTTTTTTACCGGCCGCCGCGGGCGGAGGGTTGTCGATCATCTGGATCCGGCGTTCGTGTCGCCCCCCCTCGAACGGGGTTTCGATCCAGGTCTCGACGATCGCTTTCGCTTCGTCGAACGTGATCGTCCGCTGCCCGATGGCGAGGCAGTTGGCGTTGTTGTGCTCGCGGCCCCACTTGGCGGTCTGAAGCGACCAGCACAGAGCGCAGCGGATACCGGGGACGCGGTTGGCGACGATCGCCTCGCCGTTTCCGCTTCCCCCCAGCACGATGCCGCGGTCGAAGTCGCCAGCCGCGACCGCTTCCGCCGTCGGACGAATGAACTCGGGATAGTCGCAGGACTTGTCGGAGTAGGTGCCGAAGTCCTCGACGACGTGCCCCGCCTCGATCAGGAACAGCTTGAGACGTTCCTTGTAATCAAACCCGGCGTGATCCGATCCGATGGCGATGCGCATGGTGTGAGTCTCCCGTGTCCGGAGCGTCTTCGTCCTTCCCCTGGCAGCCGCGGGAATCCTCGGGCGGGAGACGCCGGATCCTCACGTCCAGACAGCCGGGAGAACAGGAACGCTGCTCCCGGCATCGTAGCGTTCCCAAGGGAGAAGGACGAAGGAGTTTCCGTTCGGGATTGGGAAAACCTTCGCCGTGCGGTGTGCGTCACGCGGCTCCGGGAACAGGGCGGAGTCAGACTTCGGAGCGCCCTATCGGTCCTGCGCCGGACGGACAAGCTGCGCGCTGTCGAGCACTCGGATCCGCGCCACGTTGCGGACCCAGCGGGAGTGGCGTTTGTCTCCCTCCACGATGACCCGGTACGGCCCCGTCTCCGCGGCGAGCGGCATGCCGTCGATCCGGTCGGCGAGCAGGATCTTCCGGTCCGTGAACTTGGGCGAGAGCTCTCCGATCGAATAGGCGACGCTGTAGCCGTCCGCCCCTTCGATGGTGACGAGTTCCCTCATCCGCGGTCCACGGAGGTCCTCGCCGGTCGAGACCTCGACCCGCTTCAGCAGTTCATGGATCTCGACCCCTTCGAAGCGATGCTCCTGGCCGTCGCGGTCCTTGGCGGTGAGGGTCGCGCGGGGGGCGTCGGCCAGGCTCTGGGCGGTCAGCGTTGCCGATTTCCCCTGCACGTTCGTGATCGTCACCTCGACGGGTCCGTCGGCCCCGGCAGGATTCGGACAGACGATCGTCAGAAGGAGAAGAGTTGAGAACGTCCAGAGGCGGGCGAGTGAGTTCATGGGGGGCGGGGGGAGGCAGTTCGAGGTCTTGACGAAACCGGTGGCCAACGAGGAGCGGCTTTAGAAGTCGCCGAGCGGCTCTCTTCCAGAGCGTGTCCCGACGGCCCGGTAGACGTCCATGGAGATGTTCTCGTTGATGGACCGGACGGAGCCGTCCGCCAGGGCGAACTGGGCCACGCCGGCGTGCTGGCTGCCGAAGCTCCCGGCCCGCATCGCATCGTAGGTGTTCGTGAAGTCGGTCTGCGAAACCCCGCCCTTTCCGGCGAAGTCGAACGGCAGGCGGTAGTTGATCGGGCCGAAGGTGCTGAGGGTCACGTCGCTCAGCCCGTACATGCCCCCCGAGGGAGCCCACCAGCCCCACTGCCCCATCGGCTCGATGACCCAGGCGGACGCGACGAACGTGTCGTAGTTCGCGTCGATGTGGTTCCGCTCTCCCAGGAGGAGGGTGTTGCTCGTGCCGTCCGTCACGTCGGCGATCCGGACCACGGGAAAAGTCGGGGTCGACGATCCGCTGGGGACGAAGATCCCATCCCCTTTGATGGCCGCCGGCGGATGCGTTTGGGAGCCGCCGTTCCCCGCGTAGCTCCCGATGCCGTAATAGCGGCTGCTGGAGACGACCGGGTTCTGCGGAATGACGTCCGAGGGACAGAGCAGGACCGGAAGGACCCGCGCCGTGAGGGCCGAGGCGCCGCCGTTGGCGTTGGCCAGCGGTTCGGCGAAGTCCCACTGGTTGTAGAGGGCGGACTGGTCGAGCTGAGGAAGGAGCTGGACGAACATGGACCAGCCCCGCACCTTGGGAGTAGGGACGAAGTTGATCCGGACCTGCCCCGGAGGGAAGCAGCCGACCGCCGACTCATAGTTGTGAACGGCGAGAGCGATCTGCTTGAGGTTGTTGCCGCACTGGCTGCGGCGGGCTGCCTCCCGCGCCTGCTGAACTGCGGGGAGCAGGATGGCCACGAGAACGGCGATGATGGCGATGACGACGAGCAGCTCAATCAGCGTGAACCCGTCGCGATGTCGAAGACCCATTTCAGTTCGTTTCCATCGAAGACATGATCGTGCCATGCGACGGCACAATCATGACACTGGCAGACCAGACGGGCAATCTTGGGGCGGCTACGGAGAACCGAACTCGACAGCGGGAAACTTGCGACGAGCGGGATAAACACCAAGACACCAAGGGGGCACCAAGAACACAAAGGACTCAGTCTTACGGATAGACCTTGGTGGCCTTGGTGTCGTCTTTGTGTCTTGGTGTTTAACTCTGCCCCCTCCGTTTCATCGAGAAGCTCCGATCGGTTCGATGTTCACCGTTTTGGCGGTGGGCTATCTTCCCCGGCTCGACGAACGATTCTCCCCGAGGCCGCGCCGCACCGGGGACCTGATGACCGTGGGAGTGAGTGAACGTGGCGGAACCGATCACCCTGGGAATGATGCGGGAGTCTCTGTATGCGGCCGTCGTGGCGGACGCCCTGGACTCCGTGGGCCTGCGGAACCAGTCGCCCCGCGTCCCCCTGCGGCCGCTGACGGTCGAAAAGACACTGGTGGGACGGTGCCGGACGACCCTCTGGGCCGACATGTACCATCCGGACCCGCATCCCTATGCCCTGGAGCTGCAGGCCCTCGACGCCTGCCAGCCGGACGACGTCATGATCTGCGCAGCGGGAGGCTCGATGCACTCGGCGCTGTGGGGCGAACTCCTCTCCACCGCCGCCCGCAACGGCGGCTGCGTCGGAGCGATCGTCGACGGGGCGACGCGGGACATCGCCAAGATTCGCGAAATCGACTTCCCGGTCTACGCCCGCGGAACTTCGGTCTATGACAGCCTCCATCGCCAGCGGGTCATCGACCTCGATGTGACGGTCGAGATCGGCGGCGTGAAGTTCGCGCCGGGAGATCTCGTCTTCGCCGACATCGACGGGATCGTCTGCGTCCCCAAGGAGGTCGAAGACGAGGTGATCAGCCGGGCGTGGGCCAAGGTCCACACCGAAAACGCGATCCGCGACTCGATCCGCGGCGGGATGAAGGCGACGACCGCCTTTGAAACGTACGGCGTGCTGTAGGGGGATTCCCGGCGGAGACCGAGACGAAGTGGTGGCAGGCCGCGTCTCCGCAAGCCATTCCAAGGCAATCCCTTAAGGCACAACACCAGCCTCGGCCGGTCGCAGGAACTTCGTCTAGCCCCCATCTGCGGCTGTCGAATACCCTTCGCGGCCTCGGTCACTTCCGCCCCGCCCCTCCTCGCCCCTCCCCTGTCCTGCCGAGAATGGATTCCCGGTCTCGACTGTCGATCGTCCTGCTGCTGCTCGCCCCCGCGCTCACGGGGTGCTGGTCGGTCAGCCGGCGGATCACGGTCCGTTCCGATCCGCCCGGCGCGCTCGTCGAGGTCAACGGCCGGCGGCTCGGGCTGGCGCCGGTCTCGATGGACTTCACCTACTACGGCGTGAACGACATCACCCTCTCGAAGCCGGGGTTCGAGACGCTGACGGTCCAGCAGCCGGTCCCCCCGCCGTGGTATCAGATCTTCCCGCTGGACCTCGTCTCGGACAATTTCCTTCCGGCCCGGGTCACGAACCGGCACGACTTCACCTACCGCCTCGCGCCGATGGCGGGATCAGGCGGGCCGGCCGACGCGAACAACGAGGAATTCCTCCGCGAGCGGGGGCAGAACTTCCGCTCGCAGAGCCAGTTCGGGAACTGACCGGAAGCCGGCGTCTGTCGCGGTGGCTGTCGGACAGAAGGCCGCGCTCTCGACGCCGTGATACGTCCGATTGCACTTCGATTCGGACCGGGCCACACTCTCTCTTTGCGACACGAGCTCGTTGCGACACCAGACGCCGAGCGGGGCACACGAGAGACTGATGGACTTTTCCTCACCGAATCCGGAGCAGGCCTTCGCCCGGCTCTGGAACGCCGTCAGCATCGCCCGCCCGGTCCACTACTCCCTCTTCACCTTCGGTGAGTCGGAGATGCCGTACTACCTGGTTGTCGACTCGAAGTCGGGGTCCGACCTCGTCACCGTCGCCGAAGGAACGGTCCGCGTCACGCGTCCGCTGATCATCACGCCGGACAACGCCGACCCGGCGTTCGAGAACTTTTTTGACGGAGACGACGACGCCGTCGGCCGGATGGCGAGCTTCCTCCTCTCCCGCCAGGCCGCGTTCTCGCATCTGCGGTTCAACAACCAGGAGCGGCGCGGCCGCCAGGTCTCGGACAGCGTCGAAGAGATGGTCGCCAAGCTGAACCGGCAGCTCGACGCCGAAGAAGAGGACCACGTGGCAATCCTGACCGCCCCGCACGGGCTGGGGGGGATCGCGGTCTTCCGTTACGCGACGGAACGGGTCATGCGCAGCGCCCGCGACAACATCCAGGAACTGCGGGAACGCGGGTTTCTCCCATCTGAATGAGAGACGTTTCGCCCGGGCCGCCACTGGGAGTTAAGGCGCTCAATCTGTCGCAGACGTCCACGCCGACAGGCAGCGGTCACGACGCGATCGGCACGTCCGTCCGCAGGACATATCCCTTGCCCCGGACGGTGTGGATCAGCGGGCTCGGGAAGTCGCGGTCGATCTTGTTCCGCAGCCGGTTGATGTGGACCTCGATGACGTTGGTGACCCCCTCCCAGTTCGCATCCCACAGGTGCTCACAGAGCATCTTGCGGGTCACGACCTGCCCGACGTTGTTGAGGAGGAACTCCAGCAGGCTGAATTCCGTGGGGGTGAGTTCAATCTCCTTCCCGTCCCGTGTCACGCGGCGGAGCGACATGTTGAGCGTCAGGCTCCCGACCGACATCACGGACGACTGGAGATGGTGCGACCGCCGGCTGACCGCATGCAGGCGCGCCAGCAGTTCGGCGAACTCGAATGGCTTCACGAGGTAGTCGTCGGCCCCGGCGTTGAGGCCGTTGACGCGATCCTCCACCGATCCCATCGCGGTCAGGATGATGACCGAGGTCCGGATTCCCTGGGCGCGAATCGTTTTGAGGAGCTCCAGACCGGTCAGATCCGGAAGCATGAGGTCCAGGACGATCGCGTCGAACTTCTGCGCCTGGGCGAACTCCAGCCCCCGGCGGCCGTTTCGGGTCCAGTGACAGACGTACCCCTTTTCGAGGAGGCCCCGTTCAATGGCCTTGCCGAGCACGGCGTCGTCTTCGATGACCAGCAGGTTCATGGCCTGACTCACAGTGTCCAACTCCGGCAGCGGTCGGAAGTTCCGAAACTTCGTCCAGCTTACGCAGGAATCCTGAGTCCTCCCAAATGTTGAGATGTCATTTTCGAGATTTTCGCATCGACTGCATCACAAATCCTGAACTTTTCGAATCTTGCCGCGCGTCGAAGCTGGTGGGAATATCGAGACTTCAATATTGCCCATCTCGTACAGATAACGCATCCTGTGCAACCGGACTGACTTTCAGCGGGTCGTCACTTTGCGGGGCGGAGCGGTTGGAGCGAAATCGTTCCAAAACCATTGCGCCCCCGGAGTTTCCGCTGCGAGACGCCTGCTCGCAGCGAGGAATGATCCTCCGCTGGAGTTCAGTCCTGCACGAATCGGACTTCGAACAAGGTCGCAGTCGATGGAACGATCCTTCCGCGGAATTCTGGCTTTCCTGACCGTTCTTTCGGCCCTCGTCCTCGCGCCCCCGGCTCCCGCCCGGGCTCAGGCGCCCCCCGAGACGCCTCCGGCCGCGGCGGCGGAACCGAAAGGGGTCGACCGGACGATCTATCTTCCGTTCCGGGACCTCTGGAAGGTCTTCGAGAAGCAGACGGCGACCGTCGTGCTCCCGTATCAGGAGTACCTCGATCTGAAGAAGCGGGCGGACGCCGCGCCGACCGAAGGCCAGAGCCTGAAGGCGGTGATCACCGAGGCCAATTACGCGGTCAAGGTCGAAGGGGATCTGGCCCGGATCACGGTGACGCTCAAGATCAACGTCCTCGGCAAGCCGTGGGTCGAACTGCCGCTCCGCTTCGGCGATGCCGCGGTCGGAAAGGTCGAAGGGGGCGAGAAGGTTGTCCTTCGCGGGACCGAAACCGGGGCCTACTCCCTGATGCTGGGGACCGCCGGCGAGCAGACGGTCAAACTCGAGCTGTCGACGAAGATCCAGACTTCTCCGAACGGCCGGGAGATCGCGATCGAGGCCCCGCCGGTCGGAATCACGAATTTCGAGATCGCCATCCCGGAAGAGGGCCAGGCGATCGACGTCACCCCCAAGGTCGTAACGCTGCCGGTTGAAGCGGCCGCGGGAACGACGCAATTCAAGGCGAGCCTGGGATCGACCAACCGCATCGCCGCCCGCTGGTATCCCAAGGCGAGCATGAAGCCGGAGATGGATCTCCTGACGAGCGTCGACAACCGGACCAAGGTCACGATCGACGAAGGGCTCGTGCATCACGACGCCTATCTCACCTACGAGATTCTGCGGGGGACGATCTCCGAGCTGCGGATCGCGGTTCCCAAATCCCACCGCATCCTGGACGTCGCCTCCGATGCGAAACTCAAGGGCTGGCAGGTCAAGAACGATCCGAGCCGGCAGGTCATCACCGTCGAGCTGCTCTCTCCGCGGGAAGGCCGGGTCCAGGTCGAAGTCCACACCGAGAGCAAGCTTCCGGCCGATCCCTTCCCCGTGCTCGGGACGACCGCCGAGGCGGCGGTGAACGGGATCCATCCGCTGGACGTCGTCCGCGAGAGCGGGCAGGTGGCGATTCGACAGTCCTCCGACCTGACGCTCGCGGTCGTCGAGCAGCAGGGGGTGACCCGGATCGACGCTGCCGAGCTCGATGACCGGCTGAAGGGGGACGGAGTCGTCGGCTTCCGCTATTACAACCCGCAGGTGACGCTGCGGGTCCAGGCCCGCCCGATCGAGCCGCGGATCCTTGTCGATCACGCCGCTTCGATCGCCTTCGTCGAGGACGAGGTCCGGGTCGAATCGGTCTTCCGGCATGTCGTCGACCGCGCCGGGGTGTTCCAGCTGCAGTACCGCCTTCCCGATGAGCTGGTCGTTGACGCCGTCGAAGCCCCGGCGATGAAGGAATTCTCGGTCGACGCGGCCACCAAGACCCTGACGGTCGCCTTGCGGGAAAAGACGCAGGGAGCGATCGACGTCACGGTCCGGGCCCACCGCAACTACGCCGCCGGGATGGAGCCGGCCGAACTGGCCCTCCCGATCATTGAGCCGCTGGCGGTCGAGCGGGAAACCGGCACGGTCCGGGTTTACGCCCGGGAGTCGGTCGAAGTCCTCGTCAATGAGAAGGGACTCGTCTCCGCCCAGCCGGTGCCGCTGAGCGGGAACGCCCAGCTCGGGGACGCCAAGCTGAACTCGACGTGGGCCTTCACTCGTCGGCCGGTCACCATTCCCGTGACGACGCGGCGGAAGGCGACCCGCATCTCGGCCGAAGTCGCCACGAAGGCGACGGTGAAGCCGGAGCTGGTCGATGTCGAAACGCGCCTCACCTATCTCGTCCAGTATTCGGGGATCGACACGTTCCGTCTCCTGACCCCCGCCGCGGTCCAGGACCGGATCCAGATCGTGGCGGCCCCCGGCTCGGCGGTGGCGATCAAGCAAAAGACCTCGGGCGACGCCGCGGACGGCTGGGTCCCGTGGACGATCATCATGCAGCGGGAAGTGACCGGCCCGGTCTCCTTCCTGATCCAGTACGACCTCAAGTCGGCCGCCGGTGAGGCGGGCGCCGCGCGGTCCAGCAAAATCGAACTGGTCCGGCCGCTCGGCTACGAGAAGGGGGACGCCAAGACGCCCCTGTCGAGCGTCGAAGGAGAGATGACGGTCTTCAAGGACGACTCCCTGGCGGTCTCGGCTGATGCTGCCGGCGGAGATGTCGAGGCGATCGACGTCCGCGAGCTCCAGCACCTTCCGCAGGATGGAACGCTGGCCTTCCGCTATTTCGACCAGCCGGCCGACGCAGCGATCGTGGTCACCCTGGAGCACTCGAAGTTCGACATCCAGCCGGTCGTCCCGACGATCGTCTCCCGTTCGCTGGCGGAGATCGTGATCGGCGAAGGACAGGACGCGACCTACTGCGTCCAGTACCAGCTCAAGACCTCGGAACGGCAGCGGCTGCTCGTGCAGCTTCCGCTCGGCCCGCAGCTCCTGGGGGTCTATGTCGGCAACTCGGAGGTCCGCCTCGAGAAGGCCGAGATCGGCGAGAAGCAGAAGGTCGGCGAGAGCTGGGAGCCGTTCTGGCTCAATGTCATCCGCAAGGGACGCGTGGAAGACGAGTTCGTCGTCACGTTCCACTTCCAGTGGGGAGTCAATCCGAGCCTGGGCGAAAGCCGCGGCGGGCGGGGCCGGCTGCTGCTGCCGCTGCCGGTCCTCGGCGGCGCCGAAGCCCGCGTGCCGGTCCAGCACCAGAAGGTCGCGGTCTACGCTCCCCGGAAGTACTCGCTCGTCGGCGATCCGAATCCGTTCCAGATCGAGCGGAAGCGGTCGCTGTGGGACGCCCTGTTCGGCCGCGGTCCTTCCGCCGAGCTCGACTCGCACCGGGAGTCCTCGTTCATCTCCTCGCCCGCCGGACAGGTCTCGATCCCGCTCCCGACCGAAGGCCGGAACGTCACGGTCTACTCCAACCTCGGCGGGGCGGAGTCGATCCGGATCGCGTGGTGGCACAACGTCACGATCGCGGTGGTCCTGTCGACGGTCGTGGCGATCGTCGGTCTGATCCTGATCCGGACGTCGTGGGAGAACAAACTCACGATCCTCCTGATCGCCCTCCTGGTCTGTTCGCTCTACGCCCTCAACGATCCGCACACGCTGTATCACGTCCTGGCGGCCGCCCGCTACGGGCTGGCGTTCCTGCTGCTCCTGTGGGTCGTGCACGCCCTCTTCGCCCTGACGCGTTCCGGAACCACGCCCCCCGCGAGTCCGCCGCCGTCGACACCCCCTGCCCCGCCCCCCGCGCGGGACGTTCCTCCGGGAGAGCCTCTCCCGGCGTCCGCCGTCTAAGCCTTCGATGGAGAACCGTCCCGCCGCCTGTCTCGTCTGCACCGCTCATCGAAGGCTCGATGCCATGTCCGCCAAAACGCTTCTCCTGCTCCTCCTTGGATTGGCCCTCGGCCTGCCCGGAGCGACGGCCCGTGCCCAGGACGCCGAATCGACGCTCCCCCGCGAGATCGGCGGCTACCGGCTGCTCTACGTGCCGGTCGACAGTCTCGACGCCGTGATCGCCCGCGATGCCCGGGGGGTCTTCCTGCCGCAGGACGAGTTCCGCAAGCTCGTCGAAGCGGCCCGGACCAACTCCGAGGCGGTCGCTTCCCTCCCCCGGACCGCCGTCCTCTCGGACACGCGGTACCGCGCGGAGATCCGCGACGATCAGCTCGTCGTGACGGTCACCTCCCGGATCCAGACGCACCACGGCGGCTGGACCGACTTGAAGCTGCCGATCGGCGGCCTGTCGATCGAGTCCGTGCAGATCAACGACGGCCCGGCGGCGGTCTCGCGCGACGGCGAGAACAAGGACCTGCTACACCTGTTCCTCGACAAGGCCGGGATTCATCCTCTCAAGCTCGTTGCCTCCGCTCCTCTCGTGGCGACCGGAAGCGACCGGGCGGTCGGCTTCTCACTCCTTCCGGCCGCCTCGGCCGAGATGACGGTCAGCGCCCCCGCGCAGCGGTTCCTGACCGTCGACGGCCAGCAGCTCCAGCGTCCCGGGGAGAAGGACCAGGCAGCCGAGTATGTCTTCCCCGTCGGCGGACGGGAGCGGATCCAGCTCACCTTCACCGGCCGGCAGGCGACCGATCGGAAGGATGCCCTCACGCTGGCCAACACGGCGTTCGGCCTGCGGGTCACGCCGGGTGACGTCACCTGGTCCGCCAGCACGCGGATCCAGGTCTTCGGCCGGGCGCTGAACCGCCTCACGTGCGTCGTCCCCAAGAAGCTCGAGATCACCCGCGTCGACTCGACGGGCCTGGAGGCGTGGGAGCTGACCGACACCCCCGATTCCCCCGGGACGACCACGATCACCCTCAACTACCGCCAGCCGATCGAAGGGGATCGGACCATCACCTTCCAGGGGGTGGTCCAGGTCGAGCCGGGGAAGCCGTGGGAGGTCCCGACGCTGGAAATCGAAGGGGTCGCCTCGCACGTCGGCATCGTGCGGGTCGAGTTCCCGCAGGGGGTCCGGGTCCGGACCGAGAAGACCGCCGGGGTGCGGCAGATGAGCGAAGAGGACCTGGCGAAGCAGGCCTTCGCCCAGACCGGCCCCGCCTCCGACCAGCGGCTGGCGTTTCAGGTCTGGAAGCCCGATTTCCAGCTCTCGTTCTCGACCGAAGCCAAGGCCCGCGAGCTCCAGGCGGCGGTCACGAACCTCCTGACCTTCACCGAGACCGGGATCGACATGATCGCGGTCGGGACGATCGAGACCCGCTTCGCGCCGCTCTTTGAAGTGCAGGTCTCCGTCCCCGCGGCGTGGCAGATCCTGGCGACGCAGGTCGACGGACAGACGATCGACCACCAGATGCTCCCCAGCGACGCCGGAACGCAGCTCATCCGGATTCCCCTCCCCGCCCCGCTCCTCCCGGGCCAGACCCGGACGGTCCAGATCTCGACCCGGTTGATCCCCGAGACGTGGCCCCCAGAGGAGACGGAACAGCGGCTCCCCCTCCCCGAGATCCGGTTCCCGCAGGCGGGAGTCGTCGAAGGGCTGTACGGGATCGGAGTCGCCGCGGGTCTCGACGTCGTCCCGGCCGAAGTGGTCGGACTCGACCTGGCCCGGGCCAACGACCTCGAGATCCTGCGGCAGAAGTTCGCCGCCCTCTCGGCCGGGCTGCGGCACGGCTTCACCTACCAGGACGGGCGGGCGGCGGGGCAACTGACGCTCAAGCGACAGCCGCCACGGCTGACCGCGAGCACGCGAACCTACGTGCGGCTCGAACGAACGAGTCTCTTTTCGCACATCGAGTCGGATCTCACGCTCCAGGGGGGCGGCGCCCGAAGGCTGTCGCTGACGCTTCCCGAATCGGCCGGGACCGATCTCCGGTTCCAGGTCGTCAGCGGGACCGCCGCCGCGCCGACAGACGTCGTGCCGGTGATCGAACAGACGAGCAGCGAGCCGGTCAACGGCCTCCGCACCTGGTCGCTCCGGTTCGACCGGTTCCTCGTCGGGCCGCACCTGCTGACAGTCGACCTGCGGACCCCCAAGCCGGCCGGGGTTCTGACCGCGCCGGTGCTCAGCGTCCTCTCGGCCGAACGGGAGAGCGGCTACGTCGCGATCGAGGCGGCGGAAGAGCAGTTCCTCACCATTCAGGCGGTCGACGCCAACGGGCGGCCCCTGCCGGGGATCGACCCGGTCGACATGCCGGCCGGGTTCTACGCTCCCCAGGAGCGAGTCGTCTCCGCCTTCTTCGCCGACCGCGGCGGATGGCAGGTCGGAATTCAGGAGCAGCGGTTCGGCCGCACCGCCATTCCGACGGCGGTCGTTCACCAGGCCCGGCTCGCCAGCGTCCTGGAGGAGGACACCCGGTGGCAGCACCAGGCGGAAGTCGTGTACTCCGCCGTCGGAATCCAGTCGCTCAAGATCACGATGCCGGCAGCCGAGCTGTGGGGAGCGACGATCGACGGCCACGCGGTTGAGATCCGCCGCCGGGGGAACGACTTCGTCGTGCCGCACGATCCGGCGGGCGGAGAAGCCCAGCACACGCTCAAGCTCCTCTACCGCTCGGCCCGGACCGAATCCGATCCCGTGCCGGACTCGAACCGGATCGTCCACCATCCTCCGGTCATTCAGGCGATCGACGGGGCGGGACGGGAACAGCCGCTCGAGGCGCTCCAGCAGTCCTGGACGCTGCACTACCCCCGCGACCTGGCGCTCGTGGAGAGCCACGGGACGTTCCGGCCGCAGGGGGAGCTCCATTCGCTCGGCTGGCTGGACGGCGTCTGGCGGATGCTCCGGCGCCAGGCTCCGCGGAATGTCCCGTCGATGCTCACGGTCGCGGCCCTCATCTTCGGCGCCGCTTTCCTGCTGCGATGGATCTTCTCCCTGGCGACGACCGCTCGGCCGAACTGGCGGTACGTCGGCATCGCGGCTGGATCCCTTCTGGTTCTCGGGATGTGCTTCCTGATGCTGCTCCCCGCGGTCCAGCAGTCGCGGGAGGCGGCGCGACGATCGAGCCTCGCCACCACGGCGAGCCCGAAGGCCCTCCCGCAGGCGCACTTTGAAATGGACGTGGACATCCCCGCCAAACCGGTGACGGAAGAGCTGGCGAGGCCGCGGCAGTACAGTGAGCCGGCGGCGGACGGGGCGATGTTCGGCGGAGTGCCCGGCGGACAGCCGATGCCCCCTCCCCCTCCCTCGCCGGAGTCGCCTGTTCCGCAGTCGGCCGCTCCCAAGGACTTCTTGTCGGAATTCAAAGCAGAGATCCGGGACGAGTCCCGCAGCATGATCGACCGTAAACGGAACGTAGTCGCCCCCCGGGGCGGCGCAGAACCCGCCAACGGCCCCGCGGCTCCCTCGAGCATTCCCTCGATCGTCCAGACGGCGCCCCAGCGGCCGTCCGATGCTCCTCAGGCCTCCCCGCCCGGTCCCCCCGCCGCCACGCCGGCCCCCGTCACTCCCGAGGAAGCCGAGGGAACGGTCCGGTGGCGAAAGTCCGGCAAGGGCTTCGCGAACGCGGCGGGGCTGCTCTCCCTGAACGCCTCCCTGACGATTCCGCCGGACTCCGCGAGCGTCGAGTTCTCCCACCGTGGGGAGGACGGCGTCAGCGGCGGCTCCGCGGCGACGACTCCCGCCCTCGACGTCCGCTATCAGCGCCGCGACCAGGTCCGCGCCGGGAGCTGGTTCGTCGCGGCGGTGATCCTCTTCCTGACGTGGCTCCTCCGCCGGTGGCGCGGGCCGCTGCTCCTGGCGACGCTCCTGCTCATCGTCCTGCCGATCGCCCTGGCTCCCGTGGCTCCCGCGACCGCTCAGGAATTCCTGGACGGGGCCTGCGCCGGCGGGATCGGCGGGTTGCTCCTTCTGGCTCTCGTCCGAGCCGTCCCCGCGATCGCCGGCTGGCGGCCGACCCGGCTGGCAAAGACGGTCTTCCCTCTCGCAATCGGGGGAGCTGCCCTGCTCTCCCTTCTCGGAGGCGAAGCTCGCGCGCAAGACGCCGACGTCGACCGCCAGGCCCTCGTCGTTCCCTACAACGGCGAGGACCCGCTGACGGCGTTCCGCGTCTTCCTCCCGCAGGAGACGTACCTCAAGCTCTCCCAGCAGGCCAAGCCGACCGAAGCATCGTCGGAACCGGCTCCGCTGGAGGCGACGATCTCCGAGGCGCTGTACGTCGTCACCTCCGCTCCCGGCGACAATCCGTCGGCGCTCGTCAAGGCGCGGTTCCTCCTCGAAGGATTCCGCAAACACCAGATCCGGCTCCCCCTCCCGTTTGAAGGGGGCGCGATCCAGTCGGCGGTCCTCGACGGAGCCCCGGCCCCCCTCGCCGTAGACGGGGCGCGGCCCGTCCTGATTCTCGACAAGCCGGGACGGCACGTCCTCGACGTCGAGTTCCGCACGGCCCTCGAAACGACCGGACCGGCGGGACGGATTGCCGTGAAGCTCCATCCCGTCCCCGCCGCCCGGCTGACCTTCGAGCTCCCGACCCCCGATCTCGAATTCCGCCTGACCGGCTCCTCCGGCCAGTTCCGCAAGGGGACCGTCGACGGCAAGACGGTCGTCGAGGCCCCAGTCGATCAGGGTGGCGAGATCGCCCTCGCCTGGCAGCCGAAGCAGGTCAAGGGGATCGACTCGGCCATCGTCCAGGTGGAAAGCTCCACGATCGCCTCGTTCGACGACGCCGGCCTGCAGTCGAGCCACGCGTTCGGCATCAGCGTCCGCCAGGGAACGATCTCCGACCTTGTCTTCAGCCTCCCCGCCGAGATGAGCCTCAAGAAGCTCCGCGGGGACGACGTCAGCGGATGGGAGACCAACGGCGAAGGAGCGGACCGGACGCTCAAGGTCTTCTTCCGGCAGCCGATCGACCGTCAGACCCGGATCGTGGTCGAGCTGTTCCGGACATTCGACGCGGACGCCGCCACACCTCTCACCGTCCCCGAGGTCGCGCCGCGCGACGTCTCCCGCGACTCCGGACAGGTCGGCCTCTTTACCACCTCCTCGCTGGGACTGCGGGTCCGCGAGGCGACCGGGGTCGTCCAGACCGACGCGGGGAAGTTTCAGCCGGCGGCCGAACTGGCCCGTCCGGAAGGGACGCCGCAGACCGCCTACCGGTTCAGCGCCCGCCCGGCCCGGATCGTCGTCGAACCGTTCCGGCGGCCGCGGGAAACGACCGTGACTGCCGAGCACGGCGTCCGCATCGGACTGCGGAAGCAGCTCATCGCCAGCCTGTTCCATCTCGACATCGGCGGGACGCCCCAGGGGAGCGTTTCGTTTGAACTCCCGAAGGACTTCCTGGTCATCGACGTCGAATCGGAGACGCCGCTGGCGGACTGGTACACCGCTCCGGCTGCCGCGGACGCCCTGCCGATCCTGACGGTCGAGTTCGCCACACCCCGGACCGGCAAGGTGAGCCTCGCCCTCCAGGGGAAGGTGACGCTGCCGGCCGAAGGGGCGACCATGGACATCCGCGTCCCCCGCCCGCTCGACGCGACCCGCACGACCGCCGCCGTCGGGGTCTGGTTCGACGATCTCTACTCCGCCTCGCTGCGGACGCTCCCCGATCCGTGGCGCCCGCTCCCCTCCGAGCAGGCTCCCGCGGGACTGCGGCAGCTCCACGCCGCCCCGGTCCAGTTCGCCTTCCGCTCGACGAAGCCCGAGGCGCCGGCGGTGACGTTTGACATCGCCCGCAGCGTCCCGCAGCTCTCGGGGGACTCAATCACCCTGACCGCGGTCTCGAACTCCTCGATCGACCACGGGATCACGCTCCGCTGGAAGATCAGCCGGGCCGCGACCGACACGTTCCAGTTCATCACCCCACTCTCGCTCGAGAACCGGCTCCAGTTCACCGACAGCCGGATCCGGCAGGTGACTTCGAGCCGGATCGAGACGGGCCTCCGGTGGACGGTGATCCTCAACGAGCCGGTCCGGGATCAGTTCCTGCTCTCGGGGGTCGCCACGCTCCCTCCGGCAGCGGACGAGACGGTGGTCTTCCCCTCGCTCGTGATGGAAGTCCCCAACGCGACCGCCCTGGCGGTCCCCCTGGAGACGCAGCGGCACTTCGGCGTCCTGGTCAACCTTTCGAACCGGCAGCTCGCTCCCGTCAATCCGCAGCAGATCCGGTCGGTCACCCGCTCGGAACTTCCGTTCCGGATCGAGGACACGCTTCTCGAGCAGGCGATGGAAGTCGTCGAGCTCCCGGCGGCGGGGGCCGGAGGCGGCCCCGTCCCGCAGTGGAAGTCACAGCGGGCCGAGGAGGTCCAGACGAACCTCGCGTCGGTGACCGGGACGGAACTCGTGACGGTCTTCAACCATGACGGCAGCTGGCGGACGCGGGCCGAGTACACGATCCGCAGCCGCGGCCAGCAGTTCCTCGGCCTGCGGCTCCCTCCCGCGTCGCGGATCCTGGCGGCGGTCGTCAACGGCCGTCCGGCCCGGACCGTCCGGACACAGGTCGGAGGGGCGGACGCCCAGCTCGTGCCCCTGCCGGCGACCAATGTGTCCGATCTCTCACTGCGGCTCGTCCTGATCCTTGCCGGACACGTCGGCGGGCCATTCGAAGACGCAATCCGCCCGCGGGCGCAGTCGTTCGACATCCCCGCCCCGCACGTCCTCTCGCGGACCGACTCGGCGGAGTTCGGCATGACGGTCGCCCAGACCCTGTGGACGGTCTACGTCCCGGACGACTTCCGCGTCACGCCGATCGAGAACTCGCCGCGGACGAACGTCGCGATCGAGGAGGCGGAGGAGTTCGCCGTGAGCTCGGAGCTCCTCAACGCCCAGCGGCAGCTGACCGACGTCCTCGACCTGCTGCGGGTCTCGAACAGCTCGACGGTCAGCGCGGTCCAGCGCGACAACTCGCGGAGCAACCTCAAGCAGATCGACCTGTCGCTCCAGCAGATTGAGAACAAGTTCCAGCAGTTCCGCGGCGAGGGCCGGGAGCGGTACCTGGAGTTCTTCGAAGGGAACCGGGCGGTGATCGAGCAGGCGCAGCAGGCGGCTCAGCAGGGGGGCGAGGAGGCGCCGAGCCAGCAGCAGGACTCGCAGAGCTTCATTCTGAGCAACACCGTCCGGCTCAACGCCGCCAACGACGACTTCGGCGGGATCGCGAACGGAACGGTCCGCGAACTGGAGACGGAGCAGAAGTTCCGGTTCGCCGTCCCGCAGACGGAGTCGGGCAAGGAGAAGGCCGCCGCCAAGAAGGGGGACGCCGAGTCCTCCCGCGGGAAACTCCGCAGCCAGATTGCCAACCAGTCGCAGATCGACCTGTCGTATCAGAAGGGACAGGCGGTGGGCCAGCAGCCGGGCTCCGGCGGAAACGCGCAGCCCCCTGGCGTTTCCTTTGAGCAGTCGCAGGACCGCAAGCCGCAGTGGGGGGACGCCGCCGGAATGGCGGGAGGCCGAAGCCGGCCGATCTCCGCCGGCGGCGGGATCGAGCTCGACAACTTCTCGCGGCAGAACCGGTGGGAGTCCCAGGCCGGGAGCAAACTGGACGCGAGCAAACTGTCGACGCTCTCCCGCGGCATGGGGGGCGGAGGCTTCGCATCCGACCTCAGCCCGCTGATGGACCAGATCCAGCAGGAGACGGCCGGGACCTGGACGGAGGCGGGCGGCCTGTCGCTCAAGTTTGACCTGCCGACGGCGGGACAGACGCTTCACTTCTCCAAGATCGGGGGGAGCCCCAAGCTCGCGATCGCGGCCCGTCCGCGGCGGGCGTGGGACCTCTTGGCCGGAAGCGCCTGGACGCTCGTCTGGCTCGGCCTGGCGGCGCTGCTGGTCGTGGCGGCCCGCCGGATGGATGTCCGCCGGGGTCTCCTGGCGGCCGCCCCGTATGTGCTGGCCGCGATCGGGGCCGCCTGCTACCTCCTGCTGCCGGGGGATGAGCGGGTCATCGGCATCGCGATCTGGCTGGCGGTCGCGGTGTGGATCGTTTCGACCGCCTTGCCGCGGACCGCCGAGTGATGGCCGAGCACTCGGGAGAGTCCCCCTGGCTCGCCCTCCCGGATCTGGAGCGCGACCTGGCGGAGCGTCTCGACCAGATTCACGCGGGCCGCGCGACCACCTACGGGGCCCTCGCCCGCAGCCTGGGAGACCCGATCGCGGCGCGGTGGGTGGCCGAGTGCCTCCTGACCCACGCTCACACGCCGGAATGCCGATGCCACTGCGTCGTCCGGGCGGGGGGGGACCTCGGCCTTTACGGCGAGGGAGGGACACCGGAGAAGGTGCGGCGGCTCTTGCGGGATGGCGTTCCGGTCCTGGACGAGACGGTTCCGCCCGAATGCCTGCAGAGCGAGTTCGAGGGGCCTGCTCCGCTGCGGGAGCTTCAGGCGTTTCAGGGGAGCGTGTTCCCGCGGCTTGATCTCGCGCGGCCGCTGCCGGGTGAGCCGGGGACGATCGGAGCGCTCGACGTCGCCTATCCGGTTCCGGGATTCGCTCGGGCCGCTTATGTGCTGATGGACGCGGCGACGATGGAGCCGCTGTGGTCGCTGGCGCTCAGCGTACCGGTCCAATTTCCTTATATCACGACGTACCTGACGTTCCGGGAACTTCCCGCCCATGAGGCGATCTGGCGGGAGGTCGTGGCGGCGGGGCGTGTTCCCGACGTGGTGTTCGTTGACGGAACGGGGATCCTGCATCCCCGGCGGGCGGGGATTGCGGCGACCTTCGGGATGTTCGCCCGGGTGCCGACGGTCGGAGTGACCAAGTCCCACCTGACGGGCCGACTTGCCGGGCCGCTCGCGCCGCTGGTCCCTGTGCCGATCCTGGAGGGGGACGAGCTTCTGGGAGCGGCGATCCTGCCGGGGAGCGGGACGGCGAAGCCGGTTTACGTTTCGCCGGGGAACCTGATCCGGGTTGAGGAGGCGACGCGGCTTGTGCTCGGCAGCTTCCGCCAGCACCGGGTGCCGGAGCCGATCTATCTGGCCGACCGGCTCTCGAAGTCCGCGGACGACTGAACACCGCGCGGTCGTCTTGCGCCGCCCCCAAAGGCCGGGTCCAGGGGCACCCTGGTGGGGAGTGCAGAGGGGCAACGCCCCTTTGCCCGCCGGAGGCCCTCTCGTCGAGAGATGTCTGAAGGAGCACGTGTCCAAGCGCGGACACCGTGTCGTATGCCCCCTCACCAACCCGCGAGGATTGCAAAGCCAGCGGTGTGATTGGAGGGAGTCCTCAACGCCGGTCCCACAAAGGGGACGTCCGTTGCTTACTACGGTTCCTCATGGAAGTGCCTCCGGCGGCAAGGGGGTGAGACCCCCTTGACCCCGGCTGCCGTGGCAGGTTGGGTTTGAGCAAGCAGAGCTGCGCCGGCAAGAACGCGGGGGGAGTCTGTCCGCCACAGATCACGCCTCGGACGACGGCTCTCCCGCATCACCCACCGGCGGAGCGGCGGGGGACGGAGACGTCGTCTCGTCGGCGACTTCCGCCGGGATCCGGGCAATGCTGACGAGCTTGTCGTCCTTATCCAGTTTCATGATCCGCACACCCTGGGTGTTGCGGCCGATGACGCTGATGTCCTTCGCCCGGATCCGCTGCATCATCCCGTACTGGGAGACCATCAGGACATCGTCGCCGTCATGGACCGCCAGCGTCCCCATGACCGGGCCGTTACGGGTCGTCGCCTTGATGTCCCGCAGCCCCTTGCCGCCCCGGCGCTGCCGGCGATACCGCATACCGCTCGACTCGCCCGAGCCCTCTTCGCCAGCCTCTTCATCGGACGCCGGTTCCTCGGCCGCAGTGGCCGCGGCTTCGTCGCTCTCCCCTTCCGCCTCATCGGGCGAGACGACGCCGAACGGGGTCCGCTTGCCGTAGCCGTTCTCGCAGATCGTCAGGAGCGTCGCATCCTCTTCGGCGACGGTGAGGCCGACGACCGTGTCCCCCTTGCCGAGCTTGATCCCGCGGACCCCCATCGTGTCGCGGCCCATCGCCCGGGCGTCAGTCTCGCAGAAGCGGATCGCCATCCCGCCCGCCGTGCTGAGGACGATGTCCTGCCCCGGCTGGACTTTCACGACGTCGATCAGAGCGTCCCCTTCTTCAAGTTTGATCGCCACGATTCCACCGGCGCGGATGTTGGCGAACTTGTCGAGGGAGGTCTTCTTGATGGTCCCGTCCTTCGTCACCATCAGGAGGTACTCGTCCTCCGTGAAGGCGCGGACGTCGATGCAGTCCTGGACGGTCTCTCCCTCGCCCAGCGTGAGCAGGTTGACGAGGGCTCGCCCCTTCGCCGTCCGCCCCTGAAGCGGCAGGTCGTAGACCTTCTGCTTGAAGACGCGTCCGGTGTTCGTCAGGAAGAGCAGCCACGCGTGCGTGCTGGAGACGAACATGTGCTCGGTCGGATCTTCCTCGTCCGCCTTGGCACCGGCGATCCCCTTCCCGCCGCGATTCTGCGCCTGATAGACGCTGAGCTGCGTCCGCTTGACGTAGCCCCGCTGCGAGAGCGTGACCACCATCGGCTCTTCGGGGATCAGGTCGTCCTTGTTGACGTCGGTCAGTTCGTCTTCGGAGATCTCGGTCCGCCGCTTGTCGGCGAAATTCTCCTTGAGGTTGTCCATCTCCTTGCGGACTTCCACAAGGATGTTGGCCTCGCTGGAGAGGAGCCGCAGGTACTCGATGATGTTTTCGAGGAGCTTGCGATGCTCTCCCTGCAGGTTCTCCCGCTCAAGGTTCGCCAGCGAACCGAGTTGCATGCTGACGATCGCTTCCGTCTGGTTGATGGAGAGCGAATAGGTCTCGGCGGTCCCCTGCTCTTCCTGGAACAGGCGGAACCCTTCGTCGCCGAGGGCCCTCTGGACGAGTTCGGCGGGCATCTTGATCGCCTGCAGGCGGACCTTGGCCTCGGACCGGCTGGGGGAGCGGCGGATCGTGTCGATGATCTGGTCGATGTCGATCTGGGCGATCAACATCCCCTCCACCGTGTGCTTGCGGCGGCGGGCTTCGGAGAGGAGGAACTCGGTCCGCCGGCGGATGACCGTAACGCGGTGCCGGATGAACTCCTGGAGCAGGTCCCGGATGTTGAGCGTCTGCGGCCGGTTGCCAACGAGGGCCAGCAGGATCACGCTGACCGTGGTCTGCAGCGGCGAATACTTGTAGAGCAGGTTGAGGACGACTTCGCGGTCGGCGTCCCGCTTCAGGTAGATGTGCAGGCGGACCTGCCACGTCGGGGTCTTGCGGTCGGTGTAGTCGACGACCTTCGAGATCCCCTTGATCTTGTCTTCCTTGATCAGCTCCTCGAGCTTCTCCTTGATCCGGTCGCGGGTCTCGAGGTACGGAATCTCCTTCACCACGATGACTTCGGTGTTCTTCTCGGTCTCGAAGTCGACCTTGGCCCGGACCGTCAGCGTGCTCCGGCCGGTCAGGTAGCCCTGCCGGACGCCGTAGCGGCCGCAGATGACGCCGCCGGTCGGGAAGTCCGGACCGGGGAGGACCTCCATGATGTCGTCGAAGGTCGCCTCGGGGTTGTCGATCAGGACCTGCACCGCGCTCGCCACTTCGGCGAGGTTGTGCGGCGGGATGCTGGTCGCCATCCCGACCGCGATCCCGGTCGACCCGTTGACGAGGAGGTTCGGGAACCGCGACGGCAGAACGACCGGCTCGGTCCCCCGCTGGTCGTAGGTCGGGATGAAGTCGACCGTGTCCCGGCCGAGGTCGTCGAGCATCTCGGCGGCGGCCTGCGAGAGGCGGGCCTCGGTATACCGCATCGCCGCGGGGCCGAGACCGGCGATTGAACCGAAGTTCCCCTGCTTGTCGACCAGGGTGGCCCGCATCACCCAGTCCTGGGCCATGCGGACGAGGGTCGGGTAGATGACCGCTTCACCGTGGGGGTGGTAGTTCCCCGAGGTGTCGCCGGAGATTTTGGCGCACTTGATCCGGCCCCCGCTCGGGCCGAGATTCAGGTCGTTCATGGCGACGAGGATGCGGCGCTGGGCCGGCTTGAGGCCGTCGCGGGCGTCCGGGAGAGCGCGGCTGACAATGACGCTCATGGCGTATGTCAGGTAGCTCTGCTGCATCTCCTGGCGGATGTCCATCCGCTCGATGCCCTGGTCGCTCCCACCGTTTCCGGCGCCGTTCTGTCCGGGCTGAAACGCCTCACCGGACAGGTTCTCGTCCTGATCTGCCAAGGATCGACTCCTCACCGCGGGCGACGTCTCCGCACGGATCGCCGACCGCCACTACAACTCCATTCACAGAAGCAGTTTGCGCCGAAGTGCTTTCGCTCGGCCTGCCCCCTCTTCGCGGACTGAAATTGTATTCGTTTCGCACCGTCTTCACAACGAAGCGAAGCCGCTCTTTGTCATTGAAATTTCAGACCTTACGACGATTCGAAACAGTGCGATCGGGCAGCGTCCTTCCCCCGCGGCCGACGCGGTCTCCCGGGCCGGCTGACGCACCCCAAAAGTCAGCCCCCTTGTCAGGTTGGCGACCGCCCCAACCCCTCTCGTCCGGGATCGCGTCGCCCCTTCTGCGCTCTCCCACAGCCGGACCGACCTGCGCCTGATCGACATGCCTGCCCGACCTGAAACCCGCTCTCGCGGAATCGCCGGGGCACTCATACAATCGAACCGGGAGAGCCGAACCGCGCCACAGGAGGCGCTGTCGTTCCCCGTCGAAGCCGGCCCCCGACATCGCTTGCCGGCACCAGGTACTCCGATGCGCAACGAAAACGAGATCCCCGTCGCCGACAACCCGTTCGGCATTCCCGTCGCCGAGCGGATGAAGCGGCTTCCCCCGTACCTCTTCGCCAAGATCAACAAGGTCAAGTACCAGAAGCGCGTCGCAGGAATCGACGTCATCGACCTCGGCATGGGGAACCCGACCGATCCGCCGGACCAGATGGTCCAGGACAAGCTCGCCGAAGCCCTCGCCGACCCCAAGAACCACCGCTACTCCGTCGCCAACGGGATCAAGAACCTCCGCGTCGAAGTCGCCAAGCGGTACTGGAAGCGGTACGGCGTCCAGCTCAACCCGGACGACGAGATCATCGCGACGATCGGCTCGAAGGAGGGCTTCAGCCATATGTGCCTGGCCCTCATGGGCCCGGGCGACACGGCGATCGTCCCCTCTCCGACCTTCCCGATCCACACCTACGCGGTGATCCTGGCGAGCGGGAACGCGATCCACCTCGACGTCCGCAAGCCGGACGTGTTCCTCCAGAACATCGCCTACACCTGCGAGCACCTGTACCCGAAGCCGAAGCTGGTCATCGCCAACTTCCCGCACAATCCTTCCTCCACCTGCATCGAGAAGGACTTCTGGGTGGAGCTCGTGAAGCTCGCCAAGAAGTACGGGTTCCTCGTCCTGAGCGACTTCGCCTACGCCGACATCTGTTATGACGGCTACCTGGCCCCGAGCTTCCTCTCGGTCCCGGGGGCCCTCGACGTCGGGGTCGAGTTCACGACGATGAGCAAGAGCTACAGCATGGCAGGCTGGCGGGTCGGGTTCTGCTGCGGCAACAAGGAGATGGTCCGGGCTCTCGCGACCATCAAGGGGTACTACGACTACGGCATCTTCCAGGCGATCCAGATCGCGGCGATCGTGGCCATGCGGCACACCGACGCCTCGGTCGACGCCCTGGCTCAGGAATACGAGAAGCGCCGCGACGTCCTGTGCGACGGCCTGGAGCGTCTCGGCTGGGAAATCGACCGCCCGAAGGCCGGGATGTTCGTCTGGGCGAAGATCCCCGAGCCGTTCGCCAAGATGGGCTCGATCGACTTCGCGATGAAGCTCCTTGAAGAAGGGGGCGTGGCGGTCAGCCCCGGCCGCGGCTTCGGAGAAGAGGGAGAAGGCTACCTCCGGCTGGCGATCGTCGAGAACTCGCAGCGGCTGCGGCAGGCGGTCCGTGAGATCGGCCGTTGCACCCGCCCGGAAGCGGCCAAGGCGTCATGAGGAGAGGCCCAAGGAAACAGGGCTCAGGTGACGGGATCCAGGAGAGAGCACACGCCTCCCCCTGGATCCGCAATCCTGGGCCTGAATCCTCCCCTGCTCCCTGTCACGGACGATTGCGCGATGCCGTATTTCTATCCTCGTGATCTGGCGACGTTCGTCGCCGAGCAATGGGACTCGGCGGCGGGGTGGGATCTCCTGCCGTCGGCTGACACGCTCGAGCAGATTCTCTCGACGTGTTACCAGACCAGCCTGCTCTTCGAAGAGCAGCGGCGTCTCGTCTTCCGGCTGCTGGCCTGCCCGCCGCACATGCTCTCCGCCGAAGACAGCCCCCCGACGGGGCTCCTGCGGCTGATGTTCTCTCCGGCCCGCAACTTTGACGAGCACGAGCTGCGGCGGCTTGCGCCCGCGGCCGACTTTCACCGGTCCCTGCTCGGCGTCCACTGGAACCGCGGCCAGCTCTCAATCTGGGGCCTGGTCCAGTCCGGGCCGCGGTGGCTTCAGGCGGCGCACGGCGGACGGCTGCTCCCCGCTGCGATGCCACCGGCGCTGGTCGTGTGCGTCAAGGGCCCCGGGCAGATGACCGTCTGCCAGGGGAACACGACACTGGCCCTGCTGAACCACGGCCACCTGTTCCGCCCGGACCTCGACGTCTTCGACTCGGCCTGGCTTCCCGCCGTCTTCTCCGAAGCGAGGCGGCAGCTTCGCCAGGAGTATGTCTCGCAGTACGGGCTGCCGCAGAACGCCGACGCCACGATCATTGAGCGGCTGACGGCCCTGCTCGCCAAGCACGTTCTTCGCCGAATTGTGAGCCTGGTCCGAGCTCAGCGGCATGGCGGGACGCTGCTGTTTGTGGAGCTCGAGATCGGTCGGCAGCTGCTGGCCGCGAACACGTTCCTGCAGGTCAAGTATCGGTTTCTCGATGAGGAGCCGCGGCGGCGATTCCGGACGCTGTTGTTCCGGATCGTGCATCGGCTGCAGGCGATCACGACCGGGGCGACGGAGCAGGAGATCTGGGAGCAGTTCCTGCATACGAACGATCCGCTGGTGGCTCAGCTGGATGAAGCGATTTTTGAAGTGGCCCACATGGTCGCCAGTCTGGCGGGCGTGGATGGGGCGGTGTTGATGACGAAGCGGTTTGAGATCCTGGGCTTCGGGGCGGAGATTTCGGGGTCGCTTCCGGAAGTGGAGACGATCCGGATCTGCGAGGATCCGGAGGGGGCGAATTCCCGTCCGGCGCGGACGGATGGTGTGGGGACCCGTCACCGGTCGGCGTTCCGGTTCTGTCAGAAGTTTCCGAGTGCGCTGGCGGTCGTGATCTCGCAGGACGGCAATATTCGGTTTGCGGCGACGAAGGACGACGCGGTGCATTGCTGGGATCAGGTGTCGTCGAGCTTTTTGGACATCTGAGCCTGGTGGGGAGAGGCTGAAGGCGGAAGGTAGAGTCGCCTGTTGTTCTCGTCCTCTTTGCGCAGGCATTGCGCCGGGCCGACGGGTGTCGTAGGTGCGCTCAGGTGCGAATGCCCCACCGGGTCCAGGGGGGCACCCCTGGTGGGGAGTGCAGAGGGGCAACGCCCCTTTGCCCGCCGGAGGCCGTCTCGTCGGACAACACCGGAAGGTGCACGTGTCCAAGCGCGGACACCGTGCCGTATGCCCCCTCACCAACCCGCGGGGATTGCAAAGCCAGCGGTGTGATTTGAGGGAGTCCTCATAGCGGGCTCAACAAAGCGTACATCCGTTGCGTACCACGGTTCCTCATAGAAGTGCCTCCGGCGGCAAGGGGGCGTGGCCCCCTTGACCCCAGCCTGCCGTGGCACGTTGGGTTTGAGCTATGGACGCTGCGCCGGCAAGGACGCGGTTGGAGCCTACAGATCCTTACGCGGAAAATTTTCACGGAGCACCGGCGCCAGATGCTTCAGGCACTCCTGAAGAACCTCGGCATGGATCCCGGTTGACTCGACATTCTTGATGATGTCTTCCGGATAGAAGTTCAACACCGGACGGGTCTCGGCCTCATAGACCTGGAACCGGCGGCGAATCACCGACTCGCTGGCATCGTCCGGACGGTTCTCCAGAACGGCCCGGCGCCGAATGCGGTCGATCATCGCCTCCTCGTCATGACACATCAGGTGGACCACCACCTTGACGTCGACATACTTCTTCAGGATCTCGCACTGGTTGCGGTTCCGCGGGATACCGTCCAGCAACAGGAGTTGCTCCCGGGGCTTGAACCGCTCCGCCAGCCGCTGCGACTCCAGCCAGTTCAGGAAGATCTTGATCGTCATGTCGTCCGGCGCGAGCTCCCCCCGGGCGCTGTACTCACGGACGATCCGGCCCTCTTCCGACTTCGCATCGAGCTTGCGGAAGATCACCCCGGTCGAAAGGTGAAAGAACCCCGGGATCTTGGTCAGGATCTCCCCCTGCGTCCCCTTCCCCGCGCCGGGAACGCCGAAGATGAGGGCACCGGGGTACGGATACGGAGGCTTCGCCATGACACAGATCCTGGAAACGTCAGCAGACAGAGGAGAACGCGGCGCCGGGGTCGAATCCTGAATATCCTCGACCCGGCCCTCAGAGCGGAAAACGGGAATCGCGAAAAAGAAAAATCCACCCGGTCGGCCCGGGTGGATTGTATTGGCTGCCGGACTTCCGGCGGTTGTGAGGCGTTTCGCTTAGCGGGCCATGAACGCCACAACCTGCCCCACTTCGACCGGAATGCTCACGTCCTGCTGGGTTGGCAGAGTCGTCACGACCGCCCGGAGGGCTTCCCGATCCATCTGGATCCAGCTCACGTCGCTCGAAGCGACCGAGGCGGCGAGTTCCGCATAGCGGCTCTTGAGGTTCGGACGGTTCTTGACGGTGATGACGTCCCCGGCCTTCACCTGGAAGGAGGGAATCGTGACCGTGCGGCCGTTGACCTGGAAGTGGCCGTGGGCGACGCCCTGGCGGGCCTGCGGGCGGGTGCCGCAGAAACCGGCGCGACGGACGACGTTATCGAGCCGCCGCTCGCACTGAATGAGGAGGTGTTCCCCGGTGTTCCCCTTGAACCGCTTGGCGATATCGAAGTATCGGCGGAGCTGGGCTTCACGGATCCCGTAGTAGAACTTGATCTTCTGCTTTTCCGTCAGAGCGAGACCGTAGTTCGACTGCTTCTTCTTCTTCTGGGCCATGCCCGGCGGATAGGGCTTCCGCTCAAGCGCGCGGATCGCCCCGGCGTTTTCAAAGGCCTGAAAACCAAGGCGGCGATTGACGCGTGCTTTGGGACCTGTGTAACGGCCCATGCCTGCTGATCCTTACAATATTCGGAACGAAATCACTGAACACCAATCCCGCCCGGCACTGGGCCGGAGGGGAAAGAATCGAGTTTTATGACGTTCCGCGCTCGAAACGTCAAGCGTCTGTAGGTGAAGCGATTCGCCGCCATCCCTCCCCTGCCCTGATGAGGCGCCGACGGGCCGGTTCAGTGCTGTACAAACGAGCGCACGGGAAGCCCGCGCTGCCACGCGTTGGGCTTCCCGTGTCGCATCAGGAGTTCGGGAGATTAGGGTCTAGAGTCTAGGGACTGGAGAGACAGGGAATGGCGCGACCGCCCTTCCCTGGACCCTCGTCGCTAGTCCCTCGACCAGTCACGTGTAGTAGAGCTCGTCCGTCCCGAGGGTCGCCATGGGAGCCGGCGATTCAATGTGCGGGACGTGGGAGAGCCACTTGGGGGCTCGCGGGGCGATCTTGTTCTCGCGGTCCTGGACCTGCATCTCGTCGAGGATGACGGGGTGCCAGGCGTCGCTGCGGCCTTCGGCGGGGAGGTAGTTCATCCGCGCCCAGCGGCGGAGACGGAGTTCGTCGACGAGGTCGATTTTGACGGGAGTGAACACGGGGGGCGTCTCGACAAGGGTGCCGCCTGACGGAAGCCGCGTCCGGAAAACGGAGGAGGACGCAGCCGGTCCTTGCGTGTCGGGCGGTTATCGAGGGCGAAGGCGACTGGAGAGAAGCCGCCGTTTCCGTGCCCTGTCAGGAGTGTTATCGGCCCGGCCCGGCACAATCTGCCGGACGACACGGTCCGAATCGGCGTGGACGTGGTAAACGGTGGTCGGTGGCCCGTACGCCCGTCATCGCCGGAGCGACCTGTCTTCGACACACGTTCTTGCCGGCGTGGTGTCCATAGCTCAAACCCAACGTGCCACGGCAGCCTGGGGTCAAGGGGGCAGCCCTTTGAAGGTGGCTATCCCGTGTTGGATCTCCGCTGCTTGAGAAGCCTGTCGGTCGAGAAGTGCTGAGCCCTCGCGGCTGGACGTTTGGTGCGTGTCTTGGGACCACGAATCGATTTGCGATATCGCATGACATCGACGCTCTGGGCCCAGACGTGGAGCTGCCGGCTGAGAGCTTCGGTGGGAAGAGTTCCATACTGTTCCCATTGATCCGCCGGAATCGCGATCATCATCCCGACGTAGGTGCGGCTGAGCTCATCCGACATCCGCCAGTGCGAGAACTGCTCGTCAACGAACTCCTGGCCATGAGCAGAAGCCAGAGCGGCCTGCACGACCGCCAGGACGTTGTAGCACGCAACCGCCGTGCAGAAGCCGAAGAGGGCCGCAGGCGGATAGCCAAGGGTGTTGAGTTCACACCTCAGGTGTGTCGTCAGTTCCTGGAAGGCTGTCTCGATCGTCCATCGCTCCCGATACAGCTCAGCGACCTGTGCTGCGGTGACCTCACTGGCGGGCAGGTTCGTCAGCAAGTGGAGCGTGGAGTCGTGATCCCGGGTTGGTTCGTCCAACTCGATGGTGATTCTGCGGACCGGCAGGACCTCACCGGTTGTGGGATCCGTCAGGCGGACAGGCTCTTCCGTCAGGCGGCCGGAATCGCCCCGGCCGAGCGATTTGGCTTTCCCGGTAACCTCCCATCGCAGCCGGCCCCGATGCTGCCGGGTGACGAAGAACGCGGCGTGTCGGGCCAGACAGAACAGGAGTTCGCTCGTACAGAAGTTCCGATCGTCGATCACCACATCCTTGGGGTCGATCCCCTCCAACAGAGGCAGGCAGAGACGACACTCCTGGGTGTAGGCATCCAGACCAGGAATCACGTCCAGGATCATCCGCAGCTGGGGATCGAGCAGGACGACACACTGGCCCGGCAAGGCTCCGCCTCCTTGAGTTCGCAGCGGCTTGAGCCGATGCTCTGTTCCCTCCAGGTGGTTGCCGTCGAGAATCTTGACCCGGTATCCGGGAAGGAGGGGAGCCGCCATCGCCGGCAGCGTCCGGATCAGCTCGGCCATCTCAGAGGCGGTCTGCCGCACCAGTTCTCGGGACGTGGCCGGTTCGATATGCCCCAGTTTGTCGTAGAGAGCCCGGATGGAGACGGGAATCTGGGCCTTCTTCTGCTGATAGGCCCGATGAACGGACGGCGTGACACGACAGACGACCAGGCTCATGAGATCGACGACGGTCGAGAACAGAAGCTCCCGTTCGTACTGTCGGACAGCCGTCCGTTGAAACAGGGCATCCAATCTCTGCGGGGCGAAGACTTTCTCCAGCGTCGCCCGGGCCATAACACAAAGCGGAGCCTGCTGAATGAAGCGGTCGAGGACCGATTGACCAACCATGGTCGCCTCCTCCCTGGAAATCCTGTGCATGTCTCGACATGACACCGGTTTACCATGAAGGAGGATGCACCTTCAAAGGGCTGGGTCAAGGGGGCCACGCCCCCTTGCCGCCGGAGGCGCTTCCATGAGGAACCGTGGTACACAACGGGCGGCCGTTTTGTGGGACCGGCCATGAGGACTCCCTCAACGCGCACCGCTCGCCTTGCAATCCCCACGGGTTGATGAGGGGGCATTCGGCACCGTGTCCGCGCTTGGACACTCACTCCTTCAGACATCTCTCGACGACCAGGCCTCCGGCGGGCAAAGGGCCAGAAAAACAACGCAGGCCCCTCTGCACTCCCCACCAGGGTGCCCCTGGACCCCGTGCTTTGACTTTCCAGGCTTAGAACTGCCGTAGGAAACGGACGTCGTTCTCATAAAAGAGGCGGATATCCCGCACGCCGAACCGACGCATCGCGAACCGCTCCACCCCCAACCCAAACGCAAACCCGCTCACCTTCTCCGGATCATAACCGACCGTCTCCAACACGTTCGGATCCACCATCCCCGCCCCGCCAATCTCCAGCCAACGATCCCCCCATCGCATGTCCACTTCCACCGACGGCTCGGTAAACGGGAAGAACGACGGACGGAACCGGATCACGACGTCCTCACCCAGATACGCCGTTGCAAACAGCCGCAGCACCGTCTTGAGGTCCGCCATCGTCACATTCGTATCGATCATCAGACCTTCCATCTGATGAAACATGCACGAATGCGTATCATCCATATCGTCCGGCCGGTACACCCGCCCCAGCGACACGATCCGGATCGGCGGCTGCGTCTTCTCCATCACCCGGATCTGAACCGTCGAAGTCTGGCTCCGCAGCAAGAGCGGACTCCCCGTCGCCGTCTTCGCCGCCGACAGATAGAAGTTGTCCAGCGGATCGCGGGCCGGATGGTCCTGCGGAATGTTCAGCGCATCAAAATTGTGCCGCTCATCCTCGATCTCCGGCCCATCGACCGGATCGAACCCCAGACGGGACATGATCGCCTTGAACTCGTCGATCGTCTGCGAGATCGGATGCCGGTGGCCGTACCGGAACGGCGTCCCCGGAAGCGTGACATCCACCCCGTCGACCGCAGCGGCCGGACGCTCGACGGCCGCCTTCCGCGTCTCGAGCAGCGACGTCACCTTGTCCTTGACCTCGTTGAACCGCTTCCCGAGCACCGGCTTCTGATCAACCGGCACCTGCCCGAGCAGCGCCTGCAGGTCCTTGAGCCGCCCCTGCTTCTTCCCCAGGAACTCGATCCGGACCTGTTCCAGGGCAGGCGCGTCCGCGGCCGCTTCAATGGCCGCCGTGGCGTCCGCTTCGTACTGCGTCAGTTGCTGGATCGCGTCCATGGGGCGGGAGAAGTATCAGGTGACAGGGATCAAGTCTCAGTCGGACGGAAGTGTCGAGTCCCGGGGATCGGGAGGAAGGAACAGGGGGCGACTGCCATTCGCTGGGCCGCCCCCTGTCACCAGAATACCTGACCCCCAGCACCTCACTCCGCCAGGGCCTTGCGGTACGTCGCGAGGGCAGCTTCGAGGGCGGCGTCGATCTTGGTCGGGTCCTTGCCCCCCGCTTCCGCGAGGTCCGGACGTCCGCCGCCGCCGCCACCGACCACCTTGGCCGCTTCGCGGATCGAGTCGGACGCCTTGACCTTGGCCTGGACGTCCTTCGTCACCGCGGCGATCAGGGCGACCTTGTCGTCGATCACCGCGGCGAGCAGCAGGGCGACCGAGCCCCCCTTGCCCCGGAGCTCGTCGACATACGCCCGGAGCTGGTCGCGGGTGATCTTCTCGAGCTTGCGGCAGATGACCTTCACGCCGTTGACGATCTCGGCGGCGGCGAGCAGCTTCTGCGACTCGATCCCCACCGACTGCTTCGTGTACTCGGAGAGCTCCTGCTTCACTTCGCGAAGCTCGTCCTGGAGCTGGGTCACCTTGGCCGGAAGCTCGGACGGCAGGCCGGCCCGCAACTGCTGCTGGAGCTGCTTGATGAGGTTGTCCTGATCGCGGACGCTCTCGATCGCCTTCTCCCCCGTGTAGGCCACGATCCGGCGGACACCCGCCGCGACCGGCTCCTCGGAGATGACGCGGGTCAGGCCGACCTGTCCGGTGTTGGACAGGTGCGTTCCGCCGCACAGTTCCAGGCTGAAGTCCCCCATCGAGACCATCCGGACCAGGTCCGGATACTTCTCGCCGAAGAGCGCCTTCGCTCCCCGCTCACGGGCCGTCTTGATGTCAACGACGTCGGTCTTCACCGTCGCGCCGTCGGCAATGCGGGCGTTGATCTCGCGTTCAACGGCGATCACTTCCGCCGGGGTCATCGCCTGCTTGTGGGCGAAGTCGAACCGCAGCACGTCGTCCTCGACCTTGGACCCTCGCTGCATGGCGTTCGGGCCCAGGACGGTCTGGAGGGCGTGGTGGAGGATGTGCGTGGCCGAGTGGGCCCGGCGGATCCCGGCGCGGCGTTCGGCATCGATCACGGCGCTCGCTTCGTCGCCGACGGTGATCTTGCCGCTCTTGAGCCGGCCGATGTGGACCACCAGATCCCCGTCCCGCTGCGTGTCGGTCACGTCGAGAACGAAGCTCTTTGCTTCCAGCTTCCCGGTGTCACCGACCTGGCCGCCGATCTCGCCGTAGAACGGTGTGCGATCGAGCACGACCCCGATCGGAGCGGCGCTGTCGATCTCGGCGAAGTCGTTGACGAGTTTCCCCTCGGCGATGATCCCCGCCACCTTGCCGGTGCCGGTCTCGTCGCTGTAACCGAGGAACTCACTCTTGCCGATCGCCTTGCGGATGGCGTCGATCGGCCCCTCGGCCATGACCGAATCGGCGAAGGCGCCCGAGCCGCTGCGGATCTCATGGTCGCGGACGCAGGCTTCAAACCCCTTGCGGTCAACCTTGACCTCGTCGCGGGCGGCCATCGCCTCGATGAGCTCGATGAGAAACCCCTCCTGTGAGTGCAGGTCGTGGGCTTCCTTGCCGCTGATCGTTCCCCCCTTCCCCGCCTTCTGAGCGAGCCGCTCGTACTTGGGGAGGGCCCGGTCGATGACGCCGAGGAACTGCTTTTCTTCTTCGCGGATGACGTTCTGGACGATTTCCTGCGAGGCGACGAGGTCCGGGTAGGGACGCTTCATCATCTCGACGACCATTGGCACGACCTGGGACAGGAACGGGTCCTTCTTCCCCAGGAGGTAGCCTTCCAGCAGCGCGCGGCGGAGGAGCTGACGGACAATGTAGCCCTGCTTCGACGGCCCCGGCTGAACCCCTTCGTGGATGCACATCGTGCAGGCGCGGACGTGGTCCGCGATCCGCCGCAGCGGTCGGCCGCTCGGTCCTTCCAGCTCGTACTTCTGGCCGACGGTCTCGGCCGCGGCGAGGACGATCGGCTTGAGGGTGTCGATCTCGAAGTTCGTGATCACTCCCTGGAGGACGGACGCCGTCCGCTCCAGGCCCATCCCGGTGTCGATGTTGTTCTTGGGGAGCGGCTTGAGGTTGTTCGGCGGAGCGCCAACGCGGTTGAACTGCGTGAAGACGAGGTTCCAGATCTCGACCGGCTTCGGAGCGCCGGGGGTGTGATAGTAGATCTCGCTGCAGGGGCCGCAGACGCCGTCCGGACCGTCCGTCGGTGCGCCGGCGGGCCAGAAGTTCTCGTATTCGTCGCAGCGGGAGATCCGCTCGACCGGGACGCCGATCTCCTTGTTCCAGATGTTCGACGCTTCATCGTCGTCGAGATAGACGGTAACCGTCAGCCGCGTGGGATCGAGCCCCAGCCACTTCTTGCCGGTCAGGAACTCCCACGCCCAGTGGATCGCTTCCCGCTTGAAGTAGTCTCCGAACGAGAAGTTGCCCAGCATCTCGAAGAACGTGTGGTGATAGGCGGTCACCCCCACGTTCCCGATGTCGCCGGTCCGGATGCACTTCTGGCAGGTCGTTGCCTTGGTGAACTCGATCGGACCGACGCCGAGGAACTGGTTCTTGAACTGGTTCATCCCCGCGGGGGTGAACAGGACGGTCGGGTCCCCGTGCGGGACCAGGACGTCGCTGGGACGGCGGACGCAGCCTTTCGACTCGAAGAAGGAGAGGTAGGCTTCGCGGAGATCGTCGGTCTTCATGGAAACGCTGGGCAGTTCGAGAGTTCGAAGGAAGGGAGATAGTGAGAAGCGGGCTGCCGGGACGCAAGTTACTGTCCCGACGAACTCGCGGAGTGATTCGAGACTGGAGCCGATCCGCTGGCGACGGGTTCGGCCAGCGTGGCCCGGCGGGGACCGGCCTCGAGAGCAGCCGTGGCCGGAAAGCCGCCACAGCCCTGACGGAACGGGATTCCCCGATCAGTCGGCGGCCGGGAACGGGAAAGCGGGGGGATCGACCGGGACGGCCCGCGCCCGGATCACGAGCGGCTTGTCGAACGCCGCCTCGGCCGGAGTGGCGGTTTCGTCGGGCTCCGATTCGTCGTGGAGGGTCAGGGTCAGCTCCTCCCCTTCGATCCGGAATTGGCCGCGATGCGGCCGGCCCAGCAGGCGGAAGGTGTAGTCCCCTTCCCGACCGCGAGGAAAGGGGCTGGTCCCCATATGGAGATCGTGCCCCCTTCGCCCGTCCGGCTGACCGACGAAGAAGATCGCCTCTCGCCGCTTGAAGGAGAGCGTGCGGAGTTCCTGCAGGATCGGGGGACCGCCGTTTGCTCGCTCCGTGATCTGGAAGTCGGTGGCGGGCGTTCCGTCGCGTTCGACGGAGACGACCCGCCATTCCGAATCGACCAGCGTCCACGGTGGCGTTCGGGGGACCGGCGTCAGCAATACCAGCAGAAATACGATCGCCGGCATGATCCCTCTCCGACCGGAAGAACGCCCTGTCCGCCGCAGCGCGACGACGTCAGTTCATCGTTTCCACGAACGGCTTCTTCCCGCGGTAGAGCTCAAGTCGGTCAGACGCTTCTTTGCCCTCTTCCGTCGTCCCAAGGACCTTCACCGCTTCGATCGCCGTCTTGACCGCTTGGTCGAACCGCTCCGAAGCGGCGTATGCGGCCGCCAGACAGTCCAGGAACTTTCCGTCCTTGCGCTCGGTCGCCACGACGGAGGCTTCGGCCAGTTCCACGGCCCGCTTGGGGTTGCGGACTTTGGTGTCAGGAGTTGTCGCCAGGATCCAGGCCAGCTCGTTGTTCAGCGACGGAGAGTCCGGCAGGAACGTGAGGGCCGCTTCGTAGTCCGCCACGGCCGCCACGGCGTCGCCGCTTTCCTTGCGGGCGATGCCGCGATTGGCGTAGGCGTCGGCGTACTTCGGGAAGAGCTCGATCGCCTTGTTGAAGTCGGCGACCGCCTTGGCGTAGTCCTTCTGATGGGTGTAGGTCACGCCGCGGTTGTTGTACGCCTCGGGGTAGCTCGGATCGAGCTTGATCGCCTCGTTCGAGTCGGCGAGCGACTCCTTATAGAAGCCGAGCTCCGCCAGCGCGGCGCTCCGGTTGTCGTACGCGCGTCCCAGCGTCGGATTGAGCTTGATCGCCTGCGTGAAGTCGGCGACCGCCCGCTGGACTTCGCCCATCTCCTGCAGCGCGTTCCCGCGGTTGATGTAGATCTGCGGCGTGCTGTTTCCGAGCTTGATCGACTGGTCGAAGTCCGCCAGGGCCTGCTGGTACTCCTCGAACTGCATCTGGACGAGGCCGCGGTGGTGGTACGCCTCGGCGGTCGGCTTCTCGGCAATGACCTTGTCGAAGTGCTTGACGGCCGACTCGACCGGCAGGACGTCCTCGATGTTCACCCACCCCTGGAAGCGGGGGACCATGAGCCATTTTTCGTTGGTCTTCGTGTAGTGCAGGATGCTCCCCGGAGGGGCATCTCCGATCGGCTTGTCCGACGCGAAGACCTTCGTCTTGGGGGAGATGACAATGACCGTTTGCGAGGCCGAGAGGTCGTCGGCGATGAGGGTTGGGAGGGCTGGAGACGCCGTTCCGATGAGGCAGATTGCAGCGATAAAACGTAGGTTTTTCGTTTGCATGGGTGTACCGTCCTTGTTTTGATGGGCTGAGGGGGAGATCGACTCAAGAACCCGTGCAAGTCCTTGCAAAGCCTCAAACGCCTCGTATCTTATGAAGACGTGGCATCCTGCCCAGAATTTCCATTTTTTCCATTTTAACCCTGGGCTGGGTCTGCTCTGAGATTATCGTCAACTGCGGCGCATTGCCGCAATATGGCAACCCTTGAGAGGAGGACTGCTGATGAGACGTTTTGTTCTGGCGTTGCCCGCAGTGGCACTCGCCCTGACCGCAGCGTTCGCTGACGCCGGCCATTGCCGCCTGCGTCGCGCCCGCTGCTGTCCGGCGCCGTGTGCTTCGGCGTGCAACCCCTGTGGCGGTGGGGTCGCCGCCTGCGGAGCTGCGGAAGCCGCTCCGTGTGCCCCCCAGTATCAGACGGTCGAGAAGACCGTCATGGTGCCGGAAACCGTGACGGAAAAGCGGACCGTCACCGTGACCGAGTACAAGCAGGAAGAGCGTGAGCGGAAGTTCACCGTTCACAAGCAGGTTCCGCGCGAGGAAGAGCGCACCCGCGTGGTGCACTTCACCGAGCAGCAGCCGCAGACTCGCGAAGAAAAGTACACCGTCTACGAAACCGCCCAGGAAGAGAAGACGGAAGAATACACCGTCATGGTTCCTGTGTCGGAAGAGAAGAAGGGCGTCCGGACCGTCTACAAGACCGTCACGGAGAACGTCGAACAGCCCTACACAGTCATGGTCCCCCACACGGAAGAGATCAAGGCGACCCGCACGGTCGGCCGTCCGGTCTGGGAAGACGTGACCCGCACCTACACCGTCATGGTTCCGGTGCAGGAGCAGATGAAGGGTGTCCGCACCGTTCACAAGCCGGTGATGGAGTCGGTCGAGCAGCCCTACACCGTCATGGTTCCCCACACCGAAGAGAGGAAGGGGACCCGGACGGTTTATAAGACCGTCACGGAGAACGTCGAACAGCCCTACACCGTTCTCGTTCCGGTGACGGAAGAGAAGAAGGGGACCCGGACGGTCTACAAGACCGTCACGGAGAACGTCGAACAGCCTTACACGGTCATGGTTCCGCACACGGAAAAGCGGACCGGCAGCCGTCAGGTCTGGTCGACGACCCAGGAAACGCTGACCCGCAAGGTGTCGCGCGATGCCGGCCATTGGACGACCGTTCAGGTCGCCGATCCGTGCAACCCGTGCTGCACCAAGTGCGTCCGTCAGTGGTGTCCGAACATCGTCTGCGAAGACGTGCCTTACACGGTTTGCAAGCCGGTCTGCACGACCCAGCAGTTCGAGTACGACGTCACTGTCTGCACCGCCGAACAGCGGAGCCGCACGATCCAGGTCTGCAAGCAGGTTCCTGAGCAGCAGGAATTCACCTACTGCGTGACCAAGTGCGTTCCGGAACAGCGGAGCCGCACGATCCAGGTCTGCAAGCAGGTTCCCGAGCAGCAGGAATACACCTACTGCGTGACCAAGTGCACCGCCGAACAGCGGAGCCGCACGATCCAGGTCTGCAAGATGGTTCCTGAGCAGCAGGAATACACCTACTGCGTGACCAAGTGCGTTCCGGAACAGCGGAGCTGCACGACCAAGGTCTGCAAGATGGTTCCTGAGCAGCAGGAATACACCTACTGTGTGACCAAGTGCACCCCCGAACAGCGGAGCCGCACGATCCAGGTCTGCAAGCAGGTGCCTGAACAGCAGGAATACACCTACACGGTGACCAACTGCGTTCCGGAGAAGAAGACCCGGACGTTCACCGTCTGCAAGCAGGTTCCGGTCGAGAAGACCCGCACCTGCAACTTCACCGTCTGCGTCCCGAAGACCCGCGAAGAGAAGTACATGGTCACCGTCTGCGACACCGTCGCGGAAGAGAAGACCGAGAAGTACAACGTCTGCGTGCCGGTCGAGGTCCAGAAGGAAATCGACGTTCAGGTCTGCCGGATGGTCGAAAAGAAGATCACCTGCCAGGTTCCGGTGCCGGCTTGCAGCTGTGCTCCGGCTCCCGCCTGCAGCACCTGCAAGTAGTCCTTGATGAGACTCGGGCGGAGCGATCCGCCTGAGCTGGCGTCAGACACGGCCCCGTGGAAACACGGGGCCGTTTTCGTTTTGGTGGCCGCCGATGAACGGTCGCTCAAGGGCGCCAGGGGCGGCGACAGCGTGGGCGCCGCCTCGGTTGCCGAAACCCGGGGCTGGCCGCCTACAATCGGCCCGGTGGCGACAGACCGGTATCAGGTCCCGTTTCATCAATGGATTCCTCTTCCCCCCGCTCCGTCGGCCTCTGGGTGCGAAAGCACGGCGCCCCGGCGCTGGCAGTCGCAGCCGCCCTCCTGTTGTCGGTCGTCAAGTTCAACCGGCCCGCCGCTCTGACCTGGGGACAGGTCCTGATGCCGGTCTGGGGGCCGCTGGTGGGGATGATTGTGATCTGGGCGATCGGGATGGTCGAAGCCCGGCTGGTCTGTGTCTTTCAGGACGCCTTCTTCCCGCGTCCCTCGGCGATGGAACGTCCCGACGCCTGACGTCAGCGGTGTGGCCACAGCGCCCGGGAGGACGAAGCTCCTGCTGAGCCGCGCGGGTTCCAGACCGCCTTCAATCCGTCCCCTCCAGGCTCAACGGGCTTGCCCGCGAAAGGCTCTCTCCCGACCGCGCCGAGGAGGCAATCGGCCGCTTCCACTACCGCCGCGGCTCGGCTGGAGCCTCGCCCTCCCGGGATGCCCTCTCCCGGCATGGGGTGCATTCGCTGGGTGGTGGGCGGTTAACGGGGGACGGGATGCCTTGTCCCGCTGCCTCGAACCGCGTCCTCGCCGGCACGACTCTGATAGCTCAAACCCAACATGCCACGGCAGACTGGGGTCAAGGGGCCAGAAAAACAGCACAGGCCCCTCTGCACTCCCCACCAGGGTGCCCCTGGACCCGGTTGACCAGTACTTGGCGACCAGCAATCGGCGAATGCACCCCCGGCCCAGTGCGCCCGGCCGCGGCATTCCCGGCGGGAGTCCCGGCGGGTAAGATGGCCCGTTCGGCATTCACCGGTCCTGCCCGTCCTGCACGGCAGATCGTCGTCCCGCCGAAAGCCCGAATCCCACGCCCGGTATCACCGTCTGTGTCCAATCCGTCTCTCGAAGTCCTCGACTCGGCCTCTCCCCCTCCCTCCCCTTCGGCGGCCAAGGGGACCTACGCCTTCGTGAAGGCATATTCGTTTGTCACTTCAAAACTTGGTCAGGGACGTCGCTGTCTTTGAATTCTTACTACGCAGCGCTGTCGAGTGCCGACCTGATGGAGGTTTGTCGTGAACTCCAGTCGGCATTCAGCCTCCCCGCATTCACCTTCGATTCGGAGAACCACTGGGAGTACGGGTATTCCAAGAATCCTGAAATGGGGATCAACGTCACCAAAACGGAAGACAGTCGAACGATCGAGACATGGATCGCCGGTTGTCCTCCGAGGGTGAACTTTCAGGTGATTTTGACAGCCAGCGAAGAACCACCCAATTTCCAATCCCAGTTGGCGAAAATTCTTGGGACGACCGTAGTGCGATACGCTTGAAAATGACTTCCGACGATCGATCGCAGTCGCTGCGTGATGCCCGATTCGATGGACCTCCCCGAGACAGTTTGATGAACGACTTGCCGATCCTTGATAGTACGCCTCCGTTGCCCGTTTCGGAGACGAGCGAACGCCCCCACCAAAAAGGGCGCTATTGTTTTGTCAAGGTGTATCCGTTTGTAACCAAGAACCTGAAGTGATCGTCCCCATTCTTCAATCACTGTCGGACATGCCCAAGCTGGTTCCTCCTCCTGAAGGCCTCGCCTGGTTCAAGAATCGTCGAGGGCTCTACATCGAGGACGGAATCGGGTGCCTCGCCCGAGTCTCCGATGTTGAACTCGACGAATCCGGAATCACGGCGATCCTACATGCGGATTCGGAAACGCAATTGATCTGTCACTTTCGGGAGAACCCAAATCGCTTCTGTGATGATGCGAAGCCGCCGTTCGGGGATACTTGGACGATTGCGAAGCCGTGGAATTGGTTCTTCGGAGATCAACAGTACTGGGATGGGTCTTCCTACGGTGGATTTCGATTGCTCTTCTCGACAGATGTCATTGGTCGATTTCTTCAGCGAGATTTGAGCTGGATGGAAGACTACTTCTAACCTCGACTTCGACACTTCGCTCGACGTTCGGTCCTATGGACCTCCCTGAGACAGTTTGAATGAACGAATTGCCGATCCTAGCTAGTACGCCTCCATCTCCCCTTTCGGCGACGAACGAACGTCCCCAGCAAAAGGGGCGGTATTGTTTCGTCAGCCTCGGCTGCCCGAAGAATCTCGTCGACAGCGAGAAGATGCTCGGGAACCTGGCCCTCGACGGGTACACCCTCGTCTCCAATCCGGACGAGGCGGATTTCGTCATCGTGAACACCTGCGGGTTTATCGAGCAGTCCCGGGCGGAGTCGAAGCAGGTCATCCGCGAGATGCTGGACCTCAAGGCCCAGGGGAAGACCGGCGGCGTCATCGTCGCCGGGTGCCTGCCGGAGCGGCTCGGCGGGGACGCCCTGCTCCAGGAGATGCCGGACATCGACCACGTCGTCGGCGTCTTCGGACGGGATGAGATCGCCGACGTCGCCGCAAGGGTCAGCCAGCAGCGGCAGATGTCCGCGCCGCTCGTTCAGCTCAGCCTCGGTATGCCGACCGCGGCTCCGGTGGCTCCCCGCGTTGGTGCCATCGCCGATGAGCAGCGTAAGCTCTTCCGGCCGGCCCCGATCAAGGCGATGGACGACCGGGCCCGGCTGCGGATGACCCCCTCGCACTACGCCTACCTCAAGATCAGCGAGGGGTGCGACCGAACCTGTACCTTCTGCTCGATCCCGCAGATGCGCGGCAAGCACGTCACGAAGCCGATCGAGATGGTCGTCGCCGAGGCCCGCGAGCTGGCCCAGGACGGGGCCCGCGAGCTGATTCTGGTCGCCCAGGACACGACCTACTACGGCATGGACTACTACGGGGAGGTCCGGCTGGTCGACCTCCTCAAGGAGCTCGAGAAGGTCGACGGCCTCGACTGGATCCGGCTGATGTACCTGTATCCGGTCAACTTCACTGACCGGCTGATCGAGACGATCGCCTCGTCCAGCAAGATCCTCCCCTACCTCGACATGCCTCTGCAGCACATCAGCAGCGCCGTCCTCAAGCGGATGCAGCGGCGGGTCAACCGGGAGAAGACGGTGGAGCTCGTCGAGAAGCTGCGGGCCAACATCCCCAACCTCGTCATGCGGACGACGTTCGTGGTCGGCTTCCCGGGGGAGACCGATGAGCAGTTCGAAGAGCTCAAGTCCTTTGTGGCCGACACGAAGTTCCAGCGGATGGGGGTCTTCCCCTTCTCGCCGGAGCCCGGCACGCCGGCGATGAAGCTTGACGGGCACCTGCCGGACGACGTCAAGAACGGCCGCCGCGACGCGCTGATGGAGATGCAGCAGAACATCGCCTTCCAGTGGGGCGAGCAGCTCGTGGGCTATGAGCTCGACTGTCTGATCGACGAAGAGGTCGAGCCGGGGGTCTTCGCGGGCCGGATCTATGCCGACGCGCCGGAGATCGACGGAACGGTCTATGTGCAGGGCGAAGCTCTCTCGATCGGCGACATGGTTCCGGTCGAGATCATGGAGCGGCAGGACTACGACCTCGTGGCGGTCGTGAGCACCGGTGACGAAGAGGAAGAGTGAGCCGCTGCGGCCGGTCCTGCCTCCGGATTTGTGGAGATGACTAAGGCTCAAGGAGGCGGATGGGCTCGCACTGCGTCCTTGCCGGCGCGGCTCTCATAGCTCAATCCCAATGTGCCACGGCAGCCTGGGGTCAAGGGGCCAAAAAACAACACAGGCCCCCTTGTCGCCGGAGGCACGTCCTGTGAGGAACGGTGGTACACAACGGATGTCCGCTTTGTGGGACCAGCTATGAGCACTCCTTCACATCGCACAGCTGGCTTTGCAATCCCCGCGGGCTGGTGAGAGGGCATACGGCACCGTGTCCGCGTTTGGACACTCACTCCTCCAGACATCTCTCGACGGCCAAGCCTCAGGCGGGCAAGAGGGCGTTGCCCCCTTGCATCCCCCACCAGGGGTACCCCCTGGACCCCGGTTCTTGGCCATTATCTGTGTCTATCTGTGTTCATCTGTGGCCCTTTCTCTTCTTCCCTCGTTCACAACACCGTCACGCCACGCTCAGCCTCCAGCTCAACAACAAAAAAACCTCCGCCAGTTTCCCGGCGGAGGTTTCGGCGAACACCAACCCCACTCGATGCTGCCGTAAGTGAATCGGGCCGCTGTGCGTGGAAGGGGAACGGGACGCGGAGGGCTGACGGAATTACTGGATGTCGTACTGGCTGCTGCAGAAGTCGGCCGTATCGCAGAAGTTGCTGTTCTTGGTGCGTCCCTTGTGACCGCCGGTGCCGTTGACCGAGTAGCCCTGGTTGATGCTGGCGAAGGCCGAGCCGACGTCTTCGAGCTCGTTGTTGACGTTGAGGGCGACTTCGCTGAGGCCGACGACGAGGCCGAGGACGGCGATCGAGGCGATGAGGACCAGTTCGGCGGAGACGATGAAGCCGGCTTCGTCGTTCAGGAGGGCGTTGAAGAGTCGCATCGTGGTGTCTTTCGGTCGGTGTCGTCGGGGGTTGGTGATGTTCAAGGTGTAAAGCAGCGGCGGTGCCAAACCCGGCGCGGGTGTTCAGAAACAGGAACATCCGCGGCTCGCCCGATCAGCGGAACATCCTACAGCACAAGGCATTACAGAAGACTGCAAATCGCAAATCCGGCGTTTCGACTCGCGAACACCGGCGGCGACCGACGTTTCCCCAAAGCAACACGTCTCCACCGAACCACACGATCAGCCTCAGGCTTTTGACGTAACCATCGTTGCCTTCAGGTGTTTCGCGGTGATGCCTCAATGCACTCCTCAATGAGGCAACGCGGCATCATTTCTCCGGCGCATAAAAAAACCGGCCGGGCCCCGCGGGGCCCGGCCGGTCGCTGAAAACGAGCCGCAAAAATCACTTCGCAGTGTCGGCCCAGTAGTCGAAGACGACCACCTTCTCGCGGCGGTTCTTCACGACCTGCACGTAGGCGTCATGCGCCGGATGCTTGAGATAGGTCGCCAGGCCATCCTTGTTCTTGAACGTGACGACAAAACAGTGCGTCAGCCCCTCCGACTTCCCTTCCTCGCTGACGTTCACCCCCGCCTCATAGCCGATGATCGTGTCGACCTTCTTCGGCAACCCGCCGAACGCGTCGACGACCGCCTGGACGTCCGCCGGCGTGCACTCGTCCTTGAACTTGTACATCACGACGTGCTTGAGAACTTTCCCCGCTTCATCGGCTCCGGCGGGACGCGAGTGGGATGTCATCATCAGGCCAGCCATCAGGACCAGGGCCGCAGGAACAGCGAGCAGTCGCAGGGTTTTCATTTTCCTCTCTCCGGGTGGCGAATCCACCGAAGCCCATCGGCTTCGACTCTGAATTGGTAAGGCATCTGGAGTGGGACCGGAAGCGAGCCGCGGGGCCGCTTTGCGCATGGGCTGCCCTGGGGTCGCTTGGGCTGTTCCGCCAAGGGATGCCTCCGGCGACCAGCGGATGCCGGTCATTTCTATACGGGCTGGACCTCCGACGCTCGGCGAGCAGGCTCACAGCGAGTCGATCCGTCCCTTATGCCGTGGGCTGGTCACCGAAGAGGGCGAGGCTGGCTGTGAATCCGTGAATGTGGTTTCGGCCCGCGACCGGTCCCAGTTCGCCCTGGGCGAAGAGCCCCGCCAGCGGGATCGGCCCCGCCAGCTCCGCGACGACCTTCGCGTCGTGGTGCGGCTCCGGGAACATCCGCGTCCCCCGACCGTTGCAGCTGAACAGGAGGCCGGCCGCCGGTTTCGGAATCTCGGTCAGCGTGCGACTCAGCATCGCCCGCAGGTCCTCATCGGCGGTCTCTGCGTCCCGGACATGGAACTGGACCGTCTGGCCGACCCGGATCAGGTTGCCGATCGCCATCGCCCCGTTCGACTTGTCTCCTCCCAGAACGTTGGAGATCAGGAAATCTCCGCGGCGGAACTCCGCCTGATACTCGTTCATCGCGATCCCCAGGTGGGGGCCGCGCTGCAGGAGCTCCCGATCTTCGCGGGACAGGCCGGAAAAGACTTCTCCGAGCCGGTCGAGAGCCGGTTTGCCCCCGAGTTCGAAGACGACGTTCCGCTCCGCCCTCGTCACCAGGAACCGCTCCCCGACGGGCCGGCACCCCTGCGACACGAGCGAATGGACCGGAACTCCGGGCCCGATCAGGACTCCGACGGCTCCCTCGTCCAGCCGGCGGTTGTCGCAGAAGAGGGCGTTGGTCCCGGGCCCCCGGCCGCCGCTCGCCATCCCCCCCATCAGCGGAAGCCCCGGATAATCGGACTCCACCCGCTCGATGATGCTGTCCGGCGGACAGGAGAACGGGTCCCCCAGCAGAAAGAGGGCGGAGGGAACGAAGTCCAGGTCTTCCGGAGCGGGGAAGCCGCTCGCCAGGATTCCGTCGGGAGTCCGCTCGCACGAGACGTGGAACGTTCGAAGCGGGACGCCGTCCCAGGCGGCGCACCACAAGGAAAGCGCCGCGCCGGCCTCGACCTCCACTCCGGTGCCGACGACCGCCTCGGCGGTGCAGCCGATCAGGTGCCGGACGCCCAGATCGTGCTGCAGCCGGAGTCCCAAATACTCCGCCTCACCGTGATCGCTCGAAACGAACAGGAAGGCGAGGTCCGGTGTCCGGCCGTCGAGCTGCGAGCGAACGTCTTCGATCGCGCGGTCGAGGGCGGAATGCGTATTCCCGATCCGATTGCAGGCCGACGCATACCGCATCCAGACGCTCCGCGCGAGAAGACATTCAGACGGAAATCATAGCGATCGGAAACGAAGCCACCGGAGCTTCAATCGCATCCTGGTCGGGGTTCAGGTCCGGGCCGGGACGGCTACGCCTTGATCTCGAAAATCGCTTCGACTTCGACGGCCACCCCAGTCGGGAGCTGGGCGAATCCCAGGGCGCTGCGGGCATGGAAGCCGTCGCCGGTCTTGCCGAAGACCTCGTGCAGGAGGTCCGAGCAGCCGTTGACGACGAGGTGCTGGTCGGTGAAGTCCAGGGAGGAGTTGACGCAGCCGAGGACTTTGAGGACCCGCAGGCCGTTCAGCGTTCCGTGCGTGTTCCACACCGAGCGGAGAATCTTGACGGCGCACTCGCGGGCCGCCTGGTACCCCTGCTCCACGCTGACGCCGGCTCCGAGCTTCCCCTTCATGTCGCTGACATGGCCGGAGGTGATGAGCTGGTTGCCACTCTGGATGCAGAGGTTGAGGTATCCGGGCTCCTGCTTGGTGAACGTGACGCCGAGCTTCTCGGCCTTTTCCTGCGGCTGCATGCGGACTCCTGAGTCTGAAAAACCGAATCGTGATCTTTGATCTGTTTCTTGTGAAGCGTCCGGGGGTCTATCGGATCAGTCCCGGCTTGACGTCGACGTCGAGCTCCGCCGTTCGTCCCCGGTCGAGCAGCTCCCAGCCGACGGCTCCCATGCCGGCGTTGTCCGTGCAGAACTCGCGGGGGGATATGAAGAGTTCCACCTTCCGCCGGCGGGCCATCGCCTCGACCCGGTCGCGGAAGTAGCCGTTGGCCGCGACGCCGCCGCCGAGGCAGATCGCGCGATGGCGGGTGCGGGTCAGGGCGAGTTCGAGTTTGGCGATCAGCACGTCGACGACCGCGGCCTGAAAGCTGGCGCAGAGGTCGGCGAGGCGCTGCGGCGTCATGGCCGGCGGGGTGCGGTGGGCGCCCGGTTGTCCCTGGACCTCGTAGAGGAGGGCCGTTTTGAGGCCGCTGAAGCTGAACTCGAGCCGGTCCTCCTTGAGGAAGGTCCGCGGGAGGCGGTAGGCCGTTTCGTTGCCGGTGCGGGCGGTCCGCTCGACGTTGGGGCCGCCGGGATAGGGGAGGCCGAGGATGGCGGCGGCTTTGTCGAAGGCTTCGCCGGCGGCGTCGTCGATTGTGGCCCCGATCATGCGGTAGTCGACGGCGGACTGGCAGTCGTAGAGGTTGGTGTGTCCTCCGCTGACGACGAGGCCAACGGCGGGGAAGATGTCGCGGCCGGCGCCGAGGCGGCAGGCGTAGAGGTGGGCTTCGACGTGGTTGACCGGAACGAGGGGGATGTCGAGGACCATCGCGAGCGTTTTTGCGGCGGTCAGGCCGACGAGGAGGGAGCCGACGAGTCCGGGTTCGGTGACGACGGCGATGGCCTTCAGATCCGCAGGAGTGATGCCGGCGGTGGTGAGGGCTTCGTCGATGACGGGGAGGATGCGTTCGACGTGGGCTCGGGAGGCGATTTCCGGGACGACGCCGCCGAAGCGTTCGTGGAGTTCGGCCTGTGAGGCGACGACGTTGGACAACACAGTCAGGTCGCGGGTGATGACTGCGGCGGCGGTTTCGTCGCAGGAGGATTCGATGGCGAGGAGGTATTCGGGCATGGGGGTATGTTAGCTGGCGCGGATGTCACGGGCAGTCAAAGAAAGAGCCGGGTCCAGGGGCACCCTGGTGGGGAGTGCAGAGGGGCAACGCCCCTTTGCCCGCCCGAGGCCTGGCCGTCGAGAGATGTCTGAAGGAGCACGTATCCAGGCGCGGACACCGTGCCGTATGCCCCCTCACCGACCCGCGGGGATTTCAGAGCGAGCGGTGAGTTCTCAACGCCGGTTCCAAAAAGGGGACGTCCGTTGCCCACCACGGTTCCTCACAGGAGTGCCTCCGGCGGCAAGGGGGCGAGGCCCCCTTGACCCCAGCGGCCGGGGCACGTTGGGTCTGAGCTATGAACGTCCGTCCGGCAAGGACGCAGACTCGACATGCCCCCGCTTCTGGTACAGAACCGGCCGGATTTCTAACATCAACGATTCGCCGGACCGATCACACCATCCGGCCACGCTCTGGAAAGCCATCGAGATGCCGTTTACGGACAAACCCTTCCGCGTCGGAACCCACACGCTGACCTCCCGCCTGATCGTCGGCACCGGCAAGTACGCCACCTACGACCTGATGCGAGACTGCCTCGAGGCCAGCGGGTCAGACGTGATCACCGTGGCCGTCCGGCGCGAACGGCTCGTCGACGCCCAGGGCCGGAACATCCTCGACTACATCGACCTCTCCAAATACACGATCCTGCCCAACACCGCCGGCTGCTTCACCGCCGAGGACGCCGTCCGCGTGGCCCGTCTCGGCCGCGAGATCCTGTCGGGCCTCGAGAACCCCGGCGCGGACTGGGTGAAGCTCGAGTGCCTCGGCGACAAGAAGACCCTCCTGCCGGATCCGGTCGCCACCCTGAAGGCGACGGAGGAACTGGTCAAGGACGGATTCCAGGTCCTGGTCTACACGACCGACGATCCGATCACAGCCCGCCGGATCAAGGAGGCGGGAGCCGCCTCGGTCATGCCTGCCGGCAGTCCGATCGGAAGCGGCCAGGGGATCCTCAACGCGAACAACATCCGGATCTGCCTCGAGTACCTCAAGGAAAACGATCCGGACTATCCGGTCATCGTCGACGCGGGCGTCGGCTCCGCGAGCGACGTCTCGTACGCGATGGAACTCGGCTGCGACGGCGTCCTGCTCAACACGGCGATCGCCAGCGCCGACGATCCGCTGACGATGGCCTCGGCCATGAAGCTGGCGTGCACTGCGGGGCGGCTGTCGTACTTCGGCGGGCGGATCCCGAAGAAGCTCTACGCCACCGCCAGCAGCCCGGATACGGGCATCGTCCGTCCCGCCGGCGGCTGAGTCCCCTGCCCTATCGCGGCCTGGGGCTGGGGATCACGGGCTCCAGCGGCCGGCCGCAGTGCGGGCAGAGGTTCGCCAGCTTGGAGACCAGGTTCTCGCAGTCCGGGCAAGGGATGAGTGGACGGCGGCGCGGGAAGAGATAGCTCGTCGCCTTCCAGAGCGGCGCGCCGACGAAGTAAGCGATCCCCACCGCCACGATCCCCTGCCCGATCCAGACCCGCTGGTCTCCCGCGGGAATCCGGAACCACTGGACGAGGAACTCGTCGGCATACGTCGCTCCCCAGACGCCGAGCGCCACGGAGGCCAGGAAAGCGAGACAGAGGGCAACGGGACGCATCGACGGAGTCTCCGGACGGATCACGACGGCTTCGCGCGGCGTTCCTGGTCGTCGAGTTGCTGGAGCCGGCGGTCCGCGTTGAACTTCGGCAGGGGAAGCTCCGCCGCGATCCGCTCCGCTTCGTCGGGATCGAGGCCGATACGCGACTGGCCTTCGCCGCGAAAGATCGAGAGCCCCTGCCGGCGGGCCATCAGCTCGCGACGGGTCATGCCGTGACGGACGTTCGGCCAGGGTTCGCGGCGGTCGGCCCACTCAAAGAATACGGGAACGATCTGCTGGATGTACTTCCAGTACGCCGGATGGTCCGTCTGCAGCCGCAGCAGCCCGCCGGGGATGAGGGCCCGATGCGCGAGACGGAGGAACTCCGGAGTGATCAGCCGCTTACCGACATCCGCCATCCGATAGTACGGCTGCGGGTGGTAGCAATGGATCTCGGTCACACTGCCGGGGGCGATATGTTCCCGCAGCAGTTCGAGGCCGCCGATGACCGCCAGCCGGGCGTTCGACAAGCCCCGCTGGTTGGCCCGCCGCGTGGCGTAGCGGATCACGACCGGCAGGATGTCGAGCCCCAGATGATCGAACTCGGGTCGCGCTACGGCGCTGTGCAGGAGCGAACGCCCGTTGCCGCAGCCGATGTCGATCACGACCGGCGCGGACCGACCGAAGAGCCCCGCGAAATCGATCGGTCCCGGCGGCACGCGTTTGAGCGACGTCTTTGCCCACTGGTCAGGCGGGACGATCCGGCCCGGAATCGGGACTCCCAGCTCCCGCTCGACGGAACCGGGGACGGGCTCGAACATCACATCGCCTTGCTGAGATTCAGAAACCGCTCGCCATCGCTCTCATCAACTGATGACTGAGAACTGAAGACTGAAAACTTTCTCTACGTATATCGCACGGCGCGGTGCTGCGGCTCGAAGTATTCCCAGAGGAGGCTGTCGACCTGCAGCAGCCCCTTGCGGGTGACGCGGACGCCGCCGTTCTCCCGCTCTAGGTAGCCCGCCCGGATCTGGTTGGCGATCGGCTCGGCGAACTCGACGAACGGATCGAGGCCGAACTTCTGCCGGATCGCGCCCCCGTCGACGTGCCCTTCCTTCATCTGGAGGACCCACTCGCGGATGAACTTCTGATGCGTCGTGGGGGTCATGGCCCGGTTGATCGGGAGCTCGCCCGACTGAACGATCTTGAGGTACTCCTCCAGGGCGTCCTTGTTCTGGTAATGGACTCCCTGGAAGTGGCCGAACGACGAGACGCCGACCGCCAGGATGTCGCTCCCGCGGAACAGGTTGTCCCGATACACGAAACGGTCCTTCTCCGCGTCCAAAACGAGCTCGTTGCCGCTCGAGAGGCTGTAGCCCGCCTTCCCGAGCTTTTCGATCGCCTCGTTCGCCCAGCGACGCTTCGTCGGCCAGTCGGCAACGGGGGACTCGATCCCGTGCTCCAGCATCTCCTTGGAGATGAGCGTGTTGAACGGGAGCTCCATCTGGTAGATCGTGACGTTGTTCGGCCGCATCTCGATCACCTTGTCGAGACAGGCGTGCCAGTTCTCGTCCGTCTCGCCGATCATGCCGGCGATCAGGTCGACGTTGATCTGCGGGAAGCCGACCTGCTTCAGCCAGTCATAGGCCCGGAAGATCTCCGGCGAGAGATGCGCCCGGCCGTTTTCTTCCAGGATCTTGTCGTTGAAGTTCTCGACGCCGAGCGAGACGCGGGTGATCCCGATCTCCTTCAGCGTCTGGACCTTTTCGAGGCTGAGCGTGCCGGGTTCACACTCGAACGTGACTTCCTTGGCTTCTTCCCAGGTGATCGAGTCGCTCAGCCGCTCGCGGAGCATCAGGAGCTGCTTGGCGCTCAGGTACGACGGGGTCCCGCCGCCAAAGTAGACGAACTGGAGCTTGCGGTCCTGGATGCCACGGTGCGTCTTGAGAAGCTCGACTTCCTTGTCCAGCGTGTCGACGTAGTTCTTGATGACGTCGGCGTTCTGCTGCGTGTAGACCCGGAAGTAACAGAACTTGCACCGCTTCCGGCAGAACGGAATGTGGAGGTACATCCCCAGCGGGACCGACCGGTCGGGCTCGCGGTCGAGGGCGGCGTAGATGTCGCCGACCGATTCCTTCTTCCACTGAGAGAACGGCGGGTAGTTCGAGACGAAGTAACTGCCGACTTCGGTCTTCGTTTCCGTCGGCTTGGTTTCCAGAACCTTGAGATCGGACATCGCAGCCTCACCGCAAAACCTGTTCAAACAAGTTTACCCCGCTCCCCCCGGTCGGGAGAACCCAGAAAGCGGTCGAATGGCAGCTGACGGGAGAGAATTACGCCTCGGATGAAATGGCTGTATCTGCCCGGCTGAGGGTCTCGCGGCCCGAATGCAGCAGGCCGATCAGGCCCGCCAGCAGAAGCAGGAGGCCAGCCAGGGTGAAGGCCAGCGGCCAGATCCGCGGCACGATCGTCACGTCGAGGGGCCAGAGCGAAAGCTGGACGTAGGCTTCATGGACAACGCCCTGCGTCCCGTAACGCCTCGGAAGCCCGCGGGATCGAAACAGCAGGGCGGAAGCCGCCGCGGCGCTGACGAGAATCGACGGGACCAAACCGGCCAGGAGGATCATCCACAGCACGAGCTTTCCCATGGCAGCCCCCTTCCTCGACGCGCCGGTGCGCGCCATTTCAACGCGCGTACCAGACCGGCCCGGCGGAGAGCAGGTTGATCCGATACAGCCCCTTCCCCGCCGTCACGTAAAGCCGGTGCTTCTCCGTTTCATCCGCCGCGGAGCCGAAGCAGCAGTTCGTCGGCAGTTCGGGAGTCGGGATGAAGGCGATCTCCTTCCCCGCGGGCGAATAGATCGCCATCCCGAAGCGGGACTCGTTCCGGATCGCGGCATAGATGTTCCCGGCCGCGTCGCAGGTCATCCCGTCGATCCCCGCCCCCTTGCCGAAGTCGACCAGGATCTTCCGCTCGCCGAGCTTCCCCGGGCTGACGACCGGGAAGGCGTTGAGCGTCATTCGCCAGGGGGCGAACGCCGGATCGGCGGAGGCGAGGAGCGGCTTGCCGTTGTTCGTTTCGGCGACGTAGAGCGTCTTACCGTCGGGTGAGAGGGCGACGCCGTTGGGCTTGGTGATGTCGGTCGTGGCCCGCGAGACCGCCTTCGTCTTCCCGTCGACAAAGAACACGCTCATGTGATCGAGCTCGAGCGGCTCTTTCCCGACGTAGAATGGGTCGCTGAAGTAGACGTTCCCGGCCGCGTCGACATCGAGATCGTTGGGAGCGTTCAGGACCTTCCCGCCGAAGCGGTCGACAACCGGAACGACTTTCCCCTCGGCGGTGATCTCGCACAAGGACCGACCACCGTCGTTCGCCCCGCAGGCGGCGAGAAGGCGGCCGTCCTTCGTGAAGGCCAGCCCGTTGCTCTTGCGGCTCTCGGCGCAGTGGACGGTCACCTTCTTCGTGGCGGGATCGAAGCGGTAGATCTTCCCCGGATTGGCATCCGGGATATCGCTGAAGTAGATCGCCCCGTCCGGCCCGCAGGCCGCCCCCTCGGTGAATTCTCCCTCGCCCCAGAGGTGCTCGAGACGGGAGGTCGCGGCGACGATTTCGGGCGATCCCGTTGGAGCCGACGGCTCCGCCGCCATCAGCGACCGGGAAATCAGGACCATCGAAGCCAACCAGATCGCCGTCCGCATCGCCGCCTCACGTCGCAACAACAAGAGCTGATGCGACCACAATGGCAAAGTGCCCGCGAGAGCTCAAGCGACGCGAACGTCCTTGGGCCCCTCCTCGCTGCCGAGCCACCAGGAGGGCTGCCGAATGACAATCGCCCCCTGGCGAACGGACAGATCCGTTCATCAGGGGGCGAAGTGCTCTCGATCCGAGACGCTGCTACTTCAGCGACTTGGCCCACGTCTGGAGGGCCTGCACCTGCGGCTGCGGGTGGGCGATCTGGTACTCGATCGCCTTGACCATCGCGTGGCAGCCGGGGAGCGTCGTCACGCAGGGAACCCCCTGGATCACGGCGCTGGCGCGGATGCGGCCTTCGTCGCTGCGGGCTCCCTTGCCACTCGGCGTGTTGAAGATGATCTGGACCTGGCCGTTCGCCATGTGGTCGAGGAGGTTCGGACGGCCCTCCTGAAGCTTGCGGACGGTTTCGACCTCGATCCCCGCCTGCTGGAGGACCTTGGCGGTTCCAGCGGTGCTGAGGATCTTGAAGCCCAGCTCCCGCAGGCGGCGGGCGGGCTCGACGATCGCTTCCTTGTGGTTCTTCGCCATGCTGATGAAGACGGTCCCTTCCGTCGGGATCTTCACCCCGGCGGCAAGCTGGCTCTTGGCGAAGGCCGCAGGGAACTCCATATCGATCCCCATCACCTCGCCGGTGCTCCGCATCTCGGGGCCGAGGATGATGTCCACCCCCTGGAACCGGGAGAACGGGAAGACGCTCTCCTTGACCGAGGTGTAGTGCGGCCAGACCTCCTGGGTGATCCCCTGCTCTTTCAGGCTCACCCCGGCCATCACCTTGGCGGCCATCCGGGCCAGCGACAGATTCGTCGCCTTGGAGACGAACGGCGAGGTCCGTGAGGCCCGCGGATTCACTTCCAGGACGTAGACGGTGTGGGCCGAACCTTCCCGCTTCACCGCGAACTGGATATTCATCAGGCCGCGGACGCTGAGCGCCTTGGCCAGCTTGTAGGTCGCGTCCTTGATCTCCTCGATCACCGCCTGGGGAAGCGAAAACGGCGGCAGGGCGCAGGCCGAGTCGCCGCTGTGGACGCCCGCCTCTTCGATATGCTCCATGACCCCGCCGACGAGGGTCGTCTCGCCGTCCGAGATGGCGTCGACGTCGACCTCGATCGCGTCCTCCAGGAACTTGTCGATCAGGACCGGGTGGTCCGGCGAGATCTGGACCGCTTCTTTCATGAAGCGGAGGACCTGGTCATCGTCGTAGCAGATCTCCATGCCGCGGCCGCCGAGGACGAAGCTCGGGCGGACCAACACTGGATAGCCGATGTGCTGGGCGGAATCGATCGCCTCTTCGACCTTGTCGGCGGTCCCGTTCGGGGGCTGCCGGAGGCCGAGGTTGTTCAGCAGCTCCTTGAATTTCTCGCGGTCTTCGGCGACGTCGATCATCGCCGGGCTCGTGCCGATGATCGGGACGCCCGCCGCTTCGAGCCCCTTGGCGAGGTTCAGCGGCGTCTGGCCGCCGAACTGGACGATGACGCCGTCCGGCTGGAGACGGTCGTGGATGTTGAGGACGTCTTCGGTCGTCAGCGGCTCGAAGAACAGGACGTCCGAGGTGTCGTAATCGGTCGAGACGGTCTCGGGATTCGAGTTGACCATGATCGACTCGATGCCGAGCTCCCGCATGGCGAACGACGCCTGGCAACAGCAGTAGTCAAACTCGATCCCCTGCCCGATCCGGTTCGGCCCGCCGCCGAGGATCATGACCCGCCGCTGGTGGCCGGTCGACGCCTGGACATTGACCGCCGACGCGGTCACGCCTTCTTTTCCGGCGACCGGCTGGCCGTCGAGCGTCTGGAGCCCGCGTCCCTCGGGGCCGAATTTCCGGCGGCTGGGTGCCTCGTCCTCGGTCTCGTAGGTCGAGTAGTAGTACGGGGTGTAGGCTTCGAACTCCGCGGCGCAGGTATCGACCTGCTTGAAGGTCGCGATGACCCCCTTGTCCTTGCGGTAGCGGCGAACCTGCAGCTCCGTCGAGCCGAGCCACCACGCGATCTGCTTGTCGGAGAAGCCCCGCTGTTTGTAACGGAGGAGTTGCTCGGCCGAGAGATTCTCGATCCGGCCGGCGGAGTGAATCTCCTGCTCCGTCGCCACGAGATCCCACATGCTCCGCAGGAACCACGGGTCGATGTTCGTGAGCTGGAAGACATCCTCCACACTCATCCCCGCCTTGAACGCATAGCGGATGTAGAACACCCGTTCGGCATTCGGCGTGGCGAGCTTGTTGCGGATCTCCGCGACGTCCGGCTGCTGGTCGCTCCCCCACAGGTCCTTGGCCCCGCCGCCGAGGCCGAACTGGCCGATCTCGAGACCACGGAGCGCCTTCTGGAACGACTCCTTGAAGGTCCGGCCGATTGCCATCGTCTCCCCGACCGACTTCATCTGGACCGTCAGGGTCGGGTCGGCGTCCGGGAACTTTTCGAAGGTCCACCGCGGGATCTTGGTGACGACGTAGTCGATCGTCGGCTCGAAGCAGGCGAGCGTCTCCCGCGTGATGTCGTTCGGGATTTCGTCGAGCGTATAGCCGACCGCCAGCTTGGCGGCGATCTTGGCGATCGGGAAGCCGGTCGCCTTCGAGGCCAGGGCGCTCGAGCGGCTGACGCGGGGGTTCATCTCGATGACCGTCATCCGCCCCGTCTTGGGATCGATCGCGAACTGGACGTTCGAACCCCCGGTCTCGACACCGATCTCGCGCATGACCGCGATCGTCGCGTCCCGCATCCGCTGGTATTCCTTGTCCGTCAGCGTCTGGGCCGGCGCGACGGTGATCGAGTCCCCGGTGTGGACCCCCATCGGGTCGAAGTTCTCGATCGCACAGATGATGACGACGTTGTCCGCCTTGTCCCGCATCACCTCCATCTCGTACTCCTTCCAGCCGAGGACCGATTCCTCGAGGAGCACTTCGCTGACGGGGGAGAGCGCCAGGCCGTTGCGGACCTTGTCTTCGAACTCTTCTTTGTTGTAGGCGATCCCGCCGCCGGTCCCGCCGAGCGTGTAGCTGGCGCGGATGATGATCGGGAGGCCGATTTCCCGCAGGGCTTCGCGGCCTTCTTCGATCGTATGGACCGTCCGCGAGCGGGGGACGTCCAGGCCGATTTTGATCATCGCCTGCTTGAAGGACTCCCGCCCTTCCGCCTTGGCGATGACGTCCGCCTTGGCCCCGATCATCTCGACGCCCAGCTGCTCCAGAATCCCGCGGCGGTAGAGGTCCATCGCCGTGTTGAGGCCGGTCTGGCCGCCGAGCGTCGGCAGGAGGGCGTCGGGCCGCTCCTTCTTGATGATCTCGGCGACGTACTGCCAGGTGATCGGCTCGATGTAGGTCGCATCGGCCGTCCCCGGGTCGGTCATGATCGTCGCCGGGTTCGAGTTGACCAGGACGACCTCGTAGCCCTCATCGCGCAGGGCCTTGCAGGCCTGTGTGCCGGAGTAATCGAACTCGCATGCCTGACCGATGACGATCGGGCCGGAGCCGATGATGAGAATCTTCTTGATGTCGTTGCGACGGGGCACGGCAGGCTTCTGCTGGAGGCTGGTGGGGGCCGCCCGCTCCGGTGGCACATTGCCATGCGGACAGACGGCCGGCAGTCAGGCTCCGCGCGGACGATCACCCCGAAGGCACCGAAGTGTTTCCGTCAGGGGGGCGACGGAGGGGGGAGTGGGGAGATCGCGGGGGCGCGAAATTTCGGAAACTGTAGAAATCGAGGGTGGGATTGCAAGCGTTGCTCCCTCGGCGACGGCCCGCGCCGAGGGGGGGATTTGCATGCGGAGGCATTCTGAAACGGCTTCCCTGGCCGAGATGGATTTTCCGTTAACGGCCCGGCGATCCCTTCGAGCCAGCCCCGGAACGGGTCAATCCCAGAGCTTGGCCCCCAGCCGCAGCCGGGGGAGCTGGATGTTGGTGTCGGTCATGCTCCACTGTCCGTTCGCATCGCGGTGGAGCTCGAAGACGACGAGTTCGACTTCATACCGGACGTTGTTTTCGAACGTGGTCCGATCGGGCTTGATGTAGCCCCCGATGGCGTGCGTCGCCCCCTTGGCCGCCACCTGCTCGCACGTCTTCTGGACGTTCAGCAGCTTCCAGCGAAACCGGCGATCCCGCAGGGGACAGGCGGGATCGTCCTCGTAGATTCCCTCGTCCGAGAACGCCGCATGCAGGTTCACGAAGCTCGTGACGATCTTGCTGCGGATCGTGGCGGCCAGGGTCTGCTGGTCGATCATGATCTTCTGCTGCTTCGAGACCGGCATCCGGCCGAACTCGACTCCGGCCACGTCCCGCAGCCGGTCCTCGGGAGGAAAGACCGCGAACTTCCGCGGCCGCTCGCAGGGGTTGTAAACGATGTCTCCCAGCCGGGGAGTCAGGCGGCCGTCGTTCCACTCCGCATCGATTTCCAACCCCATCCGGATCGGGACGACGACGCACGAGTCGGCATCCAGGGTCCGGACCTTGAACGTGATCGGGAGCGGACACTCCTCCGACGAGGGCGCTCCGGAGAGCGCCGCCGCGGCGTCCGTCGCGGGCCGACCGGGGCCGGGCCGCAGAATCCGCAGCAGCGTCTCCTTCTGAATTCCGTCCTGGGAACCGAGCGAGATGCGAAACGCCCTCCCCTCCTCGAGTTCCTCGACGATCCGGCCGGCCGGCGTCATAGAGGCGGACGCGATCGCCCAGATGACCGCCCGCGTCAGCTGCGACTCGAGCATCGATTCGTCCGCGACCTGATCGACCCCCTTCTCGACCGGGCGGACGACGACCGTCTTGGGGAACTTCGGCTCTTCCGAGGGCTCGGAGGCATGCACCGACACGAGCCGCTCGGGAAGCGTAAGGGTCCTGCGGCTGAAGAGGGAGCGATACCGAACCTCTCCCGGAGGGCTCGCTTCCAGCAAGACCAGCTGACTCAGGGGCCGGCTGTTGGCGCGGGCCAACGGAACAAGGAGCGGAGACTCCATCCCTTCCAGCGGGACAACCTGGGCCTCCGGCAGGTCCTTCACGGACCGGATCGTGGCAAGCCGGCCGGACTTCAGGAACAGGGGGTTGCTCGGGTCGTGCGGAGGGAGCGTCGGCTCCGAGTCGATCGCCCAGACGACGTTCCCCCGGTAGCTGTCGATGAGGCGGACCGAGAGACGGTACATGCCGCTCCGCCGCGACGGGCCGACTTCGGCGACGAGCAGGTGCGTGGCGTTGAGCGCCGCCCCCATTTCCGAGGACGGGACGTCACCGGGCTGCTTCCGCAGCGACTCGATGTTCTCCAGTTCGACCACGGGAAACCCGGCGGTGTGGAGCTTGGTGTAGAGCGAGTCCTCGATCCCGCGGGCCAGCTCCTTCAGGGCGGCGTTGGGATCGGCCAGATAGGTCGTGTATTCGAACGCAAAGTCGAAGAACGGAATCCCCGCGCACCGGAAGAAGTCGTTGCTGTCCCCCCTGCGGACGAGGAGTCGGGACTGATCCTGCAGGCTCCCCGAGATCCCGTCGAGCTCGACGCGGACGCCGATGGCCATGTGGCCCGGCAGTTTGCCGATCTGGGACAGCTCATGCGCCGCGCTCAGGACGCAGTAATCGAGGAACGTCGCGTCCCCGTCGACGGCGTCCAGGATGTCCGCCCCCACGTCGGCGCGGAGGGTTCCCGGCTCGATCCGGCTGCGATCGATCTGGCGGACATCCCGTCCGATCGGCTGGTAGAAGAGCGTTTCCCCTTCGACCTTGCTGAAGACGCCGATCTGCTGATGCGACCGTTTCTGCGCATCGCGAAAGACGACAAACCGCAACCCGCCCGCGTCCGCCAGCGGAAGGAGCGGGTGTGTCTTCCAGACCTTGGTCTTGAGCTCCTCCAGCAGCGCGTCCTGGATTGCGTCTCCGCGACGGCACGAACTTGCGATCCGACGGGCCAGGTCGCGCCCGGCCTGAGTCGCGACGCAGACGATCCGGTCCTTGGCCGCGGCCGCGAGGTGCGGCGACACCCGCCGTCCTTCGGCGATCCCCTGGACCAGAAACCGCTCGCCGTCGATCCGGATCGCGGCGGCCACCGTCCCCCGCGGATCCCCCAGGACGAACGTCGCCTTTTTCCACTCGCGGAGATTCTCGATCTCGGCCCGGAGCGACGCGATCGAATTTTCGATCTTCGGCGTTTCAGAGGCCATCTGCCGCTGGAACGCCTCGGCCCGCTCGATCTGCCGCCGCAGTTCGTCGTTGCGTCGCTGGACCGCCTCGAGCTCGGTCTTGGGAGGAGGGAGCGGGATGGTCTCCACGGGATCGACGGCACCGCCGCCGCCAACCGCTCCCCCCGGCCGTGCCGGCTGATCCGCCGGAGGGGGAGCCTGTCCCGCGGGACGCTTCGCCGACTTCGGAATCCCGTCCGGCCGTCCCTCGCTCGGCCCCTGTCCGTGCGCCACGAGCGTCCCGAGGAGCACGGCGACAGCGGCGGGCATCAGCCAGCCGGTCCCCCGCCACCCTGTCGCGAAACGCAGAAGGCTCATGGGCCCCTTCCAATCACAGCCGCTCTTCAAAACGATTCTCACCTTCCCGGCCGCTCCGAGGGCCGGTCTGTTCCAGTCACAGCGGCGCCGTCTGCCCCGTCAGGACCTCGTACTCCTGCTGCTGACGCACCAGTTCCTCCCGCTTGGCGGACAGCTCCGCCTCCCGGGCAGCATTGGCGTCACTGAGCTCCCGAAGCCGTTCCTGCAACTTGACCTGCTCGGCCCGGGCGGGCACGGTCGGATCGTCCGCCGGCGGTGCGGCGGCGGCGGCGGTGGGCTCCCCCCTGGAACTCAAGACCACGGCCAGCACGACCCCGACCGCGATGCCGAACGCGGCGGTCGCCGCCACGATCCACCCGATGGGTTGGCTGGGCTGTTTCTTCCGGGCCAACGATCCTCTCCCACAATGAATTGCCCAACGGTCACGCGCAGTTCACGAGAGGCCTCGCTTTCGCCCACGCGGCCCCGCGTCTCACGCCGCCCAAGATTCAGGTTCAGTCTTCCCCGGTGCGGGATTTCTGTCAAGGAGAGGTTGTTCGCCGCGGCTCAGACGAGCTTGCCTTACGCATCTCGAGATCCACGCAGCTCCGTGGAGAGTCGCTCGACGGACTTTGCCGGCGCAGGGAGACGCCCGCCTTGTTCAGGGCAGTTGCTCGGCGGAGAAGAACGCCACATAGACGTTCCCAGTCGCGTCCCTCTCCAGAGGAGCGACGAGCAGCGTGTGCCCCGCCGGGATCGACTGAGCCGTCGAAATCTGCAACGACGAGACGTGCGGAACCTGGAGCGTGACCGACTTTCCGTCGTGGGTCATGCTCAGGTGATCGACATCCGCGACCTCGGTGATGCGACACTGGACGACGAGCCGCGTCCCTCCGTCCTCCTCGATCATCGGGCGGACCTGGACAACGGGTCCCACGGTGAACTCGGAAACCACCGGCTCCAGGCGGCTCGCCGCTCCGGTCTGCAGTCCCGTCACGAACGGCCTGATCGACCCCATCTGGACGGAGGCGGACTGGCCGTCGTAGGTCAGAATCTTGGGAGCAAACAAGACATTGCTGTCCCGGGCGCTCTGGAGTTTCCGCATCAGGTGCCGCATCTCCGCGTCGCTGAGAACCCGCACAAAGGCCGGAACGTCATGCCGGGTCCAAGCCGCCATCGTTCCCAGGTCGGGCTGTTCCTGCCCAACCGGCATGCTCAGGACCGTTCCTCCCGGACCGGGAAGCAGTTCCTCCAGCGAGAGACTGGTCGACGCCAACCGGGCGACAACGCCGATCTGCTGCCGGTTGTCCCGACTCCACCGGGCCAGCAGCGCTGCAATCTCCTCGTGTTGCTCGGCCGTCCCTCGCACGATGAGGGTTTCGCCGCGGACTTCATAGGAGCTTCCGTCCTTCGAGAATGGGATGGGATGTCCTGCCTGGAATTCGGCGCGGGCCTCCCGAGGCGTCTGCAGCAACGCCCGGAAGACATGTTCCATGTCCTGCACAATCGCCTCCGGCTTCTCCTTCGGTTCGTCCCGCAGATAGCGGTCGATCGCCGGACGCAGCTGGTACTCCCGGGTTTCCCGCGCGATATCCAGAGGCGGCTCCGCGGGAAGGAGAGTCCAGACGGTCTCGGCCGGAAGAGCGATGCCGGTCGGCCGCGGCGCCGGCCTGGCGCGGACAGGGTCCGTCAGACTGATCAGGGCCAGGCAGACGACCGCGCCGCAGCCCACCCACCGGCGCCCTCTCGTCTCCGGAGCAGCCGATCGCGACAGCTCCGCGAGACGACGGCGAACGGCTCGCTTCCTTCCGAGAAAGAAGACAAACCCTGGAGCGAGCGACGCGATCCCCCGCCCGCGGCCAACGAGACGCTCGAGGACTCGCAGCAGCGTTTCCCCATACTGGGGGGCATCGCCCCGTTCGAGATGTCGGAGGACCATCGCGTCACAGGCGAGCTCCCGTTCGAGGAGCCAGCATCGCTGAGTCCACCAGAAGACGGGATTCCACCAATGGAGAATCCTCGCGATCGCCAGGACCCCGCTCGTTGCCACGTCCCGCCGCCGGATATGGGCCAGTTCGTGCCACAGAATGTGCCGCATCTCGGCCGGGGACCAATCGAGCATGTCCTCCGGGAGAAGGATCGTCGGCTGCAGCCATCCGCAGGTCGCCGGACTCCCCAGCCCCGGCAAGGTCCGCAGCTCGACGAGGCGAAAGATCCCGAACCGCTTCCGTCCTTCGGCCAGCATCTGCAGCCAGTCCTCGCGACCGCATTCGGTGCCGCGCCGGAGCCAGAGGCGGAGCCGGACCGTCGTGATCAGAGTCCAGAGTCCCATGATCGCCATTCCGGCGAGGAGAGCGGCCAGTGCGATCTCAGCGGCGTCGGCGAACCGAACATCGTCAGCAGTCGGAGCAGCCGAGATGCTGCTCCCCGGAGAGATCGCCTCGGCGAAAACGAGGTCGCGGGTCGTCGAGGCTCTTACACCGTCTTCCGGATTCGGCAACGGGTCGAAACTCTGCGTCTCCTCCGTCACTTCCGACCAATCGCTTCCAAGAAGTCGTTGCAGGCTGAGCGGACTGCCGATGCTGACCGGCATCAACAGACGGACGAGGACCAGCGACCAGATCGACCAGCGGACCCAGGGAGCCAGCCAACGTCGGCCCAGCCCGGTCACCACAACCGCCAGCACGAAGACGGGAATCGTGAGGACCGCCGCTCGAACGATGCTCCAGGCGAACCAGAGACTCCATTCCATGAGCATTCCGACATCCATGATTCAACCTTCCTGTTGATCGAGAAGTCTGCGGAGTTCCGCGAGTTCGTCCGGGGTGAACTTGGCCGTGCGGACGAAGTGGGCCAGGAGCGGAGCCGCTTCGCCGCTGAAGACGCGGTCAAGAAACGATCGCGCGGCCTTCCGGACGCAATCGGCCCGTCGGACCGCGGCGCGGTACCAGTAGCGGTTTCCTTCGGGCGTGAAGTGCAGCGCCCCCTTTTTCACCAGGCGGTGGAGCATCGTCCGCACCGTGGCCGGGGACCATCGGCAGGGCTCCGCGAGCGTTCCGATCACGTCCTGAGCCGTGATGGGATGCCGCTCCCAGATCAGGTTCATGACCTGCCACTCGGCATCCGACAGTTCCACCGCTTCCGTCATGGGCCACGCCTCCACGACGTCAGAAAGTATTTACACCTGTAAACACCGTCAAGAGGAATCGGCTGAAGAGCAGCGACCAGAGGCGTTCAGCTGCCGGCGAACACCGATGAACGCGGACGCGAGAGCGCCCCGCGTGCGCCATCCCGATGTCGAAGGTGATGTTTCCCCTCAGAGGACGCTTTCGACGGCCCCGGCGTTCTCAGCGCCGTCCGTGTCGACTGCCTGCTGCGGCTGCCGGCGAAGGAGGACCTCGTGCGTCACGAACAGAAGCCCCGCCAGCACGAGCGCGAAGCGCGGGATCAGTTCCAGTCCCATCCGGTCGACGAACAGTCCGACCAGGCCGGGCGTCGCCGCGCCGAGCATCGCGGCGCTGACCTGAAAACCGACAGCGTGGACGGCGACGTCGTGGCCAAGTCTCTGCGGCGTTCGAGACATCAGGCACGGAAAGACCGGAGCCAGCCCCAGTCCCACGAGGAGCAGGCCGGGCAAGGAGGCCGGGCTCCCGCCAAATGCGAACAGCCCCACCCCGGCGACGGCGGTCGCCATCGCGAGGCGGACGAGCGTGTCGAGACCGATCCGGTGACTGATCGCCCCGGTCAGGACGCGGCCGACGCCGATCGCGGCGTAGTAGCCGCTGGTCATCGCGCCGGCGACCTCCGGTGAAACGCCCCGGGACCCGGTCAGGACGGAAAAGCACCACTGACCGACTGTGAACTCCAGGCCCGTATAGAGAAAGAACAAGCAGATCTGGAGCCAGACGAGCAGGTGCCCCAGGGCGGCCCAGAGGCCGACTGGCGAGGTCGCGGTCGCGTCGGCGGAGGCGGGGACCGGATCGGTCCACCGGTCCCGCGTCGCCAGGAACATCACCGTCATCGCCAGGAGGATTCCGCCGACAAGGGCGTAGCCGAGCCGCCACGAACTGAGAGTGGAGATCATCAGGGTCATCAGGAGCGGGCCCAAAGTGGCGCCGAGGCTATAGCAGGCATGCAGCCAGTTCACGTGCCGGGCCGAGAAGTGCCGCGAGACGTACGCGTTGAGCCCGGCGTCGATCCCTCCCGACCCAAGTCCCCAGACGACCGAGCACGCGATCATAACTCCCCACACCGGGGCCAGAGCGTTGCCGAACATCGCCAGAGAGACCAGACCGCTGCTGATCCACAGCAGGTTCCCCAGACCGAGGGCGGGCGTCAGTTTCCCGCCGAGGAAACTCGACAGGCAATATCCGGCACCAAGAGCGATGAAGGTCAGACCGAACCCGCGCTGCGGCAGAGCGAACTCCTGCCGGACGAACGGCCAAGCGACTCCTGCCACCGGGTCGGGAAGCCCCAGGCTCACGAAACCGACGTAGGCGATGGCCAGCAACAGGCCCAGCCCGGCCGCGGCCCCGACGTCCATTCTCATTCCGGATCCCGGCGGGCCGGCCCCCTGCTCCGTCGCTTCACTCATCGTGTCCACAACCTCTCCGTCGGCCTGATTCGGTCCGGCCGAATTGTTCCGGCGGGCCGCGCCCCGGCAACCCGGAGATTTCCAAGCCTGCATCTAATCGAGCGGCTTATCCGACAGGACATCCAGAATCCGTCGAAACTTGAGCGCGCATCGTTTGCGCGAACTCGCAATCGAGAACAGCGACAACCGGGCGGGCCACGATGTCCGGTTGGAGCCGGTTACATCAGGATCGGCTTGCCGAGCTTGCGGCGGATGACGCTGAACTGGCCGGCGTGCATCAGCGTGTGATCGGAAGCGAGTTGAAAGACGCTGCCGACGGTGGGGGAGAACGGACGCATCTTCTCGGAAGACGGCTTGTCGAGGTCGCCATCGGTCAGCGACATCAGGGCCGCGATCGTTCCGGCCCGGACCTGGGCGAACAGATCGAGATACTCCTGCTTGGTCAGGAAGCCGGTGTCCTTGGACGCTCCTTCGGGACCGTGCTGCTCCATGAAACCGGCGGGCAGTTCGGGCATCTTGGCGGTCGGGACTTCGAACTGGACGAAGTAGACGTCCCCCGAGATGACGTTGCCGATCTGCCAGGCGGCGTGGTTGGCGTTCGGCAGCGGGCGGACGAGGAGGTCCTCGTCGCTGAAGTCCTTGACGAACCATTCGAGGATCTTGCGGGTTCCTTCGAGGGCGGACTTGATCGCTTCGCGTCCCGTCATTGCTGCACTCCACGACATGAAAACAGGTGAGCCCGCAGTGGTGGCATCCTCGGTCAACGGTGAGAAGGACACAAGTCGCGGCGATGCGTTGCGTCTCCCTTTTAACCCGTTTCGAACACAGTTCTTGCCGGACGGACGCCCCTAGCTCAAACCCAATGTGCCACGGCCGCCTGGGGGTCAAGGGGGCCACGCCCCCTTGCCGCCGGAGGCATTTTCGTCGCGGAACCGTGGGACACAACGGACGTCCCCTTTGTGGTACCGACGTTGAGGATTCACCGCTGGCTTTGCAATTCCCGCGGGTTGGTGAGGGGGCATACGGCACGGTGCCCGCGCTTGGACATGCCCTCCTTCAGACATCTCTCGACAAGAGGGCCTTCGGCGGGCAAGAGGGCGTTGCCCCCTTGCATCCCCCACCAGGGGTACCCCCTGGACCCCGGTCAGGTCGCCCAATAGAGCATCCTCGCCTGCGGCTGGCGTTGCGTGTCGAGTGAGGATTATTACACTTTTTTGTTTTCCCTTCGCGTTTCGGGATCGGGCAACTGTCTCGGAGGGCATGTCGAGAAGGCTCTGATGGCGCGGCAGTTTGTAAACACCCTGACCGATGGCGCCCTCGTCGACGAGGTCTACCTGCTGGCAGACCGCCAGCTCCGGGCCAATCGGAACGCGGACCTGTACCTCCTCGCCCAGCTTCGGGACAAAACGGGCCAGATCAGCGCCTTCTTCTGGAACGTCTCCGAAGGACAGGTCGCGCACCTGCAGCCGGGCCAGTACGTCCGCATCCGCGGGAAAACCCAGCTCTACCAGGGAAACGTCCAAGTCATCCTGACCAAAATCGACGCCGTCGACGAAGCGGGCCTCCAGCAGTCCGACTTCGTCCAGACGACGAGCCAGGACACCGACCGCCTCCTGTCCCGCCTTCGCGACATCCTCCTCGCTATCCCGCAGTCGGATCTCCGCGGGCTGATGTCCTGCTTCCTCGACGATCCCGCGATCACCGAGCCGCTTTCCCAGGCGCCGGCCGGCATCCGCCTGCACCACGCCTACCGCGGCGGACTGCTGGAACACGTCGTCAACCTGCTGGAGACAATCACCCGGATTGCGGACCTCTACCCCAAAGTCGATTCGAACCTGCTCCTCGTCGGGGCGTTCCTGCACGACATCGGCAAGATCCGCGAACTGACCTGGGACCCCACCTTCGGCTACTCGGACGAAGGGCAGCTCCTCGGCCACCTGGCGATCGGCGTCGAGATGTTCGACGTCAAGGCGCAGGAGTTCGCCGAGCGGTTCGGACGCGACTTCCCTGAGGAACTGAGCCTGCGGATCCGGCACATGATCCTCAGCCACCACGGCAGTTATGAGCACGGGAGTGCCCGGCTGCCGATGACCCCCGAGGCGATCGCGCTGCATCACCTCGACAACCTGGATGCCAAGGTGAACGAGTTCGCGACGCTGATCCAGGCGGACCCGAACTCGCAGTCGCCGTGGACGCCGTTCCACCCCAACATCCAGCGAAAAATCTTCAAGGGTTCGACGCCGTCCTAACGAACCCTTCTCTGTTTTCGATTCTGTTGTCTGCGGCCCCCCTCCCCCTTTGAAGTGTCCTCACCAGAATTGTCATTGATTGAGCGTTTGACATGCGACACTTGACCTCCCTCAACGAAATCCGCTCCGCCGACGTCCGCGAGATCCTGAACCTCTCCTCCGAACTCAAGACACGCTGGAGCCAGGGAGACCGCCCGGACATCCTCAAGGGACACGTCCTGACGCAGATCTTCGAGAAGCCCTCGCTCCGGACGCGTCTGAGCTTCGAAGCGGCGATGGACCACCTCGGCGGAAGCAGCATCTTCCTCGGACGGAAGGATGCCGGACTCGAGGGGCGCGAGGCGCAGTCGGACGTCGCCAAGGTGATCGGCGGCTATTCCGACGTGATCGTCCTGCGGACCTTCTCGCAGCAGCTCATCGACGACTTTGCGAAGTACTCCGGCAAGCCGGTCGTCAACGGCCTTTCGGACGACTCCCACCCCTGCCAGGCGCTGACCGATGCCTTCACGATCGGCGAGGCGCTCGGGCGGATCGACGGGGTGAAGCTGGCGTACATCGGCGATGGGAACAACGTCGCGGTTTCGCTGGCGGAGGTGTGCGGTCACCTGGGGATGGCGTTCTCCATCGGCGCCCCGGAGGGCTACCAGCTCAAGCCGGCCTTCCTCAAGTCCCTGAAGAAGAAGTTCCCCAAACTCGAAGTCGAGCAGTTTGCGGACCCGCAGGCGGCGGTCCGGGGGGCGGACGTGGTCTACACCGACGTCTGGGCCAGCATGGGTCAGGAAGAGGAGAAGGACTCCCGCAGCAAGATCTTCGCCAACTATCAGGTGAACGCGCGGCTGATGAAGTCGGCCGGCCCCAAGGCCAAGTTCATGCACTGCCTCCCGGCACGCCGGGGTCTGGAAGTCACCGACGAGGTCGTCGACGGCCCCCGCAGCATCGTCTTCCCCCAGGCAGAGAACCGGATGCACGTGGCCAAGGGGGTCTTCGTCTGGTGCCTGGAACGGTCGGTATGAGAGAGGTTTTCGTTTCAGGTTTTCAGTCATCAGTCAGAGACATCCCCTGGCTGGGAACTGATGACTGACAACTGAGAACTTGCGACTGACAACTCCCCTCCTTGCATCGCGAAAATCGGTCTGATACCGTCGCCCGCTCGCAAAATCGCGACCTGTTCGCGCGTTCGGGAGCAGATTCGCTCGGCCCTCGAAACGACGGAATTCCTGCTGGAGAAACCATGTACAACGTCACCCTGCTCCCCGGAGACGGGATCGGACCGGAGATCGCCGAAGCCACCAAGCGCTGTGTCGAAGCCACAGGCGTGAAGATCAACTGGGACGTGCAGGAGTGCGGCATCGAGGTCATCGAAGCCAAGGGGAAGGTGCCCGACAGCGTTCTCGAGTCGATCCGCAAGAACAAGGTCGCCCTCAAGGCCCCGATCACGACTCCCATCGGCAAGGGGTTCCGCAGCGTCAACGTCTTCCTGCGGCAGGAACTGAACCTGTACGCCTGCGTCCGCCCCTGCCGGATCTACAAGGGTGTCCGCACCAGCTTCTCGGGGAGCTCCGTCGACCTGGTCCTCGTCCGTGAGAACACGGAAGACCTGTACGCCGGCGTCGAGTTCCAGGCGGGCGATGCGAAGACCATCGACCTCCTGAAGAAGATCAACGAGATCGCCACAGGCAAGAAGATCAAGACGGGCGAGAAGACGACCGGCATCAGCATCAAGCCGATCTCGGTCGAAGGGACCCGCAAGATCGCCGACTTCGCCTTCAACTACGCCGTCAAGAACAACCGCAAGTCGGTGACGAGCGTCTGCAAGGCGAACATCATGAAGTTCACCGACGGCCTGTGGTACGACGAGACCCGCGCGGTCGCCGTCGCCTACGGCGCCAAGTTCGAGCAGGAAGACCTCGCCGTCGGCGTGCAGGCCGACCCGACCCTCGTCGGCAAGGTCGCCGACACCAAGGGCAAGCTCCCCTACATGGAGCGGCTCATCGACAACATGTGCATGCAGCTCGTGCAGAAGCCTGAGCAGTATGACGTGATCCTGACCGAGAACCTGTACGGGGACATCCTGAGCGACCTGTGCGCCGGCCTCGTCGGCGGTCTCGGCGTCGCCCCGGGCGCCAACTACGGCGACGACGCGGCGATCTTCGAAGCAACCCACGGTTCGGCTCCGAAGTACAAGGGTCAGAACAAGGTCAACCCGACCGCCCTGATTCTCTCAGCCAAGCTGATGCTCGAGCACCTGGGCGAAACGAAGGCGGCCGAGAAGCTCGACCGCGCCGTGTCCGACGTCATCGCCGAAGGGAAGGACGTCACCTACGACATGAAGGCCAGCCGGACCGACCCGACCGCCGTCGGGACCCGCGAAATGGCCGAAGCGATCTGCAAGAAGATCCAGCAGGGATAGCAGCCCGCTTTCCGCGATCCGCAGACAGCCAGAGATGGAAATCTCTGGCTGTTTTGCTTCGTGGCCTTCCCGATTGCCTACACTTCCTGCTGAAAGCTGACGGCGGATGCCTGGCAGCTCAACGCGTTCTCTCTGATTCGATACGTCATGCTCATCCAGATGCTCAAGGCGAAGCTCCACATGGCAGCGGTCACGCGGACCGAGCTGACCTACCACGGGAGCATCACCGTCCCGCAGGACCTTCTCGACGCCGTGGGCCTTCTGCCGTACGAGCATGTCCTCGTGGCGAACGTCAACACGGGCCAGCGGGGGGAGACCTACACGATTCCCGGGCAGTCCGGGAGCGGCGACATCCAGCTCAACGGCGCCATGGCCCGCCTCGCGCAGCCGGGGGACCGGGTGATCATCCTCGCGTTCGCCCAGATGACGCCGGAAGAGGCCAAGACTCATAAGCCGAAGGTCGCGATCCTCGACGGACGGAACAAGATCACGGATCAGTGGGAAGGCTGATTGTCCGCGCTGGCAACGCCCCACCGGGTCCAGGGGCACCCTGGTGGGGGGATGCAAGGGGGGGGCACGCCCCCCTTGCCCGCCGGAGGCTTGGCCGTCGAGAATTGCCTGAAGGAGGCCGTGTCCAAGCGCGGACACCGTGCCGGATGTCCCCTCACCAACCCGCGGGGATTCCACACCAAGCGGTGTGATGTGAGGGAGTCCTCATAGCCGGTCCCACAAAGCGGTCGTCCGTTGCTCACCACGGTTCCTCATAGAAGCGCCTCCGGCGGCAAGGGGGTGAGACCCCCTTGACCCGAGGCTGCCGTGCCACGTTGGGTTTGAGCTATCGAGTCGTGCCGGCAAGGACGCGGATCGAGCCCCGGCGAACACTCCCTCTCATCTCGCAGACCCGTCGGATAGCCGACGCCGGATGTCGAGCACGCGGCCAACGATCACCTCTTCCGCCTCCGGGGCAAAGGACGCGGGACGCGAACCGTACAGCATCGACGAATACGGCTCGTACCCTCCTTCGGCCAGCACGCGGGCACTGGGGACGTAGCCGAAGACGTCATTCGAGTAGCCGGCGATCCACAGCCGCTCTCCCGGACGCAGCTGACTCTTGAGGTCGCGCTGCAGGCGGAACGAGTAGTCGACCACGACCTCGCCGGAGAGACCGACGAGCGTCAGCTGATCGCCCAGCCGCAGGACCTGCACCAGATAGGGGTAGCTCGCCGGCAGGCTTCCCATCTCGTCGAGCCGCTTCAGCATCCGCCGGGCGTGCTGAGCTTCGAGGGTGCTCTTTCCTCCAGCCCGCTTCTCGAACTCCTCCCGGCTGGGGATCGGTTCGTACGGCAGGGCCGCTTCCTGGATCGCCCCTTTGAATGAACCGGTCAGGTCCGTGAAGGGTGTTTCGAGAGCGGTCTCGACCGCCGTGGCGAGGCTGCGGCCGTGGCGCTGGGCAAGTTCCAGTGTCTTCCGCGGATAGGGGTTCTGGTCGCCGCCGCAGCCGAGGACGAACATCGCCTGAACGCCGGGGTGGTCGGCTTCGAGATACTCCTGGGCGTAGCCCGCGTAGTCGCCGCAGAACTTCTGAAAGCCCAGCGTCGTGTTGTGACAGGCGTAGCCGAAAAGCAGCCCACGGACCGTCTTGCCGTCTTCGGACGCGATCCGCAGCACCGGCACGTCGTGGTCGACGGGTCCGTCCGGGTTCGGGCTGTTCTGATAGCCATTGGCGGTTGGCAGGCGGCGGTTCATCGCGAAGCCGCAGCGGGCGTGCGAATACCCGACCTTGGCCGGCTGGAGTGCCTTCTGCGCCTCCCCGATGAGCGCGACCAGCTTCGCGTACAAACCTTGTGAATACTCGCGGGCCTGAGCGCCCCGCTGAGCGGCGTTGACGGTGTCGCTGTCGAGCGGCTCGCGGAGCTCAGGACCGCAATGCGTGTGCGAGGCATTCAGGAGCAGGTGCTCGGGGGCGATGCCGTACTTCTTGCTCGCCTCGCTCGCCAGGTCTTCACGAAGCCAACGCGGGATCCCGATCAGGTCGAGGGTGACGATCGCGATCTGCGTTCCGCTGTCGTCGGCGAGAACGAGCGCCTTCGCGAACAGCGGCTGCTCGACCCCTTCCGACGGCGTGGTCCGCGCGGCGTAGCCCGCCATCCACATGCTTCCGGCCGGCGTGATGTCGACTCGCGCGAGCCCCGCCTTCCAGCCGGCATCCATCACGCTCGGGGTCCAGAAGGTGATCGCCACGAGCAACACGGTCCGCATCGACGTCTCCAGCAACCGCAGCATCAAAGACCTCCGCCGAACACACAAACAACAACTGATGCGTCACGGATCGTAGTTCGGGCTCCCTGTTCGCTCAAACACTCGCGGGCCCCGCTTCCAACGGTTCACCGGGCGGCGAGGGAAGCGGCCGAGAGTGATTCCACCGCGTCGCGTCTGGTCAGCGTCGGAATGGCCTTTGCTTACGGCTTCGTTATGTCGCCAGCGGCGTGGAGTCGCCGCCCGTGAGCTTCCAAGACCCTTGTGGAACCGGTGATGGAATCCAACGACTTCGCATCCCGCAGAGGCGAAAGGCCGCTTGTTCTGCTGACGGGCCCCGAGGGGCTGATCGGCGGGCGGATTATCGAGCGGCTGACCGGTGCCTGCTCGATGGTGGGCTTCGACCGACCACCTTCCCCGCATGACGGCGAGCACATCGACTACGTCCAGGTGGACCTCACGAACGCCGAGGAGATCGATGCCGCCTTCCGCTACCTGCGGCAGCACCACGGCTCTCACATCGCCAGCGTGATCCATCTGGCGGCCTACTACGACTTCAAAGGGGAGCCGAGTCCGCTCTATGAGCAGCTCACCATCCAGGGAACGCGGCGGATCCTGCGGCATCTGCAGCACTTTGAGGTCGAGCAGTTCGTCTTTTCCAGCAGCCTGCTGGTCATGGAGCCATCGGAACCCGGAAAGCTTATCAATGAGTCCTCCCCCACCCTGGCGACATGGGACTACCCGCAGTCCAAGCTCGACGCGGAGGAGGTGATCCGGGAGGAGCGCGGAAAGATCCCGGCGGTCATCCTGCGGATCGCCGGTGTCTATGACGAGAACGGACATTCGATCCCGGTCGGGCAGCAGATCACCCGGATCTATGAGAAGCAACTCGAGAGCTACCTGTTCCCCGGCAATGCCGATCACGGACAGGCGTTCGTCCACTTGACCGATCTGGCCGAGTGCTTCGCCAAGGTGATCGAGCACCGTCGCACGCTCGGGGACTACGAGGTGTTCCTGATCTCCGAGCCCGACGTCATGAGCTATGACGACCTCCAGGAGGCGATCGGGGAGGAGCTGCACGGCTACGAGTGGCCGACGATCCGGATTCCCAAGTTCGTGGCCAAGGCGGGGGCGTGGGTCAAAGACAAGATGGCCAGCGAGGACGATCCGGCGTTCATTAAGCCGTGGATGATCGACCTGGCCGACCAGCACCTCGCGGTCGATATCGGGAAGGCCCGAACCCGGCTCGGGTGGAATCCAAGCCGCTCGCTCCGCGAGACGCTCCCCGAGCTCCTTCGTCGCCTGAAGCAGGATCCGAAGGGTTGGTATGAACGGAACGGGTTCGTGTTTCCGAAGTGATCCCCACTGACGGTTTAACTGGCCGCTCGTTGGACGACGGATATGTCTCTCTCGCTCGACATCAACGCCCCGCCCTGGAAGTACAACCCGTCGTCGTGGTCGCAGCGGTTGCCGATCTGTGCCCTCGCGGCGGTCGCGGGCCTGATCGCGACCTACATGGCCCTCTACCAGTGGCGGGTCATCGGCTCGGTCTGGGATCCGGTCTTCGGCGAGCAGACGGCGAAGGTCCTGGATTCGGACGTCTCGGAGAAGATGCGTCACTGGATGCTCGTGCCGGATGCCGCTCTCGGAGCGGTCGGTTACTTCTCCGAGGCCCTGCTGGGGCTGGCGGGATCAACGCGGCGTTGGCAGTTCCGGCCGTGGCTGGTGATTCTCTTCGGGATCGATGTCATACCGCTGGGGATCGTGAGCGTGATCCTGGTGGTGCTGCAGGGAACGGTGGTTGGCTTCTGGTGCTTTCCCTGTCTGGTGACGGCGGCGATTTCCGTGCTGCTCGTGTACTGGGCGTATGACGAGGTGTGGTCGTCGCTCAGGTTCCTGAAGCAGGTGTGGGATCGAACGCATGACCGGACGGTTCTGTGGCGGACATTCTGGGGCGGCGCTCCTCCGGAAGCGGTGGCGCTGGCGAAGGAGCTGGGATGATGTGGCCCCGGGTGTGCGAAGCGATTCTCGGCGTGTGGCTGATCGCCGGTCACTGGATCCTGCCGAACGGTGCGGGTCCCGACTGGCTCGTGATCAATGACGTGGTGTGTGGTGCCCTGTGCATTGCCGTGGCGGGGATGAGTTCCCTGATGAGTCGGCAGCCGGTGAATCTGCTGCAGATTCCGATCGGGTTATGGGTGGCTGCCGCGGCGTACTTCAGTTCGCCGACTCCCGCGACGGCGGTCGCCCAGAGCGACTTGCTGACGGCCTTCTTCCTCCTGAACTTTGCGATCATCCCGACACGGGCAAGCGAGCCGCCGGTGGGGTGGCTGGCGGAGGTTGACGGAAGGCTTAAGGCGGAAGGCGGAAGGTAGACGGGACATCCGATCCCGCAGCTCAGGGTCGGAGAGCGCACTTCGGCGGACGGATATTCTCCGCGCAACCCGACGGCGATCGCCCACCGAGTTCACGGTCGCGACCCTGGCGTGGAATTCAGGGGCCGTCCTGGACGTCGCAAGCCGACGGTGGCGGCGCGGCGGATGAAGAGCCAAGGCGTTTTCTCTTCGCTACACTTTCACCGTGACTGGGCAAACTTCTCGGGTGCTTCATGCCCCACCGCCGTCGACGTCCGAGTTCCCCGTTGACCGGGGGGCTCCATCGAGCGAGCACGCTGCCGGACGGCGCCGGCTTCGGACCAGTGGTCCAGTAAAAGACGGATCGCGACGAACCCTTCAGATGAACTTCTTCAGAGGAAACGGAATGACGACCAAAGTACTGGGATGGGCTGTGCTGGCCTGCAGTCTCTTCACGCTGGGGAACGCCCCGCAGAGCCTGGCTCAGGGAAACGCCGCGAAGAGTGACCTCGGGCAGATCGCCGAGGAGGCCTACGTCTACGGATATCCGCTGGTCACGATGGAAATGACGCGTCGCGTCATGACGAACACCCCCGCCCCGAGCGGAACGCACGCGCCGATGGGCCAGTTCCTGCGGATGCGGGCGTACCCGACCGCCCAGTTCCGGGACGTCACCGCTCCCAATGCCGACACACTCTACTCCACCGCGTGGCTCGACCTCTCCGCCGAGCCGTACGTCCTGAGCCTGCCCGACATGAACGACCGCTACTTCCTCATGCCGATGCTCAGCGGCTGGACCGACGTCTTTGCCGTCCCCGGCAAGCGGACGACCGGAACGATGGCCCAGACCTACGTCATCACCGGCCCCGGTTGGAATGGAACGATTCCGGAAGGCCTGAAGGAGATCAAGGCGCCGACGGCGCTGGTGTGGATCCTCGGCCGGACGTACTGCACCGGGACGCCGGAAGACTACAAAGCGGTCCATGCCATCATGGACCAGTACTCGCTCACGCCGCTGAGCGCCTATGGAAAGCCCTACACGCCGCCGGTCGGAAAGGCTGATCCGGCGATCGACATGAAGACCGCCGTCCGGGAACAGGTCAACGCGCTCGACGGAGCGGCGTATTTCTCGCTGCTGGCCAAGCTGATGCGGCAGAACCCGCCCGCCGCGGCCGACACCCCGATGGTCGCGAAGCTGAAGACGATCGGCATCGTCCCCGGGCAGGACTTCGATGCCGCCCAGGTCGATCCGGCGGTCGCCGCAGCCCTGAAGGCGGCTCCGAAGCCGGGCGTTGAGGCGATCATGGGGCACTTCAAGAAAGCCGGTCGGATGGAGAACGGCTGGACCTTCACGACGAACACGGGCCTCTACGGAACCGACTACCTGCAGCGGGCCTTCATCACCGCCATCGGCCTTGGCGCCAATCGCCCCCAGGATGCCGTGTATCCGACGTCAGAAGCCGACGCGGCCGGGCAGAAGTACAGCGGGGCCAACAAGTACGTGCTCCACTTCGAGAAGGGGCAGACTCCGCCGGCAGACGGGTTCTGGTCGCTGACGATGTACGACGCCGCGTACTTCTTTGTCGACAACCCGCTGAACCGGTACACGATCAGCGCGCGGAACGCCCTGAAGGCGAACGCGGACGGGTCGGTGGACGTCTACATCCAGAACGAATCGCCCGGCCAGGACAAAGAGGCGAACTGGCTCCCCGCTCCGAAGGGAGAGTTCATTCTGATGATGCGGCTCTACTGGCCGCGTGAGAAGGCCCCGTCGATCATCGACGGGAGCTGGACGATCCCGGGGGTCAAGCGGGTGAAGTAGCGTGATCCGACCCGCCGGAAGCGTGTTGTTGCGCGAGTCGGCGGGATTCGGCAGCCGGGGTCCAGGGGGCAACCCCTGGCCGCCGGAGGCGCTTCGATGAGGAACGGTCCAAGCGACGCCCCGCGCCGGAGGGCCGTGAGAGAGTCTGCAAGCCACGCGCGTCAAATCGCCCCCTCAGGGGCCATATTCCCGCGGGGCGAGTGCTGTGCCCCCACTTCGTTGTCATCTTAGAGCACTTTCAAGGTTGGTTTTCAGTCGTCAGTTTTCAGTCAGAACAGTCCGTTCTCGGTGGATCGCTGAGAATGGACGACTGCACATCCGATCTGAAAGCGCCCTAATCCTCACACGTCCGCCACCCTTCCCGGATTCGAAGGGTGGGAAACCGGCCGCTCAAGCCATCGACATCCGCACACTGACAGACAAGGGTTTCCATCCCGCGAGGAAACGTCACGTCGCGGAGTTGCGAGCAACCGATCGCAGTGCCGGACACGTCGAGATACCGGAGCGAGTCGCACCGGGAGAGAAGGCTCGCCCCCCCGGCCGAGATCGGGTTGCCGGAGATGTCCAGGACCCGCACCGTGCCCGAAAGGCGGATGTGCTCCATCACCGCATCGGTCAGATCGCTGCATGCGACTTCGATGACTTCCAGGCCCGGGGACGTCGAAACTCCGGCAAAGGAATCCGACGCGATGTTCGATTCGCGGGCCACGAACGTCTTCAGACGTGGCAGACGCCGCAACTCGATCATCCCCTTCGCCCCCAGTTCCGACTCGGAAACAATGAGGGTCTCGATCTGTTCCAGCCTGGCCAGATCCAAGCAGTGCTCGTCCGAAAGTGTCATTCGCCTCATGGCCACGGTGCGCAGCGACCTCCATGACGCCAGGAGTTCGATGAAGTCGCGATCCAGGCGGCATTGGTCCAAGACGATCGATTCGACGGTCGGAAGCCGGTCCGGGTCAGTCCCCACCCGTATCTCGCAGGCGGTGAGATGCAGCACGCGGATCTGCCGCAGAGCCGTCAGGGCCTGGATCTGGCGGCTCGACACCGGACGGTCGGCAAATTGGACCTCCTCGGCAGAGAGGCCAAAACCCGAGGCTCCGCGGTCTTCCCGGATTGTTCCGCCGGCAGAGACGATGTCTCGCCTCACCAGATAGGAGTGAACAGTTCTTCCGGCAGCCAGACAGAACACGAGGAGGACGGCGCATGCCGCGATCGGCCGGACGCCGAGCGAAAGGATCTGAGGTCGATCTTGCGACGTTGACACTCCGGGTCCTCCCGCCGCTGGTGAGTTCCTCTCGTGCCCTGCTGCGACCCTGCGGAGCCGACCGACGAGCCTACTTCAGCGGCTTGCCGGGTACCCGCTTTCCGTTCGTCGTCAGCACCTGGAGCTCATGCGCACGGAACGGGCCGCTGTAGCTCCAGACGAGCTTCTTCTCCGGCGTCACCTCGAACACCTTGATCCCCTTCTGCGCCCCGTAGCTCGCGATCACCGTGTTCCCGTTCGGCAGACGCTGCCCCCCGCAGGGATCGACGAACGGCTTCTCCGCGAAGTCCTCGTTGCTGATCTTCCACACGACCTTCCCGTCGGCATCCAGTTCCACCGTCTTGTTCCCGTGCGTCAGGTTCACCAGCGTCCGGCCTCCTTCGAGGCGAATCGCCGTGAACGGCCAGTTCTCCGCGGTCCGGCCCCCCAGTTCCTCCTTGTCGGTCGCAAACTCCCGCAGCACCTTCCCCTCGGCCGAGTACTCCTTGACCTTGAACGCCAGCAGGTGCGGCACCAGGTAGGTCCCGCCCGCGAGCTTCCGCGCCATCCGGGTCTGCATGTGGGCGTTGTCGCTTTCGGGGAGGAGCGGAAACTCGACCGCGACTTTGCCTGCGGGATCGATCTCCCGCAGACGGGGTTTCTTGCCCAGTTCCGTCACCAGCGTGTTTCCGTTGTCCAGCCGCTCGACCGTCCCGATCTCGCTGTTCTCGGGCGAGAGCGGATACCGGAAGGCGACCGATTTGTCCGCGGCCGCGTACTCGATCACCTCATTCGTCCAGGCGATGAGGACATTGCCGCTGGGCAGCACGAACCCGTCGCGGGCCCCGGTCCGTCCCGCGTTCCAGGTCTCCTGGCCCTCTTCGTCCAGGATCCCGGTGAAGTTGGGCCCGGCGATGAACAGCGAGTGCCGGATCTCTTCCGCGAGGACCCCGCGGCCGGCCGGACCGCCCCCCACCGCCACGCAGATGCCGACCACTATCACGACCCAACGAGCGAGCGCCATCACGACCTCTGAGAACGGTTCCGAGCGATGAACACGTGCTCCATAGTAGGAAGTCGCGTTCCCGGAGGGCATTCGCAATGGCCCCTCGGGAAACAGCCGGTCAGACGCCGGCAAGGTCCAGCTGAGGGCCGCCGGGGCCGCCCCAGATCGCTCAAACCACCCAGCCCCCCCCGGCACTGAGTTGCTGGAGCATCGGAACGGTCATTTTTTGACGTTAGCTAAAGATTCGCATCAAGTTTCGTCGAATTGCATTCGAGCGGAAAAACGTGCTGAGAGTTTCCGCGTGTGGCCCATGTCCCGACGACGTGCCGGGCGATTCTCTTCAGGATGAAGCAGATGCGCTACTTTGTGGCCATGGCAGCTGTGGTGACGGCTGTGCAGCTGGCAGCCGGAGTGGCCTCCGCCCAGGACCTCGCTTCGCCGGACGAGCGGGTGGAGATGTACGAGCCGGAGGACTACGCCTCCCTGCGGGCCCGGATCGAGCAACTGGAAGCGAATCAGCGGTACAGCGCCCCCGCCGTCGCATCCCTGGATCCCCAGGGCGGCGTTTACGTGCAGTACGACAATGTCATCGTCAAGCCGTACCTGAGCGAGAACAGCGCCTTTCCCGCTCAGATCGCCGATGGGAACGTCGTCAATTACGGCTTCAACCTCGACATGGAGTACTCCCCCCGCATCGAAGTCGGCTACATGGCGCCGACCTCCAATCTGGGCTTCCGCGCCCGCTACTGGCACTTTGGAGCCAATGCCGCCACGGGGCCCGCGAATGACGCGAACGGCCTGATCGCGGACGATGCGATCGCCATCGCGGCCGGGGCCACGATTCAGGACGTCGACACGATCACCACCGTCGTTTACGACCTGAACATGGATGTCCTGGACCTGGAAGCGACCAGGGCCGTCGGCAGCAGCGGCACCTTCGCGGCCGGGATCCGCACCGCGTGGATGGGCCAGAAGTACGGCCTGGACTCCGACGAAGGGCAGCTCTTCACGGATCTGGATGTGGCGGCGATCGGCCCCACGCTGGCCTATGAGTGGAAGTCCCACGATTTCTGGTTCGACGGACTCCGCGGACTGGCCACCGTCCGTGGCTCGCTGCTCTACGGCGGCAAGGACATCAACAGCGTCGGCCCGGATAACACCTACACCTACAACGAACAGTCGCTGATCTCGAACGCGGACCTGCAGCTCGGCCTCGAGTATCGCCGGTCGGGCGGGTTCTTCCTCCGCGCCGCGCTCGAAGCCCAGTACTGGGCCAACACCGGCAACGCAACGAATCACAACGTGGGGCCGGGCGACGACGTCGGTGACAGCGAGTTCGTCGGCAGCATTCTCGATGACGACCTGGGGTTCCTGGGGATGGTCTTCTCCGCCGGCTACTCGTGGTGAGCCGGGCACCCGTCGCTCCTGCGGGCCGGATGATCCCGATTCGGATTGATCTTGTTGGGATCCAGCCTCGCGGGTAGAAGCCCGCGAGGCTGTTTTTCTGCGCGGCCAGGCAGGTCCCTCAAGACGAGACACCGGAGTCAAAAACCGGAGAGCGACAGTCCGGAAAGCGACAGCCCGGAGCCCTGCCCGACCGATCTCGGAGGATTCCGTTGGCCAGATCCACAGGCGACCGCGAGGCGTCGACGCCTGGCTTCTCGGCCCGACTCGCTGGGCGATTCCCAGAGAGCCTGTCCGGGACCGTGAACGGAGCCTCGCTGGCCGTGTTCCGCATCGTCTTCGGGACCGCGGTGGCCTGGTCTATGTTCGCGTACCTCCAGCCCGTGGGGGACACGAATCTCGCCGAGGCGGTGTACGGCCGCGCCGGCTGGCACTTCACCTACCCCGGCTTCGCCTGGGTGAAGCCGCTGCCGGGGCCCTGGCTGGACGGGCACTTCCTGATCACCGGCGCGGCGGGGCTGCTGCTGGCCCTGGGGCTGTTCTACCGCGCGGCCGCCGTGGTCGTCTTCCTCGGATACACCTGGTACTTCCTGCTCGATCAGACCTATTTCAACAACCACTTCTACCTGATTTCGCTCCTGGCCTTCCTGCTGATCTGGATGCCGGCAGACCGATGCTGGGCGCTCCGCTGGCCGCGCCGGCCGACCGACGGCCGGGTCCCCTCCTGGAGCGTGTTTCTGCTGCGGGCCCAGTTTCTGATCGTGTACCTGTACGCCTCGATCGCCAAGTTCAACGCCGACTGGCTGACCGGCGAGCCGATGATCGCCACGGGAAAGGTCCTGCTGGAGACTGCGGAACGATGGATTCCGCTTCCCGCGTCGATCGAGGCGATCCACGTCAGTCTGGCGCTCGCCTGGACGGGCCTCGTGTTCGACATGCTGATCGGCTTCCTGCTCCTGCTCCCCCGGACGCGGCTCCTGGCGGTGGCGATGCTGGGGGTGTTCCACGGCATCAACCAGTTGACGCTTCCTATCGGCGTGTTTCCGTTTCTGGGCTTCACCGGCTCGCTGATCTTTCTGGATCCCAGCTGGCCGGTGCAATTGGGCCGCTGGCTCCGGAGGCCGCGATGGATCGCGCCCGATCCGAACTGGTGCCGCTGGGGAGCCATCGCGGTTCCGGGTCTGGGAGCGCTCCTGGGCTGGCGGCTCCCGGAGGATCCGGCGAACAGGGAGACGTCCTCGAAGCCGCCCCGCCTCCTGACCGGCCTGGTCGCGGCCTGGCTGGTGTTTCAGGTCGCGGCTCCGCTCCGGCACTTCTTCATCCCCGGCGACGCCAGCTGGACGGAAGAAGGGCAGCTCTTCGCCTGGCGGATGATGCTCCGACAGAAAACGTCCGGGCACATCACGCTCCATGTGGAAGACGCCGGCCTGTTCCAGCCGAACGGCCAGGGCCACCGCGTTCCGGACTGGTCCCGGTCTCCCGACATCTCGACGCGGGCCATCTACATTCCGATCGATGGTCCCCGCTTCCAGTGGTCCGACCATCCGGGCCTCACCACCGTCTTCGAGGGGCTGGTCGGCTACCGCATGATCTACGTCCCCCGCACCAACAGCGCGGAGGAGTTCTCGCACTTCTCCGAGTACTGGTCGGCCAAGACCCGGGAGACGATCGAGCTCCGGAAAGGGATCTCGCTCCGTGACGCTCTCAGCAATGTCGCCGCGATTCTGAAACGGCAGGCGGAGGCGTCCCCCAACCGCGGGAACGCGGATCTCGCCCGGCTGAGTGCCGAGGGCCTTCGGCTCTATGAGGAACTCGCTCCCGCCGGAGACCGGCGGGAAGAGGGACTGGCGCGGCTGCACGGACTGCTGCTGACCCTGGACAATCGGGAGCAGGAGGGTGTGCTGTCTCGGGAGTTAAGACTGGTCCAGCCCTTTGAACTGGCGGGTGCCGCCCCCTCCCAGACGCCGTTCTACGTCGTGGAACAGGCCACCACGCCTGAGGACCTGCAGCGTCTCTCCACACGGCTGGGGAAACCGGAATCGTACGTCGTCTGGTGTGATTTCACCCGGCTCCAACCGGCCGCCTGGAAGGTGCTCCCGCCGTGGTTCCCGGTCCATGAGGAGGGTGAGCTCACGATCCTGTGGAACTCCTTCCACGACCTGTCGGGCCGGCAGACGGAGGCCCTGGCGGCCCAGCCTTACCTGATCCAGCAGTACGCGAAAGAAGTCGCCCGTCGCTGGGAGCGGGACTGCGGACGACGTCCCGCGGTCCATGCCTACACGAGCGTCATGATGAACTACCGCTACCCGCGCCCGCTGGTGGATCCGGAGCAGGACATGGCCGCGGTGGAGTACTCCTTCTGGAAGCACAACGCCTGGATCCTGCCCGCGGAGCACCGCAAGGTGAACATCGCCGAGCAGGTCGAACAGGGGCGCTCCGCTCGCCGCTGACGCTGCGATCGAGTTCCGAAGCCGGGCCCGCGGGGAAAGCGGGGACTCAGCCGATCAGCGACGTGCCGCCCCGCGCTTCCTTCACGATCATCTGGACGAAGTGCATCTTGCGGAGGACCGGCCGCGACATGACGAAGGGGTAGAAGTCGTGCTGGCCCATGCTGCGGGCCATTTCGTTGAGAACCGTCGTCATCTGCACCCAGGAGTTGACCAGCAGGATCACCCGCTGCGCGTCCGGGGCGGACGGGTCGTAGAGGTCGTCGACCGAGAAGGGCTCGACCGCCTGCTCCACGTCCTCGCCGCGAAGGCCGAAACGCAGGGCGGTGTCGAGACTGTCGACGACGTGCAGGTAGTGCGCCCAGCTCTCCGCCCAGTCTTCCCACGGATGAACCGACGCGTACGAACTGATGTGGTGGTCCGCCCAGTTCGCCGGCGGGCCGTGGTCGTAGTTCCGCTTCAGTGAGGCGGCGTAGTCCTGCCGTTCATCGCCGAAGAGTTCGCGGAACTTGTCGAGCCACGGCGTCCCCGCGACCAGCCGGTCCCAATAGTAGTGGCCGACCTCATGGCGGAAGTGCCCCAGGAGCGTCCGGTACGGCTCGCGCATCAGGCTCCGGGTTCTCTCCCGGATCGAGTCGTCCGCTTCCTCGACATTGAGCGTGATGAGCCCGTCCGCATGCCCCGTGAGGACGCGGGGGCCCTCCTTGGGCGAACGGAGAAAGTCGAACATGAAGCCGCGTTCGAGATCCTCGCTCACTTTCGACGCGACGGGCAGCCCCAGGCTCAGGAGCTGGGCGACGAGGCGGCGCTTGGCGTTCTCGATCTTCCGCCACCACTGGGCGTTGTCCGGATCGCCGAGATCGGGAATGGTGCGGTTGAGCCGGCAGGCCCGGCAGAGCGGTTCCTCGTCATCGGCGCGTGTCAGCCAGTTGCAGCCGGCGGGAGAATCGAGGTTCTCGCAGCGTTTCCACTTCACGCCGTCTTCCTGGCCGTCGACCGTCCAGACGCCCGTTTCTGTCTCTTCCGTCAGGGCTCGGACCTGCTGGAGCTCCGGCTCATATCCCAGGGGGGCCTGGCACCCCAGGCAGAGACTGTTGCGAAAGAAGACGGGACGCCCGCAGCGACAGCGGAAGGCGCTCTTCCTTCCGGTCGGCTCTTCCGACTTCCAGGCGTCCACCAGCCGCCTGGTGATCGACTCAAAGATGTTCAGCATGATTGCCTGCGAGATGACTGCCCTGCCTGCGAGTTCCGCGGGGCAATCCTAATCCAGCTCCTTGTGCCGTGGTAATCGCGAATTCCGGGATACGGGCTCAGGTCGAGAGGCCCCACGGAATCGGCTCCGTCTTGCCGGCAATGTAGAGCGGGTGCTTGGGATAGCCGTCCTTCGTGACCCCGAGGCAGAGCGTCGGCACACCCTCGAGGACTTTCCTCATCGCGGCGACCCGTTCGACGTCGGCGTGCGTTCCCCAGGCCGCGACTACCCGCCCGGTCTGCTGCGCGTAGCGGCGAAGAATGCGGTCGGTGTCCCGGCCGACGGGGTCCTCCTGCGTCCGGAGTCCCTTGGGATCGGTCGACCGGAAGCCATAGGCGTTCAGCATCATGAGCCCGCGGTAGCCCCACCGGCGGGCAAAGTCGCGGCATCGTCGGACGGTCGGATCGTCCTTGAACTCGTCGGCGGTGGACGGATTGAGGCCGATGAAGGCGCAGCACTCCGCCGCGGGGACGTCATCGGGGCTGTCGAGGATCAGGAGGGCGTAGCGGTACCCGGAGCATGGGGAGAAGATCGCCCGCCGGGAGAGGTCCGGGGAGTACCGGTAGACCATCCCGTTCCGCGTTCCCGCGGAGGCTTTCGCTCGGCCGGACGTCACAAACAGATTCGACATCAGTTCCTGCCCTTGGGCTCCTCTTGGTGGTTCGTGAGAGACGGCATCCCCTGCCCTCTCCGGCCGGTGTCAATTTCCGGACTTTCCATGTCGGAGACGGTACCAGATATTGACCACCGCCGCTGTTGTCGTGTTCACAGTGAGAAGCCGTCAAATGCGAAAGCCCCCAGCAAGGACGTTGACCTTCCTGACCTGCATTTTCGCTGTCGCCGCGATTGTTACCTACGTCACTCAGCGTCGCCACTTTTGCGACAAATGGGTTCGCGCGCGGATCGTCGGGCAGGTCAGATTAGGCGCATACAAGAACACCAGTGATTCTCTGAAGGATGCTCAATCGCTTCGAGGATTTGAGGTCATCATGGACGTTGTTCCAGACGAAGGGACTTGGGAGGTGCTCGTTGCTAAAGAGTGCAGTCATGTTCTAGTAAGAGGAATAAATGTATCGGAACAAACTGGCCGCCATTTGTGCGGGGTGACCAGCATCGAGGTGCTCCGCTTTCACGACTGCGGTATAGACGCCGGCGCATTTGACGAGATTGGGCAGCTACGGAGTTTGCGAGACATTCGTATCGCGAACTGCAACTTGGCGAAACCTTCGGATGTGAACTACGTGCTGAACCAGGTCGGACCGCGGTTGGTTTCCTTGAATTTGTACAAGGTCCCATTCGACGTCTTGCACGATCTCAAGCGTTGTCGCTGCCTTGAGTCATTGTGGCTGTACCGCACCGGATTCCGGCCGAAAGAAGACAACTCCGTGATCAGACAGTTGATCTCATTGCGTGAACTCGTCGTCCTGGAAGCGCGAGAGGTCTTCGGCGAGCCGGAAGTGCGGGAGTTTAAGCGGCTGTTTCCAGGCGTTTCCATTGACGATGGTCGAGATGACTGAGATCGAATGCAGGTCTGTGACTCGCCCGTGCAACGGGTGCCATGTCATCCCGCCGAGCGGTTCAGCTTCGCTGGATTCGTAGGTCGATCCAAGCTTCCCTATCGGAGACAGGACAGGATATCGTCCGCCGCGTCCGAAGCGGACGCTGATGGCCACTCAAAGCAGCGGCTATGTCCCCCCCTGCCGCAGCGGTCTTCTAGGGCGGATTCCGCATTGTCAGGCTGGCTTCGGCAAACGCCTGGCCCATCAGTGCGAACGTCTTCGCGCAGCCGAGGTAGTGATAGCCGCCATTTGAGGCACCGCGATTCCAGAGCGCGACTTCCGCAGGTGAGATGAGGTCGGCTTCGAACTTGCTCAAGTATTCGCGTTTCTGCTTGGAGGTCATCTGCCCCCTGGCATTGGCGTAATCCTTGTGCTTTGTGTCGAGGTAGTAGGCCATCTGCCGGACCTCGGCGTACTTGTCGTCGATGGCCCCGAGTTCCTCGGACCAGAACGGCGATGTCGGCACGGCGGTCACGTTCCCCTGAAACTCGGGCAACAGGCTCGGAGCGGTCATCGCCTTGCGGAACTCCAGCACATCTTCGCCGGCTTTCGCACCACCGACGCCCATCACGCCGATCACGAACGGCATCCGGGGAGCGGAGAGATCGCGGCGCACATCGCGAATGAGATGCGCCAGAGACTCGCTGTAGAGATCGAAGCGGCCGGGTTTGCCGTGGTTGGGATACGCGTGTCCGTCGACCATGTCGTTGAATCCCTGCAGCCAGACGAAGCCTGCCAGCTCATAGCCAGCCGCCGGATCGTAGGCCGGGCAGACGCGCCGCGGGTCGGCCAGCACGCGTTTCACATGCTGGATCATCAGACGGTAGTAGGCACCGGTCTCCCGGATCTTGTCGGCCTTCCACTTCTCGAAGTCCTTCGGAATGCCGTGCCCCGTCTGCCTGGGATAGTTCTCTTTCTGCCAGTCGCTCAGGACATAGGGACCGGCGCTCGGCGGGCGAAAATCGGTATGCAGTGACTTCCCGCCCCACGCGGTCTTGATGATCAGGACCGGCTCGCTGAGCCGTTCGTCGAGAGTCAGTCCGAACGTGAACTCCGGCCCGATCTTGCCGCCGTCTTCCTCCGGCTTCTGGCGGGAGCCATACCCCGCGGTGAGCTTGCCGAAGCCCTCGCCGTTCTCCGCGCCGTTTCCGGTGAAATACGAAATCCAGACATGATCACAGACCGTCGGTTTGCCGTCCGCGCCACGCATCCGCTTCAGGAGCGGCGCCGTCGCCGGGTCATCGCCGATGTAATCCAAGGTCTCGATTCGAGCGTGCCCCTCCATGTTGGACTGCCCGGCGAGAATAAAGACCTTCAAAGGCCGCTCCGCAGCCGACAGCGCCGGCCCCCCGATCGACAGCAGGACAAGTGAAACGAGAACTTTCATCACAGCAGTCCACAAGAAGGTCGCGGGTGACGATCGGAACCAGCATCGTATTCTGCGTCGCGAAGAGCGGCACGCTCTGAGCCTTCGCGGGGCGTGGGCAACCCTCGCCTCTCGCGCCGCTCGACAGCCACGCTCCTTCCCAATCTGACTACCGGGATAAGTAATCCCAGTGCAACTTCAAATGCGTCATGTGGAACGCGCCCAAATCCCGAAAGAGGTCAGCGCGCGCCGTCGGGCTTTCCCATCCCACATGCCATCCATTGTCCTTGGGCGCGCCAAATTTTCGTTTCAGACCTGCTGCCACTCGAGCTGACTCTGAATGGGGGAAGTCGACATGAACGAACTCAAGAAGACCGTCAACGAACCGGAATGTCACATCAGATGGTTTGACTCCGAAGAGCGTGTAGTCCTGCCGACCGTTCGATCTATCAAACAGCTTCCATTCCGTGACCCCTTTCGCCGGCGGATCGTCCTTATTCCACTCGGATGGGTACACAGCTCCGTCCTCACCCCTGAACTCATACTTCTTGCGGAACTCATCAAGCGTTGTCACACCGAGGATTTCGCCATTCAGTTCGTATGTCGTTGCCGCATAGGTCTTCCAGATGCGAACATCGATTTCGTGTGCAAGTGCAGTACACGAGAAGTCGATGATGACATCGTCGTCGGTGCCAGTCACGCACAACACCACTTCGCCGTTGTGCCACCAATACGCCGACCACTGGTACTGAGGCTCGCCGTACTCGTCCGCGAGTGCCTCAACCAAGCGCCGTTTCGAACCGCGCACTGACAGAACGATCCTGGCCAGGACATTGTCGACAAAGGTGTATTTCCCCTCGGCGACCGGTATCGCGCCGATCGATAGCTCCCCTTTCTCAAGGACGTAGAGCGACACACCAGGGACCGCTTCGCCGTCTATGAGTGCGGGGCGTCTTTGGCGGCCGCCGTGCGCTTTCGCGAACTGCTCGAAGGTTGTTACGCCCGGCGTCTCGCCCTTGAATGCCAACCTTTTCCCGTTGTCGCCAGCCCTTTGAATCTCTGCGCGACCCGTACCCGTCTGAGACATTGCGATATCTGTCCCCGAAATCCCCGACAGCGCCCACGCGGACAGGATCAGGCAACCGCTTGCACACGCCACCGAGATACCTTGGATGGCTCTCCGCATGTTCACTCCCTCTGACGGCGGAACGATCACAGGTTGGACCTTCCTGGGCACTGCTCACCTCGTCGTTGAGTTCCGCAGGCTGGGTCTGGCCTCAGTCGAGTAGGGTGTATGTCAATACACCACAGATGAGATCCAACGCAGTATTGGTACTGCCTGACTCCAGGGCGTTCCACCGGCCCCTGACACTGGCCGCCCACCTCTCTTCCAATTGGTGAACTACAGCGGACCAAACTCGCGCTCATGGTTCATTGGACCGCGTTCACCCTTCCCTGCCCATCTCTCAGCGGCGTCGACTTCCGGCCAGCTGCCGTGTTCGAGGCAGTGCAGAGCATCTTCCGCTTCGGCAGACATGGGCCACCAATAGCCGGGGGCAATCCGCTGGTCTACGGCCGCGATCCCCTTCAGGATCGGAATGGCATCCAGAAGGTCGTGCGCGCGTCGAGAAGGACCGCGCCGATCATGACTGCCGAGTTGCCCGATCAGATACATGCTCCAGAACTGGACGTCGATCGAGTCGTCTGTCAGCCCCAGAATCGCAGCTACCCGACAGCGACGACGGAGGCTCGTGCGGCGGTCTCCGATGAATCCTTCGCAGCCGAGCCGGTCGGCCGCGTCGCCGCGGATCGATCCCGGCAACGCCGGATGCTCGTAGATCCGGACCAGCAACTCGGCGGCGCGCCGGTCGTCGGACCTGCGGACCGCTTCGATGATGGTCCAAAGCCAGTGCGGATCGGGATGTGACGAATCGAGCTCGCGGCACCCGATCCGCAGTAGCCGCTCGGTGATCCGCTCGTTTTGGGAACACATCGCGATCGCCGAGGCACACGCCATCCGCAGCGGCCTCGATTCCATCAGGTCCACAAGGAGCGGAGCCGCCTGCCCGATCCGCAGGAGGGAGATCAGCTCGATTCCCACGATCGAAAGGCGTTGGGACAACCCGGAGAGTCGTTCAAGAAGCTGGCCGACGGTCACGACGCCGTGCGAGACCAGTTTCTCAACACCGCGGTTCCGCTCGCGGACCACGGCCCTGAACTGTCTTCGCCAGTTCTCGGACTGCCGTTCGTGGAAGCGGGCGAGCAGCGCGGCCAGGGAATCGCTCTGTTTCGGCATCTCGCATACCGTATCTGCCGAGTCGGCTCCCACTGCTCAATCCCATCGCTCGACGCTGGGTCCAGACGGCGGATGTCCTGGTGGTTAGCCTTTGATGACGAAGTTGACCATCCGCCCCGGCACGACGACCGTCTTGACGATCTGCTTTCCGGCGAGCTGGGTCTGGACCGCCTCGTCCGCTTCGGCGATCCGCTGCATCGTGGCCTGATCGGCTCCCGCCGGGACCTTGATCTTGGCCCGCAGCTTGCCGTTCACCTGGACCGGGATTTCGATTTCGGCTTCGGCAATCTTGGATTCGTCGAATGTCGGCCACGGCTGGTACGCAAGCGACGTCTGGTGGCCCAGCAGCTCCCACAGCTCTTCGGCGATGTGCGGAGCGAAGGGGGACAGCAGCGGCAGGAACGGTTCCAGGATCGCGCGCGGCCGGACGTCGGCGGTGCCGAACTCGTTCGTGAACTCCATCATCCGGCTGATTGCCGTGTTGAACGACAGCTTCTCGATGTCCTCGGTGACCGTCTTGATGGTGCGGTGCAGGATCCGCTCCTGCTCGGCGGTCGGGGCGATGTCCACGATCGCCGGGTGAACGGTCATGGTTTCGGCCCGTTCGTCGACGAACATCCGCCAGACGCGGGCCAGGAAGCGGTAGACCCCTTCCACGCCACTCATGCTCCAGGGCTTCACCTGCTCCAGCGGGCCCATGAACATTTCGTACAGCCGCAGCGAGTCCGCACCGTACTCCGAGACGACGCTGTCCGGGTTGATGACGTTCCCGCGGGACTTCGACATCTTGAACGCGCGGCTCTCGACGACGATCTCCGGGTGCGACTTCAGCACCAGGTTCCCCGCCTGCTTCTCGACATCGTCCGAAGACAGTTTCACCGCGACGACCGGCTCCTTGGTGCTCCTCAGGACCTTGGTGTCGTTCTCCCCCTCGGTGACATCGCGGACCGAGACCCACGCGGCGGCCGGAACGTCCGCCGCCGTCAGCGCCGCCCCGTCCTCTCCGTCCCTGGTCTCCGGCCCGCCGGCAACGCGCGCGTAGCCCGTCAGCTCGGCCTCGCCCAGGATCATCCCCTGGTTAACCAGCCGGCCGAATGGTTCCGGCGACGTGACGTGGCCGCGGTCGAACAGGACCTTGTGCCAGAACCGCGAGTACAGCAGGTGCAGCACCGCGTGCTCGGCGCCGCCGACGTACAGGTCGACCGGCAGCCAGTATTTTTCCAGCTCCGGGTCGATGAAGGCCGCGCCGTTCTTGTTGTCGCAGAACCGCAGGTAGTACCAGCAGGAGCCGGCCCATTGCGGCATGCTGTTGGTCTCCCGCTTCAGGCGCGTTCCGTCCGCGGCGGTCTGGTACAGCCACGAGTCGGGGGCCTTGGACAGCATCGGCTCAGGGGTGCCGGTCGGCTTGAAGTCCTCCATGTGCGGATGCAGGACCGGCAGCGACTCCGGCGTGTCGGCGCGGAGCAGGCCCGTCGGCTGGCCATTGGCGTCCAGTTCGTGCCAGATCGGGAACGGCTCGCCCCAGTACCGCTGGCGGGAGAACAGCCAGTCCCGCAGGCGGTAGTTGACCGCCTCGCGGCCCAGGCCGGCGCCCGCCAGGTCGGCGGTGATGCGGGCCTTGAACTCGGCGGTCGGCAGGCCGTTGTAGGATTGCGAGTTGACCGCGACCCCCAGCTCCGTGAACGGCAGCGTCCGCGGCTCGTCGGGTTGAGCCTTCGGCGGGGCGACGACCTCGATGATCGGGATCTGGAAGGCGATGGCGAACTCGTAGTCCCGCTCGTCGTGCGCCGGGACCGCCATGATGGCACCGGTGCCGTAGCTGCTCAGGACGTAATCCGCGATCCAGATGGGGATTTGCTCCCCGTTGATCGGGTTGATCGCGTGGGCGCCGGTGAAGCAGCCGGTCTTCTCCTTGGCCAGGTCAGTCCGGTCCAGGTCGCTCTTGCGGGCCGCCTGCTCCTTGTAGACCCGGACGGCGGCCGTCTGGTCGGCGGTCGTGATCCGGTCGACCAGCGGGTGCTCGGGCGCCAGGACCATGTAGGTGGCACCGAACAGCGTGTCGGGCCGCGTGGTGTAGACGCGGATGACGTTCGATTCCGGCTCCTTCGGGAAGCCGCTAGCGGTCCGGGCGGCTTTCCACCCGGCGAAGTCGCCGGAACCGGCGACCAGGAAATCGACTTCGGCGCCGGTCGAACGGCCGATCCAGTTCCGCTGCAGCAGCTTGATCGACTCCGGCCAGTTCAGTTCTTCCAGTTCGTTCGCCAGGCGGTCGGCGTAGGCGGTGATCCGCAGCATCCACTGCTTCAGCGGGACGCGCTGGACAGGATGGCCGCCCCGTTCGCTCTTGCCGTCGACGACTTCTTCGTTCGCCAGCACCGTCCCCAGGGCCGGGCACCAGTTCACCGGGGCTTCGGAGATGTAGGCCAGGCGGTGCTTGTCCTGGTAGCGGCGGGCGTCATCGCCCGTGATTCCCGCGGGGATCGGCAGATCGGCGATCGGCCTCCCCTTCCCGACCCGCGGCTTGCCGTCGGGACCGGTCCATTCGAAGGCGGGGTCGTACCAGGTGTCGAACAGCTGCAAGAAGATCCACTGCGTCCAGCGGTAGTAGTCCGGGTCGGTGGTCGACAGCTCGCGGCTCCAGTCGTAGCTGAAGCCCAGCATCTTCAGCTGGCGGCGGAAGGTTTCAATGTTCTTGCCGGTTGTGACGGCGGGGTGGGTGCCGGTTTTGATGGCATAGTCTTCCGCCGGCAGGCCGAAGGCGTCCCAGCCCATGGGGTGCAGGACGTGCTTCCCCCGCATCCGGCCGTAGCGGCAGACGATGTCGGTCGCCGTATATCCTTCCGGGTGCCCGACATGCAGCCCGTTCCCCGACGGGTACGGGAACATGTCCAGGACGTAGAGTTTCTCCCGCGGGCCGCCCGCCACGGGGGGCGTGTTGGGCGTAACGAAGGTCCGGTTCTGTTCCCAGTAGGCTTGCCACTTGGATTCCAGGCGGTGGGCGTCGTAACGGGGCATGGGGCTTGGCGGGTTGAGACGGAGGCGGCCTGGGGCCGCGGAGATCGGATGCGCAAACGAAGGGGGACACGTCCCGGCCGTCGCCGGTTCTCCTGCGGTCCGCATCGGAAAACGCGAAGTTTAGGGGGAGGTGCCGGAAAGCGTTACCCAGCCGGGATTGCGGGCGGGTTGTGGGGTGCGTGCGCCGCTTGGTGCTCGCCGAATGCCAACCGAACCGGGTCCAGGGGCACCCTGGTGGGGAGTGCAGAGTGGCAACGCCCCTTTGCCCGCCGGAGGCCTGGCCGTCGAGAGATGCCAGAAGGAGCACGTATCCAGGCGCGGACACCGTGTCGTATGCCCCCGCACCAACCCGCGGGGATTGTAAAGTGAGCGGTGAGTCGTCAACGCCGGCTCCACAAATGGGACGTCCGTTGCTTGCCACGGTTCCTCATCGAAAATGCCTCCGGCGGCAAGGGGGCGTGGCCCCCTTGACCCCAGGCTGCCCTGGCACGTTGGGTTTGAGCAAACCGAACTGCGCCGGCAAGGACGCGGTTCGAGACAGCCGGACAAGCTGCCCCAATCCCCCGTTGACCGTCCACTATCCGGCGAATGCCCCCGCGGTTGTGCCGATTGGGAGGCGCGGCGAGTTCGGGGAAATGGGTCTGGCACCGCGCCGCGGACTCGGGTCTTAACGAAGGAAGGCGCACCCGGCGAATTCGGGCTCCTGTTCGAGGAAAAAATCTTCGACAAAGTTCGTCCGGCGGCCGGATTCCGTCGAACAGATCGAAAGGGCGCGACGTCCCGAAGGGCTCGGTTGGGCTTGGTCCGTTTCCACGTGGGAGAGAGGCGCGAAGTCGCCGCTCCGCCACCTTGACTGTCCGTTCCAACTGTGCAAACTAGTCAGAACAGCTCTCTTTGATTGATCTGCCTGCGGAGTCCCGCATGTCTGCTACCCCTCCCCCCTCCGCGCCCACTCCCTCCCCCAAGACGACTGAACGGCCTTCGTTCATTCAGAAGTCGATTCAGGACGGGGTGACGTGGGTCAAGGAAAACGGGGCGTGGTACGTCACCAGCATCGCGGCTCATGCCCTGCTCCTGGGACTGGTCGGACTCCTCGGTGGGGCGATCCACGTGGCCGCGACCACGGGTGAAGCGCCGCTCCTCGAGTCGGTGATCGACACCACGGTCCCTGAAGTCCCCATCGAAAAATTCGACGTCGACAACGCGCCGCTCGAAGTCTCCGAGCTGTCGACCGAAACGCTGACGATCACCGAAGCCCCGGCGATGGCCCAGGAGGCGGAGTTCTTCGACAATTCCGATACCTTCGTCGACGGCGGCGGAGGGGGAACCGGAGTCGCCGCGGCCGCGGACTTTGGCGGCCTCGGCGGGAGTTTCGCCCTCGGACCCGGACCGGGCCCCGGAGCGGCAATGACCGGACTCTCCGGATCGGGCGACACCGGGAATACGGGAAGCGGCGGCGGAACCGGCAAGGGATTCGGCGGCCGCGGCCAGGGACATCGTGAAGAGATGGCCGGCGCCTACGGCGGAACTCGGGCCACCGAGCGCTCCGTCGCGGGGGGCCTGAACTGGCTCGCCCGCCACCAGAACCCGGACGGTTCCTGGAGCTTCGACCGATACAATCGCAGCTGCAAAGACCCCTCCTGCGCCGGCGAGCCGGACAAGGAAGGGAAACTCCCCGGACTGGGCGATGCGAAGGCGGACGTCGGAGCGACCGCCATGGCCCTCCTCCCCTACCTCGCGGCCGGACAGACCCCCGAGACGCCGGGGCCCTACAAGAAGACGATCCTCGACGGCATCCGCTTCATCGTCCGGAGCCAGAATCCGAAGACCGGCGGCCTCTACAACAAAGACAGCTCGCCGATGTACGTCCACGGGATGGCGGCGATCGTCCTGTGCGAAGCCTACGGGATGACGAAGGACAACTCGCTCCGCCTCCCGGCCCAGCGGGCAATCCAGTTCATCGAGGCGTCGCAGCACCCGCAACAGGGGGGCTGGCGGTACTACGTCGCCGGGCAGACGCCGACCGGGGGGGATACCTCGGTCGTCGGCTGGCAGCTCATGGCTCTCAAGAGCGCCATGATGGCGGGGCTGGAAGTGAACCCCAAGACGATGGAGCTGGCCAAGGTCTACATGAACCTGGCCAAGAAGGGAAAGAGCGGCGGACTGTTCAGCTACGAGCCGACCCCCGCCAGCGGTCCGAGCCCCTCGATGACGGCCGTCGGACTCCTCTGCCAGCAGTTCCTGGGAGCCAAGCGCGACGATCCCGCCATGAAGGAGGGGATGAACTACCTGATGCAGTACCTGCCGGGCAAGTACTCCCGGAACTCGTATTACTTCTATTACGCCACGCAGGTGATGCACAACCTGCCCGGCCCCGAGTGGGACCAGTGGAACCGCGCCACCCGCCGCTACCTGATCGAAACCCAGGTCAAGGACGGTTGTGCCGAGGGAAGCTGGGACCCGAACAAGCCGACGAAGGACTCCTTCGGGACGCAGGGGGGGCGGCTGATGGTCACCTCGATCAACACGCTCAACCTCGAAGTGTATTACCGCTTCCTGCCGCTCTACAAACTGGACCGGGACGGCAAGGCGACCGCGGACCTGACGACGAAGTAACCGCCCGCCGGCCGTGCGCCGGTCCTCGGCGACTGTGACGATCTGGTGCCCATGGAACCGGCTCCCGCCGTTCTCAGAAGGGATGGATGAATGCCCCGCGCGCTTGCCCGCACGCTGCTCGTTTCCCTGACTCTGGCCGTCGGGGGACCGGCCTTCGCGGCGGAGCCGGTCTTCGAGTTCCTCGACGCTCTGCGGAATGACAAGCAGGGTGTCCTGGCGATCGAGTACCTGAACCAGCTCAAGGCATCGAATCGTGTCTCGCCGGACCTGCAGGAGGTCTTTGACCTGGAGATGGCCCGCAACCTTCAGGTGGCGGCCGACGAGACGGTGAACGAGGGTGAGGCGGCCAAGTACCGCCGCGACGCCCAGACGGCGATCGACGCCTTCCTGAAGGCCCATCCCGACCATTCCGAGTCTGGCTTCGCCTTCGACACGTACGGCAATCTCTCGATGGACCGCGGGAACCAGCTCTCGCGGCAGGCGAACGTCCAGAAGGATGCGACCCGCAAGACGCAGCTCTTCGACGAGGCCCGCAAGGAGTACCTCGCGGCCCGTCCCCGGTTCGATGAGGCGGTGAAGCGGTTCCGCGTCCGGCTGGACGACGCAGATGCGGAAGTGAAGGCGGCGCTCGAGCAGACCAAGGAAAAGCGAGGGAACACCAAGTTCAAGCGGGCCGCGGTCAATGCCGACCAGCAGCGGTACATCGCCGAGAATGACTGGCTCAACGCCCGCTTCAAGTTGGCGATGCTCGACTACTACACGGCCCAGACCTATCCGGACGCCAAGAACCCGGACGCGGCCAAGGCCCTCAAGGCGGCCTCGGCGGGACTCGACCAGATCTTCCAGGGCTATCGCGAGGCCCGTCCCGGCGTGCTGGCGCATTTCTGGCACGGCATGGCGACGAAGCAGCTCGGCGACAAGCTGACCGCCGAGGACATCTTCGACGAGGTCATCGCCAAGACCCCTTCCGGCGGACAGGTCGATCCCACCGAGATCACCTTCTACACCGAGGCGGTCCGCCAGAAGCTCCTGCTCCTCAGCGAGAAGCAGAAGATCGACGACATTATCGGCGAAGGGGAGAGCTACCTGAAATTCCAGCGGATGCGGACCGATCCGTGGTACGGCGTGGCCGTTGAAGTGGCGAAGGCCTACGTCGCCAAGGGGCTCAAGCTCCCGCAGGGGAACGAACGCAAGAAGATCATGACCGAGGCGGTCGGGACGCTCCGCGAAGCGACTAAGAAGCAGTCCGGCTACCACCGGGAGGCGACCGCTCTCCTGAGTAAGTACGCCCCGGAAGTGGGCCAGGAAGCCTCGGCCAACACGTTCAACGAGGCGGTCTCGGTCGCCGACATCGCCATGCAGAGCGGCGATCCCAAGGGGGCGGTCGAGAGTTACCTCAAGGCCCTCGAGCTCGCCAAGAAGGAAAAGGAGACCGACGAGCACAAGGCCCGCGTCGAGATCGTCCGCTACCAGCTGGCGAACGCCCGCTACTCCGCCCAGGACTACGAAGGGGCCTACACCGACGGCCTCGCTCTGGCGAAGGGGAACAAGGACGCCAAGGTCGCGCCGCCGTCGGCGGTCCTGGCCATCCAGTCCGCCCTGGCGAGCTTCGGGACCGCGCAGGACAAGGCGTCCGCCCAGCAGAAGCTCCTCGACGCCGTCAACTACACCGTCCAGACCTGGCCGAACCGGGCCGAGGCGGACGACGCCCGCATCGCTCTCGGGCGGCTCAAGGCGGTTCAGGGGGACCTCGCCGCCGCGATGCAGACGTTCGGGGCGGTGAACCCCGCGTCGGACCGGTACCCGCAGGCGCTGCAGATGTCGGCCCAGGCTCACTGGAAGCTCTATGTCGACGGGCGACGGATGGGCTCGAAGGACGCAGCGGTCCAGGAACATCGTGACACGGCGGTCAAGCAGCTTGAGCAGTCGGTCAAGCTCCTCGAAGAGAAACCCTCGCTGGCGACCCAGATGCCGCAGGTCGCCACGGAAGTGCCGCTGCTCCTAGCCGAGATCCGCCTCGATGAAGAGACTTCCGACCAGGCGATCGTCCTTCTGACGCCGCTCGTGACGAAGCTCCAGGCGGACGAGGCGGAATCGCTCGACCTGACCGGGATCCGGATTCTCGTTTCGGCGATCCGCGGCTACCAGCAGCAGAAGAAAGCGGCTGAGGCGTCGACTCTGGGACTGGTCCTGCTGCAGAAGGGGCAGGACATCCCGCCTGTCAATACGGTCCTTGCCGGGGTCTCGCAGAACCTGCGGTCGGAGTACAAGCTGAAGGCGGAAGAGGCCCGAAAGGCGGGCCCGGAGAACGCGGCGGCCCAGGCGATGGCGAACCAGGCGAAAGAAACGCTGGACGCCTTCCTCGGCAAGCTGGCCGGACGGGAGAAGCTCGGCCTCCAGGAGATCATCGTCCTCGGCGACACGGCGGCCGACACGGGGGACACGGAGCTCGCCAAGAAGCTCTACAACCGGGCTCTCGAGACCGCGCGGGCCGGAGGCAACAATCCGCGGCTGCAGAGCGCGGTGAACCGCGTCCAGGCGCAGGTGATCGGCCTCCTGCGGGCCGAGAAGAAATACGACGACGCGCTGCGGGAAGTGGACCTCCTGATCCAGTCGGTCCCGAAGGCGCTCGAACCGCGGGTCGAGAAGGCCCGGATTCTGGCCGGCATGGCGGACTCCGAACCCGATGTCGCCAAGTGGAAAGCCTCCACCGACAACTGGGCTCAGCTCCGGAACATGATGCAGGGGATGCAGAAGAAGCCGGCCGAGTACTACGAGGCGGTGTACGAGACCGCCCGCGGGCTGTTCGAGCAGTCCAAGCTGTCGTCGAGCCAGAAGGAGGCCAACGACATGAAGGCCCAGGCGCGGCAGCTCCTTAAGGCGACCAGTGCCCTGGCGCCGAACCTGAGCGGACCGGACATGGTGGGGCGCTACGATGCCCTGATGTCCGAGCTGCAGTAGCCGCCTGGTGCGAGGCGATCGGGAGACGGGCTGCGGATGACTCCGGGCCTGTTCCGGATCGATCGCGTTCAGGGCAGCCCCACGGACGGATTCGCGGATGCCTGCGATCTACGAACATGAGCATGCGGTCCGGCCGGATGAGGTCGACCTGTTCGGCCATGTGAACAACCTGGCCTATGTCCGCTGGCTGCAGGATGCCGCGGTCCGGCATTCGGCGGCGATGGGATGGCCGATGGAGCGGTACCGGGCCGAGGACCACGGATGGGTCGTCCGTTCGCATTTCGTCGAGTACAGGCAGCCGGCGTTCGCGGACCAGACGATCGTGGTCCGGACGTGGGTGGCGGATATGCAGCGGGTGACGTCGCTTCGCAAGTACGAGATTGTCCGCCCCTCTGACGCCGCGTTGCTGGTCCGGGCGGAGACGAACTGGGCTTTTGTGCGGATGAGCGATCTCAAGTTGACTCGGATCCCGGAGGCTGTGCGGGAGTCTTTTGAGCTGCACAGTGGGTCATGACGGGGCGGCGTGAGTGAGCGGCCATTGCCCCAGATCTGTTCAGATCCATCTACGCAATCCAACCTCACGGTCTCACCGGGTCCAGGGGCACCCTGGTGGGGGATGCAAGGGGGCAACGCCCTCTTGCCCGCCGGAGGCCGTCTCGCCGGACACCATGGGAAACAACACGTATTCAAGCGCGGACACCGTGTCGTATGCCCCCTCACCAACCCGCGGGGATCGCGCAGCGAGCGGTGAGTCCTCAACGCCGGTCCCACAAAGGGGACATCCGTTGTGTACCACGGTTCCTCACAAGAGTGCCTCCGGTGGCAAGGGGGCCCGTGTTGTTTTCTCGGCCCCTTGCCCCGGCTGCCGTGGCACGTTGGGTTTGAGCTATGGAGGTCGTGCCGGCAAGGACGCGGTTCAAGCCGGCGAGCCGTCCCATTCATCGACGAGGAAGACCACAAGCGACGTCGCGCCGTGCGCTCCAATGACCAGCGACTGCTCAATGTCGGCGGTCTTCGACGGACCGGAGAGCCAGGCTCCGAAGTGCGTCGTTCCGATCGGGACCGCGGCATACCCCTGGTGCATGTTGCTGACGACGCGCCCCGCCGGCGCGACAAGGGCCAGATGCTGCGTGAGGAAATAGAGGACCCGCTGCGGGACCTGAGCATCCGTAACCCACACCGCACCGTTCTCCGCGACCGCCACGTCACCGGGGAGGACGACGTACTCGACGTGCTCCAGATCGTGCGGGTCTTCGACGGCCGCCAGATCGAACGAGTTCGCCCCGACGCCGGGGACGCAGCTGAGCCGCACGCCGGAGCTCTTGTAAGGCTCGAAGGCCTCAAGCCACGCCTGCGCCTCGGCGAACGTCCGGACGCGAACGCACTGGCCGCCGACTCCCGCCAGGACCTCGGCGAACTTCGCCGCGGGGTCGGGGTACTCGATGCCCGTGTACTCGGACGCGGGGGTGTCGACCACCGGGGGGAGGACGCTGCGGATCTTCTGAAGAATCTCGGACCGGGCGCTCATCTCGACTCGGACTCCACGGATGCGCAAAGGAACGGGCACGCCGCCGATGCGTCGTGCAGCCGCCGGCGGAACTCCCGGACAGACGGCTCGGCGACCGGCCCGCGGCGCTCGCCGGCGGCACATACGCTCGTCCGCACCGCGAGGATGTCGGGATCGCACCCGACAAGCTCGGCCAGGTCGCTCTCCCGGACCTGTCCGGCGAGGGCCACGAACAGCCCCTCGTCATGCGCCGTCCGGATCAGGTCTTCAAGAGCCGCCGCCGGAAGATGACGGAGCAGCCCCTCCCCTTCCTTGCCGTACGTATCGACGAGGAGGCCGGGGCAGTCCGCTTCGAGCGCGTATTCCAGGATGACGGCCGGCTCCGGGGCCGCGGCCCGTTGCCAGTCGACATAGGCTACGGCGATCCACCGCGGACCGAAGGCGTCGCCGGCGCGGATCGACCGGTCCCGCAGGAGGTCGAGCTCGTCCCGCCACCCCGGCCCCGCTCCCGCGAGGCCGATCTTGAGGTAGTCGACGGAGTAGTCGAGTGGTTCGGGCCGGGCGAGACACTCCGGCAGCTCGCCGAGGGCCGCGCTGACCGGAGTATCGGGGGCCTGTCGGCGGACGAGGGCTGCAACCGCTTCGATCGTCTCCCGGCCGCTTCGTCCCAGGGGGCCCGCCGCGGGCTCCTTGATGTCGATCAGATCGGCGCCGCCGGCGAGGGCCGATCGGGCCTCGGCGACGTCGCGGACGCTGACGAGCAGTTGGGGAGGAGGAGCGGGCATGGGGCTACTGTTGCACACTTTCCGCGGCGCGGGAAGCGGCCGCATCCGTGTCCCGAAAGTGGGTGGACGATTCCGGATGGAAGCAACAAGGAACCGCGTCGTTCAGGGCGAAGGCTTCGGAAGGGCGAGGCTCCAGCCGAGCCGCGGCGGTGGAGAATGCGCCCGATCGTCTCTTGGCCCCGGCCTCAAGGGAGCCATGGTGCCTGGGACCGTATCTCCGGGAAAGAGGGCGGGAGGTTGAGGCGAAAGAGGGAGTGCGCTTGCGAACCTTCGCGGCTCAGCAGGAGCTTCGCCCTCCCGGTCGCTTGCGATCACTTCCGGCGGATGAGGAACAGGACCGGGGGATGGCTCCGGGGATCGCCGGGAGCGATCCGCTCCGTTGTGAACTCATCCGGGGAGAGCCCCTCCGCCCAGATCCGGACCGCCTCCGCTTCCTCCTCGCCGCCCGGGTGGCCGGTGTAGGCGAGGACGCTCAAGAGGCCTCCGGACCGCAGGAGAGTCGCCGCCTCGGCCAGCGCCGGAATCGTCGTCGCGCTCCCGGTGACGACGGCATGATCCCCCGAGGGGAGATAACCGAGGTTGAACATGACCGCTCCGACGCGGCACGCCGCATCGGGCGGAAGGACGGCCCCGATCCGCGAGTGGCACCCTTCGACGAGCTGGACGTGGGTGATCCGCTCGGCGTCGAGACGGGCGCGGACCCGCGCGATCGCCTCAGCCTGGCGGTCCATCGCCAGGACCGATCCTTCCGGTCCCACCAGCCCCGCCAGGAAGAGCGTGTCGTGCCCGTTCCCGCAGGTCGCATCTATAGCCAAATCGCCCGCGTCCAGGACCTTGCGGACCTCGGCGTGGGCGATTTCGGTGAGCGGAAGATAGGTCGGCAAGCGATCCGTGACTCGCGAAAGGCCGGATCGAAGGCGCGACTACTTGTAGAGGCCGCTGAGGGCGTCGAGCACCGGACCGGCGACCGCATTCGCCTGCCCCGGAACCCACATCGTCTTCACGAGGTCGAACATGACCGCCCCCACGAGGAGGAGCAGGACGCTGCAGACCGAGACGCCGACCATCACGCCGGCTCCCCACTCCTGCTCGACCGGGACGTAGCGTCCGGCGGCGGGAGCGGCGAACTCGCTGTCTTCCTCGTCGGCGGCGAAGACCTCTTCGTCGGCGTCGATGACGTCCAGGTCGTCCCCGAGGTCGTCGTCTTCGCCAAAGGCGTCGTCGATGACTTCCAGCTCTTCGTCGGCCCCGCTGTCGAGGGCCGCGTCGCCGTCGTCGATGTTGAACACCGCGTCATCGACCGACTCCGAGCTGCTGAAGGCGGGGAGCTTGGCGGTCTTGTCGGACTTCGGAGTCGGCTTGACCGTCTCCAGGTCATAGGCGGAGTCATCGCGGAGCGACGGGATCTCGAAGCTCGTGTCGGTCCCTTCGTCCCGGTAGTTCGGGATGTCCATCATCGGGAGCGTGCCGCCCCCCTGCTTGCCGCCGCCCTTCTTTGGGGCGCCCTTCGCCGGCGAGTCGAGCGTGATCCCGCTGTCGGCGCCGAGCAGGCCGATCCCCGCGTCGTCCGCGAGCGTGATCCCCTCTTCGTCCCGCGACTCGAGCGAAATGCCGCTGTCACTGGGACCTTCGAGGGAGATGCCGCTCTCGGAGGCGAGCATCATGGCGCTGTCGCTGGCCAGGGCGATGCCGCTCTCGTCGGTCAGGACCGACGCCCCTTCCCCCTCATCCGGGGTGAAGTCGAGGGCGATCGAGGAGTCGCCGGGACGCAGCAGGGCAACATCGCTATCGCTCGGCGCTTCCTGCGGCGCGAAGCGGATGTCGCTCACGTCGTTGTCGATCGGGGCCAGGCGGACGTCGCTGGTCTTGTTGTCGGCCGCCGTCCGAACGTCGCTGGCGTTGCTGTCCGCGCCGCCGCGGCCGCGCTCGGGAATGAGGCGGATCTCGCTGGAGGTCACGTCGGAGGTGAGGCGGATCTCGCTGTCGGAGCCCTTGAGCTCCTTGGCGAACGGGACCGCCGGCCGGCCAGGTGAATCGTCAACCAGCTTGACGTCGCTATCGGAGTCCAGCACGAACGCTTCGGTCTTGTCAGGGGTTCCCTGGTGCGAGAGGAGCGTCTCTTCCACGGCCCGGACATCGCTGTCGCTGTCCTGTTCGCCACGGGGGACCGCCCCCTTCGGCAGCGGCTTGCCCGATCCCCACTCCTTGGTGAGGTTGATATCGCTGTCCGAATCCATCTGGCTCTTCTTGGTCCACGAGCCGTGGACGTCGCCCGATTCGAGCTTGATGTCGCTGTCGTCCTTCTTTCCGCCGCGGATGATCGTGGGCTGCTCGCCCAGCTCATCCTCCGAGATCGACAGGGCGGAGCCAGACTCCGGATCGTCGACGAGGAACGGCAGGTCCGGATCGGAATTGGCCTGCCGGCGGCGGGCCAGTTCCTCGACGTCCTCAAATTTGAATTTCCACGTGCCGCGGTCGGCGAAGCCGCGGAGGTCTCCCTTTTCCCGGAGCCGCATGACTTCGTCGCGCGAAAGTCCCACCCGTTCCGCCGCCTCTTCGAGGCTCAGATACTTCTTCTGCGTCATCAGACCAGCTCCTCGGAAGGTGGGAGCGCGTTCTCCCGTCGCTGCAACAACAGGAACGCACATCTCGCTCCATCGGCGGTCAAAACCGGACCGCGTGATTCAAGCTCACGCAAATCCGTCCGCACCAGATGGTTGAATAGTGACAATGAATGGGAATGGCGCGTTTCCGCGAATGCGTCTATCCGCCGCCGCGCAAAAGAAATTCTACGCCGGCAGGGTCGCCACGCAAGATGCGCCTTCCAAGTTCCCTGGAACTCCAGGGTTACGCACCCGCTTCGGTTTCTCCGACTGTCGTATCGGGCTCGGTCGGCCCCTTCGCAAATTCCGGATTCTTGCGACGAATCCGCGGAATCGGATCAAGTTCCCCAAAGTGAACGCCGATTACTTCGAAAGCGAAGGATTTTCGTCTGTGCCCCCCCATCCCTTCCATGCACCGGTCGGGATCGGCATCTGAGGCGGGACGGCGAAAATCAAGGAGTTCGCCATGCACCGCGTTTGGATCTGCCTGACCGCCGCCCTGCTGCTGGCGCCGGGCTGCTGTGCTCACCGCTGCGGCGGGTATTCGGCCTGCGTCGAAGGTTGCGACGGATTCGTCGAGTGTGCGCCGGCGCACGGCAGAGGCTGCCGGAAGCACCGCCGCTCGATCTGGCCTTCGTGGGGAACCCTGTTCGGCACGGTCGGCGGCTGCGACAGCTGCGGTTTCGACGGCGGTTGTGATGGGGGCTGCGGCGGCTCGTTCGACATGGGATTGTCGGGCGGCTGCGCTTCCTGCGGACAGCCGGCGGGAGAGTTCTACGACGCCCAGAGCGCGCCGATGCCGGACGCCATGCCGACGCCGGCCCGGGCCCCCGCAGCCATGCCCTCTCCGGCTGGAGGAGTCGTTCCTCAGCCGTACTCCCCCGCCCCGCCCCCGGCTCCGGCGGCCGAAATGACTCCGATGCCGGCCGTGGAGATGACCTCCGGCACCTACGTCGTTCCGCAGGGGATGCTCGTTCCGCCGGCGGCGTATCAGCCGCCGACCTACCAGCCCGCCGCGTACCAGCCGGCCCTCCAGGTTCCTCCGCCGGCTCCCGCCGCCGCCCCGGTCATGGTCGCCCCGCCGGCGACGTTCCCGGCCGCCGCGGTCGGGCAGCCCGCTCCGCGGATCAAGACCGCTCCGGTCAACCCGCCGCCGCTGCTGTGGGTCCCGAGCGGCGGCTGAGCCCTCGAATCCCACCTAGCCATTCGAATGACTCGCTGCGGCCTCCGCGGCGAGTTTTCGTTTCCGGAGGACGTTACGAGTCGAGTCCGCGGCTCGCGCGGATGCGCTTCACTTCTTGGACGACGGAATCGACGAGCCGCCCGTTGTCCGCGATGGCGGACCATTCCAGCCAGCTCGAGAGGACGTTTCCCCCGAGCGTCACGCACGCCAGCAGGAAGTGAATCTGCGACGACCAGCTGGCGCTCCGTTCCGCCCCTGGATCGGACATCGCCCCGAAGGCGCCGGTCGTCATGATGAGGAGGATGCAGACGATCATCCCCGGGATCGCGCGGTACTTGAGGCGGATGTTCTGCGCGCGGGGGTCGGGCCCCAGCCGATAGGCTTCGCAGGTCTCCTCGATCCACCGCCCCGTCCCCATGAAGTAGGTGAGCGCCACGGCGTGGACCAGCAGGGCCAGCAGGGCCGCTCCCAGGGCCGTCAGCAGGTGCAGGCTGACGGAGCGGCGGAGGATGGCGTCCGCCTGCGAGGGATCGCCGATGCTGAGACCAAAACCGAAGGCGACCGCCAGGCCCACATTGCTCACGATCGAAAGCGTCAGGAAGATGCGATTCACCGTCTGGACCTTCTCGGAACGGGCGCGTGCCGGGGCTGGGAGTTCGGCATCGTAACCCGGTCGGTGCTCCGGTCCGTTGTCCCGCGGGGTCTCTCTCATTTCCGGGGACGGGAGCGATGCATTCGCTGGATGGTGGTCGCGGCGTACCAAGCCGGCTCGAACTGCGTCCTGGCCGGCACAGCTCTGTTTGCTCAAACCCAACGTGCGACGGCAGCCGGGGTCAAGGGGGCAACCCCTTGCCGCCGGAGGCACTCTTGTGAGGTACCGCGGTACACAACGGATGCCCCCTTTGTGGTACCAGCAATGAGAACTCCCTCAATCCTCACCGCTCGCTTTGCAAACCCCGCGGGTTGGTGAGGGGCATACGACACGTTGGCCGCGTTTGGGCACGCGCTCCTTCAGACATCTCTCTACGGCCAGGCCTCCGGCGGGCAAAGGGGCGTTGCCCCCTTGCATCCCCCACCAGGGGTAGCCCCCTGGACCCCGGTTGGGCCTGGGCTGTCGCCGCGTGCTTTGGACATCCGTTGGCCGTGTACCGATCACCAAACGACCGACGTGGCAAATCCCCATGAGATCGGCCGCCACCGATGGGAGAACGCCTCCCCCACCACCTGTCAATTCCCGAGATCCCAACAGCCCGCAAACCGCTTGGCACTCACCCCGACTTCTCCTATTGTCTGCGCTCGGGCGGCGGTCCGCCGGTCCCGTCCACCTTTGCGCCCGCCGAATACCCTCGGTTCGCAGTCTCTCGGAGAAAGAAGTTCCATGCCCATCGCGACCCCCAAGCAGTACGCGGCCATGCTGGATGCCGCCCAGAAGGGGAACTACGCCTACGCCGCCATCAACATCACCTCGATCAGCGGCATCAACGGAGCGCTCCAGGCGTTCGCGGATCTCAAGTCCGATGGCATCATCCAGGTCTCCTCGGGCGCCGGGGAATTCGCCTCGGGCCAGAAGATCAAGGACTCGGTCCTGGGCTCGATCGTCCTGGCCGAAGCGTGCCACACGCTGGCCGCCAAGTACAACGTCCTGATCGCCCTGCACACCGACCACTGCCAGCCGGGGATCAAGGACTCCTACCTCAAGAACTGGCTCAAGAGCGAAGCGACCCGCCTCAAGGTCGAGATGCCGGCCGACGGCTCGGTGCCGGAAGCGGTCCTGGAAGCCCACCCGTGGCTCCGCGACAAAAAGGATCCGAAGGCGGTCGACAAGAGCCTCAAGGGAGGGAAAGTCGACAGCTGGCTCAAGCCGCTGATCAAGGAGACCGCCCGCCGCCGCGCCGCCGGTCAGGCGAACCTGTTCCAGTCGCACATGCTGGACGCCTCGAACCTCCCGCTCGCCCTCAACATGGGGATGAGCCAGGAGATCCTCAAGGAGTGCACCCCGAACGAGATCATCCTCGAAGTCGAGGCGGGGGTTGTCGGCGGCAAGGAAGAGGGGATGGACAACACCGACGTTGACCACTCCAAGCTCTACACGACGCCGGAAGACATGGTCGCCGTTTACGAAGCCCTCAACGGCCTCGGCCGGTACATGTTCGCCGCCACCTTCGGCAACGTCCACGGCCACTACAAGCCGGGCGCCGTCAAGCTGCGTCCGGACATCCTCAAGAAGGGCCAGGACGCGGTTGTCAAGAAGTTCGGCGAGAAGGCCGCCTTCGACCTCGTGTTCCACGGCGGCTCGGGGACTCCGGCCCACGAGATTCATGAGACGCTGGGCTACGGCGTCATCAAGATGAACATCGACACCGACACGCAGTACGCCTTCACCCGGCCGATCGCGGACCACATGTTCCGCAACTACGAGAAGGTGATGAAGGTCGACGGCGAGATCGGCGAGAAGGACGCGTACGATCCCCGCGCTTACCTCAAGCTGGCCGAGAACGGCGTGGCGAAGCGGATGGGCGAAGCGATCACCGACCTGAAGTCGGATGGGAAGACGATCTTCGGCCAAGCCTGATCGAACGTTTCCGGATGCAGTTTTCACGCTCGCCGCGGACTTCCGCGGCGAGCGTTTTTTTTTCGCGGTGGCGCGGCTCGAATGGCGTCCTTGCCGAACGGACTCCCGTAGCTCCAACCCAATGTGCTACGGCAGCCGGGGTCAAGGGGGCAACCCCTTGCCGCCGGAGGCACTCCTGTGAGGAACCGTGGTAAGCAACGGACATCCCCGTTGTGGTACCGGTGTTGAGGGCTCCCTCAAAATACACCGCTTGCGACGCAATCCCCGCGGGTTGGTGAGGGGGCATACGACACGGTGTCCGCGCTTGGACACTCATTCCTTCAAAAATCTCTCGACGAGAGGGCCTCCGGCGGGCAAGAGGGGCGTTGCCCCCTTGCACTCCCCACCAGGGTCCCCCTGGACCCGGTAGGCTGGACAGCTGACTACTCGCGCACTTCGGCCGTTTCCGCCACTCCCCCCCTTCGCCACTCTGGCGAACTTGCGCAACCTTTCACGATCAGCACGATCTTGCGGATTGCGTCGATCTTACTTCGCTCACCAACCGATACACCGAAATGGACACTCCTCCGAGCCGCCCGAGCTCCGGCCCGTGCGCGCTCCGTATCAGGGGACCACTTCGATGACGGATCCAATCCCAACGCGTCCCGCCTCCCCCCTCACCGGGGCGACGGAGCCGCTCTTCCCGCGGGCGCCGACGCTCCTGCTGGGAGGGCTGCTGCTCGCTTCGGCGAGCCTCCCGGGATGCCACTCCGTCCCGGCCGTCGCCGCCCACAAGCCGACGCGGAGCGGGAACCACTTCTACTTCCGTTGCATCGACGACTGCGTCGCCAGCATCACCGCCCGCAAGGTCGCCCGGAAACACCTGGCGATGTGCCACACGAAAGACACGCCGCACCCCACCTGCGACTACCGCCGCGGCTTTGAACAGGCCTACGTCGACGTCGCCCTGGGGTCGCCCGGCACCATGCCCGTCGTCCCGCCCCCGATGTACTGGACCGCCGGGATGCGGAGCCCTGAAGGACACGCCCGGGCCCAGGACTGGTTCCAGGGCTACTGCGACGGCGTCCAACGGGCCGTCCCCCTGCGGGCCGAAACGAACCGCGTCCAGAGCTTTGCCGCCCCCTGCGGCGAACAAGATCCGCACTGAGCCTGTCCCCGTTGACCGCCTCGCCTCCCGCGACCTCGCGCCGCACCGGAGACCTCCCGATGTCCCTTCCCCCTGCCGCCAACGCTCTCCGCCGCCCGGCCGGCGCCCAGCGCTCCGGGCACTTTGCCTCGCGCCGAGGGACCGCTGGCGATCGCTCCGGGTGCTCGCGCGTCAGCCTGGCGCGGCTCGGTCACCTGCTGATTCTCATGGCAGCGGCCGCAGCTCCGGGATGCGCGGCGTTCCGACCGATCCGCGGCGTCCCCGCCAGCTACATGCCGACCGAGTTCCAGGCAGTCAGCCGCGAGGACCATCGAACGATCAACCTGGGGATGCTGGTCCGACGGCCGCAGGAGCACCGCGTCGCCGGAGGGGACATTCTCTCCGTCTATATCCCCGGGGTCCTGGGCCGCTGGGTCCCCAACCCTGAACAGAGCATCGGTGAAGAGCCGCCGATCAACCTGCCGCTCTCACCTGACGATCCGCCGACCGTCGGCTATCCGCTGCAGGTCCACGACGACGACACGATCTCGCTCCCCCAGATCCCGCCGCTCAATGTCGCGGGGATGACGCTGCATGAAGTGGAGGAAGCGATCCGCCGGGCCTATACGGTCGACCGCCAGATCCTGCGGGGCGACCCGGCCCGGATCATGGTGAGCCTCTTCCGGCCGCGGGAGTACCGCGTCCTCGTGGTCCGCCAGGAGTCGCAGGGACAGGCCATCCCGACGATGCAGGCCAATACCGTCAACCTGGGGAGCACCCGCCGCGGGATCGCCCGGGAAGTCCGGCTGCGGGCCTTCGAGAACGACGTCATGCACGCCCTGTCGCGGGCCGACGTCGCTTCGGGCCTCCCCGGGCTCGACGCCGAAAACACGCTCTACATCATCCGCAACCGCCAGGGCCGGCGGTCGTGTCCGCCCGGCCAGGGGCTCGGCCGGCCGGGTCCCGGCGGTATCGGGGGCGGAGGCGCGGGCTTTGGCCACTCGCCGGTCCCCGGCTTCATGCAGATCCCGGCCGCGGACCTGGGTGGACACTCGGTCGTCACCGCGGACCACAACACGACGAGCAGCCGCCAGGAGATCCTCCTGACGGGTCACCAGCCGGTCGGCGGCCACTCGATCTCGACGCCTCGGATTCAGCCGGCGCAGTACACCGGTCCGGTGATCACGCCGCAGCCGACGTTCGCTCCGCGGGCGGGCCTTCCGCCGCAGGTGCCGGTCCAGCCCATGCAGCAGATGCAGCCCATTCCGCAGGGGTACGCCCCTTTCCCGGGCGGTCCGAACATCCCGCACGAGTATCCAGCTCAGCAGCAGACGCTCCCGCCCGTCATGATGCCGGGTTCCGCGATGCCTCCCGGGCATGCCCCGCCGATCGGACCGACCGAGGAGATCGGTCCGTTCTCACCGCTTCCGGGCGGTCCGATGGACGGTCACACGCCGATCGACGCGTGGCAGCCTGACCTTTCTCAGATCGACCTGACGATCGACAGCCCGGACGTCATCAAGATCCCGATCCGGATTGCGCCGGGAGAGACGCCGCACATCACCGAGGAGGACATCACCCTCTACGACGGCGACATCATCTTCATCGAGTCCCGCGAAACCGAGGTGTTCTATACCGGCGGTCTCCTGGGTGGCGGGCAGTTCACGCTGCCGCGCGACTATGACCTGAACGTCCTCCAGGCGATCTCGATCGCCACCGGCCAGCGGAGCGGCGGCGGGGGAAGCCAGGCTCTTCAGTCGAACGGTGGACCGTCGGCCCTCAACCAGGACGTGATCGTCAGTGCCAGCCGGCTCGTGATTCTGCGGAAGCTTCCGACCGGCGACACGGTTCCGATCGAGATCGACCTGTACCGGGCGATGAAGTATCCGCACGAGAACATTACGGTTCAGGCGGGGGATTATCTGCTGTTGCAGTACACGTGTCCGGAAGCGATTGCAGCCTTCTGCCAGCGGAACTTGCTGGAAGGTGCGTTGATCGGCATCGCGGCGAGCACGTTCACCAGCGGTGGAGGCGGCGGGCAATAACGCGGGCCGTCCTTGCCGGCACGGTTATGCTCGCTCAAACCCAACGTGCCACGGCAGCCGGGGTCAAGGGGGCACCCCCTTGCCGCCGGAGGCACTTCCGGTGAGGAACCTTGGTAAGCAACGGGCGTCCCCATTGTGGTACCCGTGTTGAGGACTCCCTCACACAACATCGCTGGCCTTGCAGTCCCCCGAGTTGGTGAGGGGGGCATACGACGCGGTGTCCGCGCTTGGACACGTGCTCCTTCAGACATCTCTCGACGAGAGGACCTCCGGCGGGCAAGGGGCATTCTGCCCCCTGCACCCCCTGACCAGGGTACCCCTGGACCCGGTGAAAAAACCTACCGCCGCTGCAGCAACAGGTTCACACCCTTCTTGTTCGACAACGCGATGTCCAAAAGACCGTCGCCATCGATATCCGCGGTCATGAACTGCGTGCCGATCCCCGTGTCGCGCCCCGCAACAATCTCGTGCGGAATGAACTTCGGGCCATCCTTGGTGCGATCGATCTCATACCAGTACATCACCACCGGATCGTTCGCCCCCGGGTCCCCGCCATTGTGAGCGTAATACCGCTTACCGGTCACCAGATCCTTCCGGCCGTCGCCATCGACATCGACGAACAACAGAGCATGCGTCTGTGAGAACAGTTCGTTGACCAAGTGCCCCGTCATTCCGGGCTTCCCCAGCTTCTCACCGTTCTCGAACCACCACAGTCCGTACTGGTGGGCCGAGCTCATGATGACGTCCTGATCACCGTCCAGATCCAAGTCATCACAATGGATGTCGGAGCCCTTCTCCGGCTCCCCTTCCTTCTTCGCCGCCAGCAGCACCTCGTGGAACTCCCAGGGCTTGCCGTCCCGCGCCGCAGGCTGCTCCCACCAGCCGTTCGGAATGACGACGTCTTTCCGCCCATCGCCGTTCGCGTCCGTCACGCCGAGACCGTGGTAATACTTGAAGGTCCCGTTCTTAGCCGGATCGCCCGACATGCTGACCGGCGTGAAGGTCCACTTCTGGTAGACCGCGTCCCCCTTCGGGATCTCGAGGTAGCCCATCTGCTGCTCGGGCTGCGAGCCGAGAACGAACTCCGGCTGGCCGTCGCCCGTCAGATCGGTGAACTGCGGAGACTCGTTACAGATGCTGTGCCAGATCACGTGCTCCTTCCAGAGCCCTTCCGCCCCCTTGGGATTCTCGTACCAGTGGAACGGCTCGCCGGGGAACCCGACGATCACGACATCGGTCCAGCCGTCGCCGTTCAGATCGTGCGTAAAGTTGCAGAAGCTGTTGCTGTACCCCTGCCCCGCCCAGTAATCGCCGGGCTTGCGGATCTCGTGCGGCGTCCAGTTCGGGGCCTCGTACCACAGGTCCCCGGCGACAATGTCCGCCTTGCCGTCCTTGTTCAAGTCGCCGACCGCCACCCCTTCCGAACGGAACCGGGCGTCGAGCTGGACCCGTTTCCACTTCACCGGCGTGGTGGGTTCACTCGCCACCGCGGTCCCGGAAACGAGGCCCAGGAGACCGAGAAGTGTCGACCGAAGGAGGGCAGATCGCATGGCAACAATGACTCCGCTGGAACGCATTCACGGAAACAAGGCGGGAAGAACCGACGGGGTGTCCCGAGGGCGAAGCTCCTGCTGAGCCGAGGCGGCGACCGTCCCTGAGCCCCCAGTCCGTCCCATCTGTTCCGTTTGATATCGCCCTGCGCCCCATTCGCACAAGTCGCTTGAATTTGCGATCAAGGGGAGTAGGATTCGCGGTCCACGAGCCCACGTGGCGGAATTGGCAGACGCGCTAGCTTCAGGAGCTAGTGTCCAAAAGACGTACAGGTTCAAGTCCTGTCGTGGGCACCTCAGGGACCAACGATTCATCGTTGGTCCCTTTTTTGTTTTCTGGCGATCCGATTTGTGTTCCCCTTCGCTCGGGGCTCGACCGGCGAGGCCCCGGGCAGTGCTCTTCGGCCCGTCTGTCACGTTCTCACTTCCTGGCCCCGAAGCAGAGAATCAGAAGGAACGCGCAGAGGAGAAGGGCAAACGGGCCGAAGAAGAACGCGACGATCCACCAGTAGAGCGGGATCGTGTCCGTCGCAACGAGTTCCAGGAAGACCGCGCAGGCGAAGATCCACAAACCGAACGCGCCCTCCGCCAGCCCCGCCCTTCCGTTGCCCACGAGCCTGCCTCTCCGGTCGAACCCGTTCTCAGCCCACCCTGAGGATCATATCCCCTCTTCATGGGGAACATCGACCGGAGCTATCGCGGCCCGGCGTCCGGACCGGTCCTCTCCGCACGACCGTTTCCCTCGGTTTTTCCAGGCCAGGCCGCAGATTCCGAACTTCGGATCGTCGTTCTCCTGTTCTGATTCCGCTGCCGGTTTCCGGTCCCTCCTCTGCAATCGACTGGCCGACGCCTCGTGACGGCTCCATGATGAGCCGGTCTCCCCCTGCGTCCGTTCCCGCGATCTCTTGCTGATGTCTTCCGTTCCTCACCCCGGCGATCCCGCTCCCGACCTCGGCTGCCCCTGGTGGCGAAGTTCGATCGCGGTGCTCGTCCTGATCTCGGTGCTCGCCTCGACCGCGTCCATCGTGACCCGCGATCCGGCAGGGAACCTCCCGCACCTCCCGGCGGGTCCAGGGCTGACACTGGATGAGGTCTACAACGTCGAGATGGGGATGTATCTGGTCCGGTCGGTCCGGATCTACGGCCTGGGGGTCCTGGCTTGGGACAGCATCAAGGAGATCTTCGGCACGCGGGCCTACAACCCCGATCACCCGCCCCTCGGCCGGGTCGCGATGGGGGTGGTGCATGACACGGTCCAGGCGTTCCGCGGGCGGCCGCCGACCGACTATGTGACGGCGGATGCCCGCATCGCCCCGGCCCTGGCGTTCGGCCTGACGGTTTTCCTCGTCGGATGGTTTACGAGCCGATGGTGCGGAGTGCGGGCCGGGTGGCTCGCGGCGCTCTCGCTGGCCCTGATTCCCAGGCTGTTCGGCCACTCGCATATCGCCTCGCTGGAGACGTTCGTTGGACTGACCTACACGGCGACGATCCTGTACGTCGCGGATGCGTGGTCGCGTTCGATGGTCGCTCCGGTTGCGGGAAAGCCCGCGAAGGTCGCGATGAGTGCGGCGATGTTCGCGGGATTCCTGTTCGGCCTGGCGCTGCTGACAAAGATCCAGGGAGCGCTGGCCGCAGTCCCGGTCGGACTGTGGGGGCTGTGGCACTTCCGGCATCGGGCGATCCTGCCCGGGGCGATCTTCGGTGTCGTCGGCTTTTTGACCTTCTTCGTCGGCTGGCCCTGGCTGTGGCTGAACCCGGTAGCGCACGTCATCGACTTCTTCGCCCGGTCAACGGACCGGCAAGTCCTCTACTGCTACTACGAAGGGACGAAGTTCGCCGACATCGACGTGCCGTGGCACTATCCGTTCGTGATCTTTGCGGTCACGGTCCCGCTCGGACTCCATATCGCCGCCTTGCTGGGACTCGTTGCGAAGTCGCCATCAGCTCCGGCATCTTTGCCCGCGACTCCGCTCCGCGATCCGCGGCTGCAGCTCGTTCTGACGGCAATCCTGTTCCCGCTCGTGCTGTTCGCCAAGCCAGGGATCGCGGTGTACGACGGGGAACGGCTGTTCCTCATCATCTATCCGCTGTGGGGTGTCTTCATCGGGCGAGGGGCTGCGGTGATGTGGGCGCGGCTCGAAAGACGGTTCTCGCCGGGTGTCGCTGCCGAAGCCGCGAGTTCACCAACCGCTCCCCCTGTCCTGGGAAGATCCCGGCTGGCGGCGATTGCAATGGGGAGCTTTCTGGCGATCCAGACCGCAGGGTATTGGACCGTCTGGCCGTTCCTGCTCAGCCACTACAATGTCGCGGTCAGCGGGCTCTGGGGGGCGAACCGGCTGGGCTTTGAGCGGAGCTACTGGGGGGAGTCGGTCAACCGGACGTTCCAGGAGGAGATCGTCCGAAACGTGCCCGAGGGGGCGACGGTTCATGTCGCTCCTGTGCTGCACCCGCTGCAGCTTCCCGATCTCGAGGCCCAGTCGCCGATCCTGCAGCGGCACGGGGTCCGTCTGGCTTCGTTTGAGGACCGGATTCGCAGCGAAGTCCGCTACGTTGTCGTTCACCGGCGGATGGCGGATCCCTGGGAAACCCTTCGTGAAGACCGCGTCGCCGCCAATGGCTTCCGGCTCCTGGCGGAAGTTTGCCGGGAAGGGGTGCAGCTCGCCGCCCTATACGCATCTGAAGTCTCCGATCCCTCGAAGAGTCCGTGAGCGAATCGGCCCGCCGCTTCCGCTAAACTGCACAGACTTCTACGATGCTGGACCGATCGCCCTGCGGCGACCGTTTTGGGGTGCTTGTGTGTCGTCCCCCTGTTCGACACACTTCCCCGCCCCGCTCGCAGACTTCCCACTGACTTCCGATTGACCAATGCGTAACGTCCAGGCGACCCGTCCGCTGTTCGAGCTCTCGTCCCCCGGTCGTCGGGCCGCGATCTTTCCGAAGTGCGACGTGCCGGCCGCTCCACTGGCCGAGCTGCTGGGTCACGACAATGTCGCTCCGCAGCCGCCGGGACTGCCGGAACTCTCCGAACCGGATGTCGTCCGGCACTTCGTGAACCTCTCGACGCAGAACATGTGCGTCGACACGCACTTCTATCCGCTCGGGAGCTGTACGATGAAGTACAACCCCAAGCGGCATGAGCGGCTTTCCCGTCTGCACGGCCTGGTCGACCTCCACCCGCACGCTCGCGAGGAAGACACGCAGGGGATGCTGGCTCTCCTCTATGAAATGCAGGAAATGCTGGCCGAGATCGCCGGGCTGCCGGCGGTGTCGCTGCAGCCGGCGGCCGGGGCTCAGGGAGAATTCGCCGCGCTGCTCACCGCCGCGGCGTACTTCAAGGACCGGGGTGAGAAGCGGACGAAGGTTCTCTTCCCGAGCAGCGCCCACGGGACCAATCCCGCAAGCGCGGCGATCGCCGGCTTTGACTGCGTGCAGCTGCCGCCGTCCGCGAACGGCCTCGTCGACGTCAAGGAGCTGCAGACGCATCTCGACGATTCGACCGCAGTCTTCATGGTGACGAATCCGAACACGCTGGGGATCTTTGAGAAGGACATCGCCCAGATCTCGAAGATGCTGCATGACGTCGGCGGGTTGGTCTACATCGACGGGGCGAACATGAATGCCATCGTCGGGGTGACGCGGCCGGGGGACTTTGGCGGCGACATGATGCACTACAACGTGCACAAGACCTTCACGGGTCCTCACGGCGCCGGCGGGCCGGGGTCGGGGCCGATTGCCGTTCGGCCGTTCCTGGCGGATTACTTGCCCGGCCCGGTGATCGAGAAGACCGCCGCGGCGGGGGGCGAGGCCACCTATCGCCTCAAGACGCCGCCGAAGTCGATCGGGCGGGTGCGGAGCTTCTTTGGGAACGTCGGGATTCTGCTGCGGGGGTATTTCTATCTGCGGACGCTGGGTCCGCAGGGGGCTCGGGAGATGACCGAGCAGGCGGTGCTGAATGCGAACTATCTGAAGGCTCGGTTGAAGGATGTGCTGCCGGTGCCGCATGGCGGGTTCTGCATGCACGAGTTTGTGGCTTCGGCGAAGTCGCTCAAGGATGGCCGCGGGATTACGGCGATGGAGATCGCCAAGCGGCTGCTGGACTATGGGTTCCATGCTCCGACGGTGTACTTCCCGCTCGTGGTGCCGGAAGCGTTGATGATTGAGCCGACGGAGACGGAGTCAAAGGCGACGCTGGATGCGTTTGTGGAAGCGGTGCGGAAGATTGTGGAGGAGGATCCGGCGATGTTGAAGCAGGCGCCGCACACGACGGGGATTCGTCGGCCGGATGAGGTGGCGGCGGGTCGGAATCCGAAGTTCCGTTGGAAAGCGTGCCTGAAGGACGGTTGACCTTACCGGGTCCAGGGGCACCCTGGTCAGGGGGTGCAGGGGGCAGAATGCCCTTGCCCGCCGGAGGCCCTCTCGTCGAGAGATGTCTGAAGGAGATCGTGTCCAAGCGCGGACACCGTGTCGTATGCCCCCTCACCAACCCGCGGGGACTTCAGAGCAAGCGGTGAGTCCTCAACGCCGGTGCCACAAAGGGGACAGCCGTCGTTTTACCACGGTTCCTCATTGAAGCGCCTCCGGCGGCAAGGGGGCGTGGCCCCCTTGACCCCAGCGGCCGTGGCACGTTGGGTTTGAGCTAACGAGCCGTCCCGGCAAGGACGCGGTTCTAGGCGGCCATCAGATCCGCCAGCGGATTCGGAGCACGGGCCGCATCGCCCGGTGCCGCCGGGAAAACATCTTCCAGCTTCAGCATCGTCACCGTCTGAAGCATGATGTCCGGCGGAACTTCCTGATAACTGATGACCCCCAGGTCCGGCGCGGCCCGGACCAGCAGCCGCCGCAACGGACGGCGAAGCGTCTTGTCGATCAACACCGCCAGCGGCAACTGCTGGCGCTGGGCATTCTGCACCTGCGCTGAGAGCGATCCAAGCAGCTTCTCCAGCGGCTGTGGAGCGAGAGCCAGCTGCTTCTCCCGGATCGAGTCCCGAAGCTGCTTCTCCAGACGGGGATCGAGGATCACCACCCGCAGCGAACCGCCGTCGTCGCGGTAGCGGTCGCAGATCAGCCGCCCGAGGTCTTCGCGAACACGGTCGGCGAGGTCTTCGGGAACCTTGATCTGCGGCCCATGGTTGAGGACCGATTCGAGGATCAGGACAAGGTCGGCCAGCGCCACCCGCTCGGCGGCGAGCAGGACGAGGACCTGATGCAGGACCGCCATCCGGACCACGTCCGGCTTCAGCTCCTCCACGACCGTCGGCGCGAACGCCTTGACGGTATCGATCATCTTCTTGACGTCTTCGCGGCTGATAAGCTCGTGGCCGTGCCGCTTGAGGACTTCCCCGAGGTGCGTCACGAGCACGCTCGCTGGATCGACGACCGTGCAGCCGTGGATCTCGGCCAGCCGCTGGCTCTCGGTGGCGATCCAGCGGGCGGGAAGATTGAAGGCGGGCTCGCGGGTGTCTTCGCCCGGGACCGGGATCGGGCGGTCGTCGGGAGCGATCGCCATCACCATGTCGACACGGATCGTGGCCTTGGCGACGGTCCGGCCGGCGATCAGGACACGGTAGGTCTCGGGCTCCAGTTCGACGCTGTTGATGACCCGCACCGGCGGGATCCAGATCCCGTTGGTTCGCGAGAAGTCACGGCGGAGTGACGTGATCTGCTCGGTGACGCTCTTCCCCTGCTTGTTGTTCACGAAGGGAATGAGCCGCGTCCCGACCTCGATGATGGCGCGGTCGGTGATCAGGAACTCCTGCAGATGCTCGATCTCGCGGACTTCGGCAGTCTTCTCCTGGACCGGCTCCTTGACCGGTTCCGCCTTCGCCTTCCGGCCCCGCGCGACCCGCCACCAGAGACCGCCGGCAAGGGCGAGGAACGGGAGCTTGGGGAGGCCGGGGGTGAGGGCCATCGCGGCGACAATCACCGCGCCGACGATCAGCGACCGCTCGTGGCGGAACATCTGGTCGCCGATTTCCTGGCCGAGGCTCGTCGCGGAGTTCGCCTTGGTCGAGAGGATACCGGCGGTTGTGGCGATGATCAGGGCGGGAATCTGCGAGATGAGACCGTCGCCGACGCTCAGCACCGCGTAGTTGCGGAGGGAGTCGGCAAACGTCATCCCGTTCGTGAGGCCGAGGGCCACGCCCCCGACGAGATTGATCGCCGTGATGATCAGGCCGGCGATCGCGTCGCCGCGGACGAATTTGCTCGCCCCGTCCATACCCCCGTAGAACTCAGTCTCGCGGGTCAGGAGGTCGCGGCGGCGGCGGGCTTCGGTTTCGTTGATCGCGCCGGCGTTGAGCTCGGCGTCGATCGCCATCTGCTTGCCCGGCATGGCGTCCAAGGTGAAGCGGGCGGCGACTTCCGAGACGCGCGAGGCCCCCTTGGTGATGACGACAAACTGGATGATGACCAGGATCAAAAAGATCACGAGCCCGACGATCAGGTTCCCGCCGACGACGAAGTTGCCGAATGTCGAAACGATCCGGCCGGCGTCGCCGTCGAGGAGAATCAGTCGCGTCGTCGCCACGTTGAGCGAGAGGCGGTAGAGCGTCAGGAGCAGCAGCAGCGACGGGAAGACCGACAGGTCGAGCGCCTGCTTGGCGTTCAGCGTGACGAGCATCAGCAGCACGGTCACGCCAAGGTTGAAGGCGATCAGCATGTCGAGCAGCGCCGTCGGCAGCGGCACGAGCATGACAACGAGGATCGCCAGCAGCCCGAACGAGAGCAGTGTGTCGCTCTGGTTGGACATCTTGGCGGCGGGATTGGGCGTAGCAGTCGACATGCGGACAAAACGGTTGGAGTGACTGTCGGCGATGAACTCCGGTCTCGCGTCTCGATCGCCAGACCCTTGTCCCTAGTCCCTCGTCCACTCCCCTACCCTGTCGAGTGAAAACTCAGGCTCAGGGCTTTCAGCAGGATCGTCCAGCCGTCCACGAGGACGAACAGCAATAACTTGCAGGGGGCGGAGATGATGACCGGAGGCATCATCATCAGGCCGAGACTCATCAGGATGATCGAGACGACGAGGTCGACGAGGAGGAACGGGAGGTAGATGCAGAACCCCATGATGAAGGCGGTCCGCAGCTCGCTCGTGACGAAGGCGGGCATCAGGACCCGCCACGGGACCGCTTCGGGGCCGCTCACCTTCTTGAGGCCGGCGAGGTCGAGGAAGAGGGCGAGGTCCTGCTTGCGGGTCTGGCGGGTCATGAACGTCCGCAGGTGCCCGCTTCCGATCTCCCAGGCCTGCATTCCGGAGATCTTTTCGGCCATGAAGGGCCGGACGGCGTCCTTGTCGATGCCGTCGAGCGTGGGGCCCATGACGAACAGCGTCAGGAAGAGGGCGAGGCCGATCAGGACCTGCGTCGGGGGGATTTCCTGCGTCGAGAGGGCCCGGCGGACGAATGAGAGGACGATGATGATCCGCGTGAACGCGGTCAGGGTCACGAGGGCGGCGGAGATGAAGGCCAGCGCGCCGAGCATCAGCGCGATCTGCAGCGGCTGCCCGAGAGCGGGTGCGGCGCCGGTCGCGGCGTTCTGAGCCAGGTCCTGGATCGTCTCGTTCATGCGGACCTCCTGTCCGCGGCAGCCGCGCAGCCCGTCGCCGCTCAAACGCGAGCGGTCGAAGGCCGAAAGGCACCGGAGCGCGGCCCGAAACACGACTTCCGGACGGAGCCGGGAGCGGGTCTCTAGGAAGCCGAGCCGGGAAATGCGTCGTCACCGACGACGGACTCGATCAGGAGGGCCTGACGCGGTCCGACGCGGCCGGGAGAACCCCGGAACTTCACGCATGTCCCGATGGAGGTCTGTAACAGACGGGAGATCGATTGATCCAGAACAATGACGTCCCCGACCCGCAGAGCGGCAATTTCCGACATCTTGAGGCGAGTCCGGCCCAGTTCCACGACCATCGTGGCGGGCAGCTGCATGGCGAGCCCTTCCGAAACGGTCGCCGGGGGCCCGTCGCCGGCGTCGGAGGACTGCGCTTCGGTCCGCAGCAGGGATTCGACGGCGTCGAGCGGGAGCAGCCAGATCGCTTCTTCCTCGCCAAACCGCATCTTGAGCTTGAGGCGGACCGCGACGACCGTGGCGTCCGGCCCGAACAGCCGCGTCCGGTGGGGACGGTCGACGAACTCCAGGAAGCGGTTGGAGATCGGCTGCGCCGCCGGCCAGCTTTCGCCGAAGGCGGTCGCCAACTGCTGGAAGAGGATCGCCAAGAGGGACTCTTCGAGGTCGGTCAGCTCACGCGGGGCCGGACCTTCCGTCTGGCGGTCTCCCAGGAGATCGGCCAGGAGTCCGACGGCCAGCTTCTGGGAAAAGACCAGAAGTCCCGCCATCGCGGCATCGGCGAACTCGAACTGCATCCCGACACCGGGCTGCGGCATCAGTCCGACCGCCTCGCGGATGTCGCGGAGCTCGACGCCGACGACTTCGAACGAGCAGGGAGAGGTCAGCAGCGGCTGCCAGGTTTCCTGCGTCAGGTGGAAGGCGTCCTTCACCCACTGCGTCAAAGCCTTCCAGACTCCGGCCGGCGGGCGCCGGGGATCCTGGAAGTCATGGCGGGGCAACGGAGCGGCGTCACTCATTGAATATTGAATTCGTCGAACAGCACGTCGTAGACGCGGTCTTTGCCGTCGGGAAAGAGCGTCGTGTTGAAGTATTCCTGGATTTCGCGGCGGAGCATTCCCTGCCCGGCCGCCCCGCGGATGTCCGAAAGGGTCTTGTCCGAGAGGTAGCTCAGGAGCCAGCTTTTGAGGACGGTCCGCTGGGTCTCCATCTCCGTGGTGACGATCCCTTCGTCCTGGGGCTTCACCTGGAGCATGATCTTGAGACGGAGATAGCGGTTCAGGCGTCCTTCGTCGAGATTGACCACGATGTCGCCGAAGTTGACGAAGGCGACCGTGGCGTTGGGGTTGGTGGTCCCGTGTCCGCCGGCGCCGTGGCCTCCTCCGCCGTGTCCGCCGCTTCCGTGAGCACTGGCGCCGTGGCCTCCTCCGCCGCCGTGGCCGCTGTCAGCGTGGGCTGACGGGGCTGGGGCGCCGTGGCCGGCCGGTGCGGCTTCGTGACCGTGTTCCTCGGTTCCTTCGGAGGCCGCTTTGGCTGCGTCGCCGGCGTCTCCCATGGGGAGGAAGATTGGTACGGCGAAGCCTACGCCGCCGGAGACGACGGCCGCCAGCAGCCAGACGATGATGCCGGGCCCTTTCTTGACGGGGGCCTCTTCCTGCCCCTCGCCAGGCGGGGGAGCGGGGGCGTTAGCCATGGGTGTGCCTCCTACGGATTTCGTCCTTTTCGGCAGGAGTGGATGGGGGACTTGAGGGACTCTAACGTCGGGGAAGACATTGCCGGATCGGTGTGGAGAGGCGGGCGGATGCGGCGAAATGGGACATCAGCGATCGGCAATTTTCGCCGGGTCCAGGGGCACCCTGGTGGGGAGTGCAGAGGGGCCTGTGTTCCTTTATTGGCCCTTTGCCCGCCGGAGGCCTAGCCGTCGAGAGACGTCGGAAGGAGTGAGTGTCCGAGCGCGGACGACGTGCCGTATGCCCCCTCACCAACCCGCGGGGATTACAAAGCGGACGTCCGTTGCTTACCACGGTTCCTCATGGAAGCGCCTCCGGCGGCAAGGGGTCGCCCCCTTGACCCCGGCTGCCGTGGAAAGTTGGGTCTGAGCTATGGGAGTCGTGCCGGCAAGCGCGGGTTGAGCATCGCGGCGATCAGGCCCGTACGCGATCAGACCGGGCCGGTTCCTCACTTGCCAACTCCTCCACCCGCTCCGCAAACAACGCCCGCAACCGCCGCAGCCCCATAAAAACCATCGCCCGCGTCACATCATCAAACGGACGCAACGGCCCCGGCTCCACACAGTTCGCCACGCGGAGAATCCCATCCCGGACCGCCGGATACATCGCCGCCGCTTCCCCCAGGTCGCGAAGGTCGACATTGTCCCGCATCGCCGCTTCGTGAAGCCGGCCCCACACCGCCCCGGTCGTGATCTCGAAGTGCGGACGCGTCACCGCGCTCGCCCCCGCGGGAGGAGCGGCATCGAGCCGCCGAATGGGTTCGGCGGATGGGGATGGAGAGGATGAGGGGGACTTCATGGCGGGCTCCTTCACGCCCGAATTCTAACCGGATGTGGCCGAAAACCGACACGCCGGTTGCCAAAAGGCAACGACCCACGTTGACGGTCCGCAACGTCGGACACCGGCCGACCGGATCACTGCATGTAATTGAGGAGGCTGACGTCATTGAGCCGGGCGACCGCCGCCAGCGCAAACTGCATCTGGTTCTGGGCCTCCTGGAGCTTGACGACGACGTCCGTCACGTCGACCTGCTCGACGTCGGACAACGACTGCTTCGTGGCCAGCCGCAGGTCCTCGGTCCGGGTCTGGAGCTTGTCGAGTTGGAGCTGGACGACACCCAGCTCACCGCGGACGTCGTACATGTGGTCCGCCAGCCGGTCGATGTCGCCGATCCGCCGTGTGAAGGCCTGCTGCAGCTCCCCCGACGGGAGGTTCGACGCGTTAAGAAGCGTGTCCCGGAGCTCCGAGAGCGTGCTGAAAACGTCCGATGTCCCCGTGTATTCCGCCTGGGCCGTCCCCGCGACCCGGACCGCGGAGGTATCGAGGTTCGTCACCTGCCCCGTCGCCGGATCCTGGAGCTGGACGTTCGTGGCGTAGGTCAGCGGAACCTCGGTCACCCCGCCATCGAGGGAGATCGTTCCGTCCCCCCCGACGCCGACAGTCCCGTTGAAGCCGGCGGTGATCGCGGTCGTGTTCACATAGACCACTTCCCCCTGAGCCCCCTGGAGCTTGAGGTTCGTGTCCCCGTTCGTGAACGGAACCTCCGGACCGCCGTTGATCGAGATCGTCCCGTAGGCGCCGGTGCCGCTTTCGTCCCGGATCGTCAGCGTGTGCGTCCCGACCGCCCCGAGCACCGTGTCGCCCGCCGCGGCTCCCGTTCCGCTCGCGATCCCCGAGCCCCCCGCGAAGGTCGTGGAGGTGTTCCGGATCAGGATCGACGACTGCCCGACGCCACTGTCGGTCCCGCTTCCCGGCTTGAGGCCGGTGTTCCCGAGAATGATCGTCGCGCCGCGGGCGGAGTTCGTGAAGACGTCGCTTCCCGACAGGATCATCGGGAGGTCGACACCGTCTCCCGACGAGACCGACACCCCCTGGGACCCGCCGCCGTAGACGACCCGGCCGTTCTGGATCGAGTAGGGCTGCGCGTCCGACTGGTTTCCACCGAACAGGTATAGGCCCTGGTCCTTGGTATTGGCGATCGAGACCATCCGCCCCAGGATCTGGTCGACTTCGGCCGCCAGGGTCCGCAGCTCCGTCGGATCGGTCGACTGACGGCCGGCGAGCGCAATCTCCTTGGCCCGCGTCATCATCTCCTGCGCGTCGGTGAGCTGGACCTCCCCCTGCGAGAGCCAGTTCCGGGCGGTCCCGATCGAGGTCAGCCGCGACTCGAGTTTCCCGATGGCCGACTTGTGCAGGATGATCGTCTTGGCCGCCGTCGGATCGTCCGACGGGGTCAGCAGCTGCTTCCCGGAAAGCATCTGCTCCTGGAGCCGGCCGAGCGACGTCGTCTGCTTGCGCAGGTTCCGCAGGGCGCTCGAATAGAGTCCGGATTGTGTCACTCGAAAGGTCACGGTTTCCTCCTCCGGCCGGCCGGAAGGGCCGGGTCCGCGGCGATGGGCGCTCCATCACCGGATCACGGACATGAGCTCCTGCAGTGTGTCGTTGACCGTCAGCATGAACCGGGACGCCGCCTGGAACATCCGCTGGTACTGGAGCATGTTCATCAGCTCCTCGTTCGTGTCGACCCCCGACACGCCGTCCCGCTCCGCCTCCAGCCGGGCGGTCACCCCTTCCAGGTTCGAGACCTGGTTCTTCGCGTCCTGCGAGCGGAACGCCTGCAGGGCGGTCAGATCGGAAAGGTACTCCTCCGCCGACTGCACCCCGCCGAACAGGTCGGTCGTGCGAAGCTGCGCGAGGAGCTTGGCCGCCCCGTTGTCGCCCGAGACGGCAAACTGGCCGGCCGAAAGGCGGCTCGGGTCGCTGACGATCTCCTGGCGGACCGCCAGATCGCCCGCCCCCGCGCCGGTGAAGAGCGAATTAATCCCGAGCGCCGAGAGGAGACCGCCGTTGTCCGAGTTCCGGACCATCGCGGCCGTCCCCGATTCACCCCCGGTGATCGTCCCGGCCGAGAACTGGACCTTCACGCCTCCCGGCAGGGTCAGCGGACTGCCGGGCGAGTAGCCGCTCCCGACGTCGAGCGTCGCGATCCGCTCTCCCGCCGTGTTGAAGACATCGACCGACAGTCCGGCATCGACGCCGACGCGGCCGGAGCCGTTGACGGCGAACGTGTACTGCTCGTTCGCCGTTCCGGAGTACGCGCCGCTGAAGGTCGCCTTGCTGGTGCCGGTCCAGGCGGTGGTGTGGAGGTCGCTCGGGTACTGCCCGGCGAAGTCGACCGTGTAACCGACGTCCCCGACGATCGACAGCGACCCCGCGGCCGACTGCGTCAGCCCCTGGACGTTGGGGACCGTCCCCAGCCGGGCGGCGATGTCGTTCAGGCTGTCGACCGCCGGGTCGTAGTTGACCCGGTGGACCGTCCGCACGCCGGTCGACTGGTTCGTCACACCGACGTAGAGGGAGCCTTTCGAAACGGGAAAGGCGGTCCCGGCCTGCGCCAGCGGCGCCGTCACGCTGCCGACGGGGCGCGAGCTGTCGTAGCGGTTCTGCGCCCCCCCCTGACCCAGGCCGGCGGCGTGGATGGAGTCGACGGAGCGGATGAAGGTCTGCGAGAACTCGTTCAGTTGCTCCCTGGCGAAGCCGACGAGCTCGTTCCGGGCTTCGAGCAGGCCGGCGAGGCTTCCGGTGGGGATCGTGAGGGCTTGCGTCGAAGGAGGCCGGACGAGTTGCGTCGTTCCGTCCGACAGCGTCGTCCGCTCGATATCGACCGGGGTCGTGCTGAAGACGACGCTCCCCCCGGCAAGATAGACCGTGTCCGGAACGTTGGGGGCCTCGATCACCCGGACGTCGATGACGTTCGAGAGCTCCTTGAGGATCTGGTCCCGCATGTCGAGGAGATCGTTGGGATCCCCCCCCTGCCCCTTGGCGACGGCGATCTTGGCGTTCAGATCGGCGACCTGGCGGATCTGGGTGTTCACCTGATCGACCTGCTCGTCGATCGTCGTGTCGAGGTCCTGCTGGAGATCGCTGAGCCCATCGGCAATCGCGTTCAGCGAACGGGCGATCCCCTGCGCCCCCTGGACGACTCCGCGGCGGATCGTCACGTCGCCGGGATTCGTCGCCAGCTGATCGAGCTGTGTGAAGAAGTTCTCGAGCTCCGCGTGGATGCTCCCGTCCCCCGGGGCAAAGAGCGACTCGATCTTCTGGAGCGTGTCGAGCCGCGCCTGGGCGGTCCCCTGCTGCGAGGAGACGGCGTTCAGCGTCACCTCGGTCAGGGCGGCCCGCGCGCGGTTGATCCGTTCGACCGTAACCCCCGTCCCCAGGTTCAGCCCCTGGACACGAATCGGGTTGCTCTCGGTCAGAACGAGCGACTGGCGGTGGTAGCCCGGCGTCGCCGAGTTGGCGAGGTTGTTCGCGGTGACCTGCAGCCCCCGCTGGCTGGCCCGCAATGCCGAGAGTGCGATGTTGAATTCCAGCATGGCTCAGCACCGATCGTTCAGCAGGGTGGCCCGGTGCGACTGCGTCCGCAGTCCCCGCCCGTCGTACCGCTCGACAACCGGCGACGGTCCCGAGCCGGACGAGAGCAGCAGCCCCAGGCAGTTCGCCAGGTCATTGGCCTGCATCCGGGCGAGCCGCGTCAGCCGGCCCACCTGATTCGCCAGCCACAGCGCATGGGAGCGGGCGGTCGCCAGCGACGCCCGCCGTTCGGCCGGCAGCCGCTCCAGGAGGGCGCCCATGCCGCACTCCGCCGGCGGCAGCCGCAGCGCGCGGCCGAGTGATTGCCGGAACCGCCGCCGCTTCTCGCCGACCGCGCGGGCCGATTCCTCGAGACGCGGGATCGCCAGCGCGACTTCCCGGTCGGTCTGGACCGTGATGATTCGCTGCAGCCAGTCCCGGACCGCGGAGAGATGTTCGATCTCCGCCGCCAGGAGGACCTGACTCTCGTCCGCGAGGGCCGACAGTTCGTTGCGAGGCGTCATCGAGCTCACGTGCCGCTTCCTCCCACTCCAGCGCCCCCCGCATCCCGCAGCAGCGCGCCGCGGAGCGAGTCGGCGATCCCCAGGCCCCCCCCCGCGGCCATGTGTTCGCCCATGTACTGGTCGAACAGCCCGCCGATCGTGTCGGACTTGTCTCCGGCAAACCCGTCTTCCGAGCCGATCGTCTGCCGCATTTCCTTGAGGAGCAGCGAAACGAACAGCGACTCGAGCTGCTTCGCCGCTTCGGTTTCCGACTTGCCGCTGAGACCGAGCCCGGCGTCGTACGAACCGGCCGGCAGGACGGATGACAGGGGATTCATGAAGGTTCCCTCCGTGGGGAGCAATCGCGGCGTGGGCTGGGACGGGGACGGGGACAGGTGCGGCTTACTTGAGTTCGAGCTCTGCCTGCAGCGCGCCCGATTCCTTGAGCTGCTGGAAGATGGAGCTCAGGTCGCGGGGACTGACGCCGAGGGCGTTGAGCGCCTGGGCCAGATCGTTGACCGTGGCGGTTTCCGGAATGATCGTGAGCGGCTTCTTCTCTTCGATGACGTCGACCGTTGTCCGCGGAACGACCGTCGTCTCCCCTTCGCTGAAGGGAGCGGGCTGCGAGACCTCGGGGGTCTCGGCGGTCGAGATCGCCAGGTTGGCGTGATTGATGAGGACCTGGGCGATCCGCACGTTCTCGCCGATGATGACGGTCCCGGTCCGCTCGTTGATGATGATCCGGGCGACGTTGTCCGGAATGACCGTCAGCTGCTGCACCTCCGCGGCGAAGTCACGGACGACACCGTTCCAGGCCGGGGGCGGGACAAGTTGCACGGTCCCCGAGTCGAGGACTCCGGCGGTCCCGGGGAACTTGGAGTTGGTCGCTCCGGCGATCCGCCGCGCGGTCTCGTAGTCCGGATTGAGCAGCAGCAGCTGGATCCGCCCGGGAGCGAGCGGCTCGGCGAACGTCTCCTTCTCCACCGTCGCCCCGTTCGAGATCCGCCCTGTGGTGGGGTGGTTCTTCTGGACCGAGGCCGCCTCGCCGCTGAAGGTGAAGCCGCCGATCGTCACCGGCCCGGAGCCGAGGGCGTAGACCTGCCCGTCGACGGCGACGAGCGGAGTCGGGAGGAGGACGCCGCCGTTGAGGCTCTTGGCGTCATCCATCGAGGAAACGAGGATGTCGATCCGCTCACCGGGCTTCCGGCCGGTACGGAGGTTCGCCATGACGACGACGACGGAAGTGTTGTCCGACTTATCCGCCGTGTCGTTGCGGAGCCGCGCGATCAACTCAGGCTCTGCCCGGATCCCAAACTTCTGCGTCAGGTTGAGGATGAACTCGCGGGTGATCGGGTTCTTCCCCCCGGTCCCCTGGAGACCGGTGACGAGCCCCAGCCCGACCAGGACGTTCTCCCGCTCTCCTTCAACGCGCGTGATGTCCTTCACCCGCACGAGCGTTCCGGCCGCGGAACAGGTCTCCGCCGCCAGGGCGAGGACGCAGGCGGCCAGACAGACGAGAGGTCCGCCGATCGATTTCATGGCACGCTCGCAGGGTGGGAAGGAGGACAAAATGGTTCGAAGGAGCCGGTCGATGGTCCGCTGACGTTCGGGAGACGACTCAGAATGGCCAGAGCTTGTTGGCGATCCGGCCACCCCAGCCCTGCCGGGTGAAGGCCTGCTCCTGGCCGTTCCCCAGGTACGCCGTCCGGAGATCGCCGACGAGGCGGGAGTTCACGGTGTTGTCCGGTCCCACGTCGTAGCTGCGGACCACGCCGGTCACGACCAGGGTCCGGATGTCCCCCTGGATCTCGATGTCCCGCGAGCCGCGGACGATCAGGTTGCCGTTCGGGAGGACGTCGGTGACGGTGACGGTCATCATGTCGGTGAAGGCCCGCTGGCTGCGGAAGCTGGCGCTCCCGCTCATCGAACGGTCGGAGGTCAGGGCCTCGCTCGCCGACGCGGTCGACTCCTGCGAGGCGAAGCCGCCGTCGGCCGCCCCCGCGAGCGAGAAGGCGCTCTTGAGGCCGGTCTGCTTCTTCATCCCGCGGTTGTCGGTGTTCTGGATGCTCGAATCTTCCCGGACGACGATCGTCAGGAGGTCGCCGACCTGGCGGGCCTGGGTGTCGTAGAACAGGAATCCCTGCGTGGTGCTGCGCCGCTGCCACAGGTTCTGGGCCCGGACGTCGGTGCCGCACCAGACGACCGCCAGCGCGACCGCGGCCGCGATGAGCTTTCCGTAGGACATGATCCCCTCCCCTCCCTGAAACGGTTCCGCTACTGGAGCGGAATCTCGACCTCGCCGGGGCCGATGACCTTGGCGGTGACAATCCGGTTCGACTCCAGGTTCTTCACGCTGATCCACTCGCCGACACGCCCCTGCTGCTGCGCTTCGGCTCCCCGGAGGACGACGACGAGCGGCCCCTTGCGGGCGGTCATCTGCACCTTGTCCCGCGAGCGGACGGCGAACTCCGCGGCGCTGGCGGCGGGGACTTCGGGCTTTCGCGAGAAGTCGGACATCTTGAGCAGGTAGCCCTCGCCGAGGTCGCGGTTAACGCGGCTGCCGAGGGCGCTCTCCTTGCGAGGGCGCGGCTCGTTCCGCGTCACCCAGTCGAGTCGTTCGTCGACGACGTTCTCATCGAGGAGTGTCCCCCGCACGAGGGGCTGACGGGCCACCAGGACCGGCAGCCGCAGGGCCAGGTCGACCTGCGTCTGCAGCCGGGCCACGACCCGGTTGTCCTGGAGCACGCGGACGCCGACCGGGACCCGTCCCGGCTCGGGCCGATCGAGGACCGTCAGTTCGAGAATGCCCATCGTTCCCACGACGTTCGCCGGCAACGCCCGCGCCAGACAAGGGGCGGTCAGCTGGAGCCGGACGTCCTGCGGCGAAAGCTCGAGGCGGTGCGCGATCTGGAGCGTCAGCCGCTCCTCCAGCATCAGGTCCGTCAGCGGGCACATGGCGGTCTTGCCGTCCGGCGTCAGGCGGGAGGCGGCTGCGAGCCGGTTCCCCGACAGCCGGACATGAGCCGAGTCCATACCGGTGAAGGTGACTTCGTCGAGCGGGACGCCCGCCAGCAGGAGCCGCATCTGGAGCAGGCCGACGGGGATCGTAGCCTCGACTTCGTCGGGCCCCTTGAACTCCCACAGGTCGATCGCCTCCAGCCGCCGGCGGACCGCGGCGTCGGGGCAGCGGACATCCGCCACGTCCCGGATGGCGACGATCGTCTCCGGAGCGGAGCATTCGTCCCGGAGCGAAATGACGGCGCGCGGTCCGGCCCAGGCCTCCCCGGCGAAGATCGCCAGGAGGAGCAGAACGCTTCCGTGCTGAACTGGTCGCCCCTTCATGGGATCCTTCCCTACCGGACGATGTCGTTGGTGGTGGAGAGCATCTCATCGCCGGCCCGGACCGCCCGGGAGTTCACTTCATAGGCCCGCTGCGCCGTGATCAGCGAGATCAGCTCCGTGACCACCTGGACGTTCGACTTCTCCAGATGGTTCTGCAGGATGGTGCCGAGGCCGTTGAGGCCGGGCGTTCCCAGGTTCTCCGGGCCCGACGCGGGGGTGACCCGGTACAGGTTGCCCCCCTCGCTGCTGAGTCCCGCGGGATTGAGGAACCGGGCGAGCTGGAGGTTTCCGATCGACACCGGATCGCCCGTCGGACCGATCCCCGAGATCGTCCCGTCGGTCCCGATCGTGATGTTCGTGGTCCCGTCCTGGATCGTCAGGCCGCCGAAGACGCGATATCCGTCGCCGGTCACGAGCTGGCCGGTCTGGTCCCGCTTGAGCGATCCGTCCCGCGTGTACCGGAACTCCCCGCCGGGGAGCTCCACTTTGATGAATCCGTCCCCCACGATCATGACATCGAGGGGGTTCCCGGTCTGTTCGGCGACGCCGGCCAGGAACGACTTCGTGGTTCCCACGGCCCGGACCCCGCTGCCGATCTGGAGTCCCGTCGGCGAGACCTGGCCGGTCGCGACCTCCGTACCGGCGGCGCGGGACGTGGTGTACAGCAGGTCGGCGAAGTTCAACTGGCTCCGTTTGAAGCCGGTCGTGTTCACGTTGGCGATATTGTTCGCCGTGTTGTCGATCAGCGTTTCCTGGGCTCGCATCCCGGTGGCGCTGGTGTAGAGCGCTCTCAGCATCTCACTTGCCCTCCAGTTGGATCCGTTCCCGCAGGGCGGTTCCGATCGATTGCATCATCCGCTGGGCGGCTTCGTACTGCCGCATGCCGGAAATCATCAGGACCAGCTCCGTCGCCGGAACGACATTCGAGCCTTCCTGCATTCCCGTCCCGACCTGGGTGTCGATCGAGTTGGGGGTGACGTCGGGCGGGGCCTCGAACAGCGTGGTCCCCTGCGACACCAGCACGTTCGGATCAGGGAAGGCGTAGCGTCCAATGACGCCGACCGACCGTCCCTTGACCATCACCTGTCCCCCCTCGGAGATCGCCACTTCCATTTCGCTGGAGGTGTTGGGGATCTGGATCGGGCTGCCGCCGTCGTCGCGGACCGGGAGCCCTTCGGTCGTCACGAGGGTTCCCTCGGGATTGATGTGAAACGAGCCGTTCCGGGTGTAGAGCGGACCGTTGGGACCGTTGACGGAGAAGAAGCCGTCCCCCATCAGGGCCAGATCGAGACCGCGGCCGGTCTGCTGGATCGCCCCCGGCTTGAAGTCGACGGCGATCTTCGCTTCCCCCTGCCCCTGGTCGGACGCGTCTCCGGACTGTCCGCTTCCGGAGGAACCGGATGTCTGCTGGTGCACGAGCATCCGCCGGAAGCCGGGCACGTTGGCGTGCGCCAGGTTCCGCGAAATGATCGCGTGCTGCAGATCGGCCGAATCCATCGAACTGGCAGCGGAATAGAGTCCCTGCAGCATCCCCACCCTCCCCTCTTCCGAGACCGTCCGGCGCAATGCCGGCTCGGTCCCGTCTCTTCTGGTATCGACCGGAGGGACTCTGCGGGCTGTAACGATTCTTCGGGGAATGCCGAGAGAAGGGCCGTTCCGCTCGCCCCTTCCGCCGCCCGTCGCCCGACGGAGACCGGGCCTCTCCTGAGCTGCAAACAGTTTCTCCCGAGCGGGATGCGTCGTCCCCAGGGGGACCTTCCGCTCCCGGGGAGGCCCCTCACGACGGCCCGCCTGGCCGATTTCCCCGGAAAAGTCTTCCTAACCCGCAAAGTCCTCCAGTCCTTCCCCTCGCGCAACCGATGTAGGCGATACCGGACTTCGTCTCCGGTCGTTGCACCACGCTTTTCCCGATCGCAGTCCGCCCCATGACCACCCCCGTCGTGAGCGATACCGAACCCGGCATCTCGGTTCACCCGCCGGACTTCCCTCCGCTGGCCTCGGGGCCCGCGTCGACCGGGTCGCTTCCGATCCAGCGGTTCTTCGACGTGAGCGTCACCGTCACGGCCGAGCTGGGGCGGGTTACGCTCCCGCTCGGGGAACTCCTTCGTTTGGGAGAAGGGGCGGTCGTGGAGCTCGACCGCTACGTCACGCAGCCGATCGACCTGATGGCTCAGGGAGTCCGCCTGGCGCGGGGCGAAGTCGTGGTCGTCGAGGACCGGTATGCGGTCCGCATCACGCAGGTCGAAACGTCCTCCCCCCGCCCCGGCCACTGACCCGCCTCATCGAACAATTTTCGCGAAGGAACCAGCCGATGTCCCCCCTTGTGACTGCCGTCGCCACCGCCGCGCTGCTGATCAGCGCCGCGGCCGCGCACGCAGCCGAGGGCTCGACGACGCCGGACGCCGTCTTCCCGGAGACCGCCCCCGCCTGGACCGCCGGCTCGCTGGCCTCCGGCTCGCTGGCTTCCGGCTCGCAGACATCTCGCACCTCTTCCACTGTCCAGCCGCGTCAGCGGGCGAACGTCGTCGAAGCCAAACGCTCGCGGCCGGCCCTGGAACCGCGTCGCTCGCCATCGGAGACCGCTCCGGCGGGGCCCGTCGCCGTTCCTGTCCCTCCCGCTTCCGGCTCGAACGGCATGGACGCCGTCGGGGCCGGTGCGATTGAGGTGGTAACGGAACAGGCGTCGATCTCTCTCTCCGAGAGCGACCTCGCGGCCAACGTGCCGGAGATCCCGGAGTTCCTGGACCGCATCGGCTTCGCCGTGATGTTTCTCGCGGCCGGCCTGCTGGCGGCCCTCGCCTTCCGGAAGAGGCGCCTCGCCCGGTCCGCCGGCGAACCGGCGGCGCGGATGCGGATCGTCAGCCGCCTCCCGGTGTCGCGGAAGAGCGAGATGTGCCTGGTGGAAGTGGACGGGCAACTGATCGTCGCCGGCGTCGATCCGCAGGGGATTCACTCGCTGGTGCCGCTGGGGCCGAAAGCTCCGCTGACGTTCTCCGAGGTTCAGGCCCAGGAACTCCTGCTGGCGGACAGGAAGTCGGAACGCAAAGACCGTCCGGAGCGAGTCCGGCCCAAACAACTTCAGTCCTGACCGGAGCGCAGCGGGTCGGTCGGTCCGGCCGGCCCGGCGGAGTGGGGGAAACGAGCATGGTTCACGCTTCAGCGGAACAGCAGACGCAGGCAGTCCTGCGGCGAGAGGCGGTGCGGGTAGCCGCCCCCGTCCAGATCGGCCGCGGCGCCCATCCTCACGAATTCGACGTCGCCGTGCGGCGGGACGGAGACGTGATCCGCGAGATCGAGATCCGCTGCCGCTGCGGCGAGCGGATCGTCCTCGACTGCAGCTCCTCATGAAACCGGACGGCATGGACTCACGAACGCGACGCTCGATCGGGCTGGGCGCCGCCCTGATAGCGGCCTTCGCCGGCGGCTGCGCCTCGGCGCCGCTCCCGCGGTGGATGAGCTCATCGGCACCGTCCGCCGTGCCGGCCGCTGCTCCTTCAAGCCGAGCCACCTCCCCCGCGGCATCCACCGGCTCCGCGGCCGCCGTCCCTTCCTCCAACGGACTCTCCGCTTCGTCGCCCGCCGGCTCGACTGTGGTGGCGGAACACCTGCATTTCGGCGTCTCCCAGAATTCGCCGACCCCTCCGTCTGCCGTTCCCCCGTTGGCCCCGCCGGCCGACACGCTCAGCACGCTGCAGGCGAGCCATTGGGCTCCGCCGACGGTCCCCTCTCCCGCTCCGAACGGACCGAACCACGCCGCCTCGCTCCCTGGACTCGACGCCCCGGCCCCTCCGCCGGTCTTCATTCCGGAGATCGCAGTTCCGGAGGCTGCCACGGATCTCTCCCAGGCCCCTTCACCGTTCCCCTCGGAGATCCACCCCGTTCAGCATCTCCGCGCGGCCCGGCCGGAGCCGACCACGGCGCTGGAGAAGCGGCTGGGCGATCAGGCGCAGCAGATCACGGGGCTGACGGATGCGATTCGGGGTCAGCAGACCCAGATGGAGCAGCAGAACCTCCAGCTCAAGAAGGTCCTCGAAGACCTCCAGCAGCGGCAGCAGCGGCAGGATCAGGCGATCGAGGACATCCTCTCCCTGATGGACCAGATGATCCAGAAGCTGGCGAGTCCGAAGCCGGAGCCAGCCGCCGCTCGCCCGATGGCGCCCGCTCCCGCCGCGGTGCCGGTCCCCGCAGCGGCCCCCCAGTCGGCACCGGCCCCCGCTGAAACGTTCACGCCGCCGCGAGCCATGACACCGGCTCCGGAACCGGCCTCGTTCCCCCCTCCTGCGGGGAGCCAGCCATGACGCGACGAGCCGGATCGGCCTGGCTGCTGCCGCTTTGCCTTCTGGCGGGCTGCCTGCATCACGCCTTCGTCACTGTCGAGCCGCCGCCGCGGAATCCGCCGCCGCCGCGGCAGTCGACGCTCGCGCTCGTCCCGCTCAACGACCAGAACTCGCCTCCGTTCTCCACCGGCTTCTTCCACGAGGCGCTCACGGCGGCGATCCGCCGGACCGAAGGCTTTCAGGTGCTGGACTACACGGGTCCGTGGCCGGATACCTGCCGGCGTCCTTTTCCCGGCTCCGCGGTCGACCTGCGGCTGCTCGTTACCGACATCCAGCGAACCTGCCCGTCGGAGCTGGTCGCAATGTATGAGGTGACTCAGCTCAAGACGGTCCGGCCGATGCGGATCGGGTTGAGGGTGGTCCTGGTCCGGACGTCGGACAACGCCGCGCTCCTGGACTATGACGGAGTGTGGGACGGACCGGATGGGCCCCCTGCTCCGATTCCGCGCCCCGGGCTATTGCGGTATCTGCTTCCGCCGGTCGCTCTGCCGCATGATCCGCTGGACGAGATCAGTCCGCAGCGACTCAGCGAGCGGGCGGCCCGCGATGTGGCCGGTTTTCTGGGGAACGCCACGTTCTCATCCGCCGCGGCGGTTGATGCGACGGCCGGCATGACGATCGATGCTTCGAACGCGCTCTCGGGGGAGCCGCCTCAGCTTCCGGCCGTCTCGCCGCTGCCGGAACAGCCAACGACCGTCGCACCGGATGCGACATTCCAGCCCATCGAGTAGAGGGCGATAACCGGGGTCCAGGGGGCCCCCCTGGTGGGGAGTGCAGAGGGGCAACGCCCCTTTGCCCGCCGGAGGCCTGGCCGTCGAGAGATGTCTGAAGGAGTGAGTGTCCAGACGCGGACCGCGCGGCGGATGCCCCCTCACCAACCCACGGGAATTGCATCACCAGCGGTGAATTTTGAGGGAATCCTCAACGCGGGTCCCACAAAGGGGACGTCCGTTGTGTACCACGGTTCCTCGTGGAAGCGCCTCCGGCGGCAAGGGGGTGAGACCCCCTTGACCCCGGCTGCCGTCGCACGTTGGGTTTGAGCTATGGGAACTGTGCCGGCAAGGACGCGGCTCCTCAGTCCTGAGCCATGACCGTTTCCTGCTGGCCCTGCTCATTCTCGTGCATCAGGACCACCTGATTCCGGCCGTTCCGCTTGGCCATATACATCGCGGCATCCGCGGAATCGATCAGCCGCTGCTGCGTATCGTCCCCTTCGATCGGCGGGCCCATCAGCGCTCCGCCAATACTCGCCGTCACGACGATCGGCCGGCCGTCATACTCGATCGCCTCCTCGGCAATCCGGGCCCGGATCCGCTCGCCAACACACCCCAGCCCGGTGATGTCCCCGGATCCGGTCAGGACAATGAACTCTTCCCCACCATAGCGGCCGAGGACATCGCTCGTGCGGATCACGCTCTCGATCGCCCGGGCGACCCGCTCGAGAACCCGGTCACCGGCCGCATGGCCGTACGTGTCGTTCACCGACTTGAAGTGGTCGACGTCGATGAAGATCAGGCCAACCTTCTGCTGCCGCAACCGGGCGACGGCGACCTGCTCCGCCAGCCGCTCGGTCAGGTAGCCGCGGTTGAAGATGTGGGTGAGCGGATCGATCGTGCTGCGGCGCGTCAGTTCCTCGACACGGCGGCGGAGCCGGCCGTTCTCCTCCAGGACGTCCTGGGAGTTCGGTGTGTTTCCATCCCTCAGGGCCGAGGCCGCCAGCTCCGAGAGCTGCTCCATGGCCTGCGAAAGGATTTCCGACGGCGACGGAAGATGGCCGGCCTCCGCCTGGAACATCTCCGCACTCGCACTGAGACGCTCCCGGACCTGGGCGATCAGTTGATCGACATCGTCCTGGCTGGCGCCAAAGAACATTCCCATCAGCTCATGGATGCGGATCAGGGAGATCGCCCGCTTCCCCTGGCAGAGAAAGCTCCCCATGGCGGCGGCAACCGACACCGCCTTGTCGAAGATGGTGATTTCGCTCGGGTCGGTCCCCTCCAGGACGGTCAGCTCGGCCGCCTGGTCCCGCGCCGCCGAGATCAACTCCGCGGGGAGATTCCACTGCCCCAGGAGCTGCGACGTGAGCTGAATGTAGTCGGTCCCGAATGCCTCCTGTTCCAGTTCCAGCGCGTTCAGATCCTCAACGTCGGCCTTCTTCCGGATCTCGTCGAACTTGGCCGGTTCGGAGTGCAGGAGTGCCAGCCAGCCGAGAGACGACAGGAGCCCGGCCGCGAACAGTTCGCCCTCCTTGCCCCGCGAGTAACGCCGCCCCAGATGCTCGCACGTCGTCGCCCGGACAACCGCCTGGAGCCAGTAGTCCTGGAACAGCTGCTTCTGATCCCCGCGCTTCGTCGCCACGTCGGAGAGCGAGAAACCGAGCGCCAGAGAGGTCACGGTCCGCTTGCCGAGCAGCGTGAGAGCCCGCCCGATGTCCGCGATTCCCCGCCCGCAGCCGAAGGTGGCCGAGTTCGCCGCCTTCAGGATCTTGGCGGCCAGGGCCGGATCGCTCTCCAGAACCTTGGCCACATCCCGGATCGAAACATCCGGATCCGAGAACACATCCAGCAACCGGACGGCGACGGCCGGAAAGGTCGGAAGGCGAAAGGTTCTGGATTGTGTCTTCATCAAGGTGTTGATTGTTTTCGCAGTGGGAGCACAAGTGCCGGAGTCAGGTCGGAGCCGCGCCAACCTCATCGACTCCTGCGGGAGCGTCTTCCTCTCCAGGCGAGCGGCCACGACCGGTCTGTCCGCGCAACCGGTCCCCCGCCATTGTTTCTGCCCGACTTCTTCCCCGGACCGCCCCTCAGGAGGAACTCCCGGTGAACCGCGCCATGCGGGTTTCCCGTAATTCCCCCCGGCATGGCGATTTCGAGTGAAGCCGTACGTCCCCGCACTCTCTCCATCGTTGGATCGCGTCTTTCGCTTGACCCCTGATCCCCCGGATCCTCGCATTTTCTGCGGGGGCGATGTCCCGGAACGGGGATTGGATGGTTATGCCGCGTCTCCCACTTGCTCCGACGATCGGCAGAACCTTCCGCTGACCTTCGGCACGATCGTCCGGTCCCCGTCGGGGCGAAGCCGCATTCCTGCATTTCGCCTTGCCGCCAACGCGGGGGACTGGGCTAACTTTGCCGGTCATTCCGATAACAACAGCATGATCAACGGCAATCCCCAACTCGACCTGCTCCAACGGCTCATGGCGACCGCCGAGCACCGGCATCGCGTCCTGAGCCAGAACCTGGCGAACGTCAACACGCCCGGTTACCGACGCCTCGACATCTCCTTCGAGGAGGAGATGAAGCGGCAGGCGGAGCAGGCGGGAGCGCTGCCGCAGGTCATCGAGGAGCAGGGACTGTCGTCCCGGCCGGACGGGAACAACGTCGACATGGACACCGAACTCGGGCACTTGAGCCAGAACGAGATGCTCCATCAGACCTGTACCCAGCTCCTGATCAGCCAGATGGCGCAGCTCCGTCGGGCCATGTCCTAGCGGAGTTTTCCGTCGTCAGTCAGACGTTTTCAGTCACGAGCCGGCTGAGGTCGGGCGGCGGCTGGAACGGATCGTCTGGCCCTGGAGTTCACGATCGCTGGAAGTCATCGGAAGGAGAGAGACATGTCGATCGGTCGCATCCTGTCCGCCGCGGATATCAGCGCCTCCGGCCTCAAGGCCGAGCGGACCCGCATGGAGGTGGTGGCGAACAACATCGCCAACATGCACTCGACCCGTACCCCGCAGGGAGGACCGTACCGCCGGCAACAGGTCGTCTTTTCCGAGGCGATGGCGGAGACCGAGAGCTCCGGAGCCGACGGACTGACCGGCCTCAAAGGGGTCAACGTGGTCGGCGTGATCCAGGACCAGTCGGAGCTCCCTTCCGTCTATGACCCGTCCCATCCGGACGCCGACGCCCGCGGTTATGTCTCCCTGCCCAACGTCAAACTGCCGCACGAGATGGTCGACCTGATGGTCGCCAGCCGCAGCTACGAAGCGAACCTCAAGTCCCTTCAAACCTTCAAACAGATGGCCGAAACGACGCTCTCCGTCCTCCGGGACATCGGATAGCGCCCTCGGCCCCCCGCCCCACCCCGCCCTCTCGCCTCCTGACGTGCCGTCGTGGCCCTTTCCCCCGTAGGACCGAATTCCCTTCCCGGCCTTTCGACGCCGCCGACCACCGGCTCCGTCGGAACGCCGGAGATGCCGTTTTCGGACCTCGTCAAGAATCTGCTCAACGACGTCAACACCCAGCAGGTCGGCGCCCAGCAGTCGATCCAGGAACTCGCCTCCGGACAGGCCGACAGCCTGCAGGGAGTGGTCCTGAACGTCGCCAAATCGGATCTGACGTTCCGGCTGCTGATGGAGGTTCGCGACAAGGTGATCGCCTCCTACCAGGAGATCATGCGGATGCAGGTGTAGCCCTTCGGCCGGCGTCTGATTCCAGATGCCCGGCCCCCCGCATCCGAACAGGGAGTCGACCGTGGATTTTGTTCAGAACCTGATGACGCAGCTCACCGGCCTGTGGGGCCGCTGGTCCCGCGCGCAGCAGGTCATGGTCGCCGGCGGCGTCCTGGGCTGTCTGCTCCTCGTCGGGGCGGTCGGCTACTGGTCGCTGCAGCCCGAATACGTCCAGCTCGCCAGCGGGCTCACCCCGGCGGACGCCGCCGAGATCGTCAGCACGCTGGAAGCGGAGCGGATCTCCTACAAGCTGAACTTCTCCGGCTCCGCGATTCTCGTCACGAAGGCGGACCTGAACCGGGCCCGCCTCGCCAGCAAGGACCATCTCGGGGCGGCGGGGCAGTCCGCCAAGGACGACCCAACGAACGACATCTGGAGCGACCCGTCGCTGACGCACGTCCGGCTCCTCCGGCAGCAGGAGACGCGGCTCGCCCGCTCGATCGGCCAGCTCAAGGCGGTCAAGGCCGCGACGGTCCACATCAGCAAGCCGGAAGCGAGCCCCTTCATCCGCGACGCGGAACGGACGACCGCCAGCGTCGTCATCGAGCTTCGCCCGGGAGCGTTCTTCTCCAGCCGTGATACCGCGGCGGTCGTGAGCCTGATCTCCCACAGCGTCGAGGGGCTGGTCCCCGGCGACGTCAGCGTCATGGATACCGAAGGGCGTCTTCTCACCTCCGAGGGAGGGCTCGAAGGGGACGTCGCCGGCCAGCTCGAATTCCGGCGGCGGCTCGAGACCGGGCTCGCCGCGAAGGCCGAGACGATGCTGGCCGAAGTCCTCGGCCTCGGCCGGGCTGTCGTGCGGGTCACGGCGGACGTCGACTTCACGCAGACGACGTCGACGCAGAAGACCTACGACCCGTCGGGCAAAGTGAAGTCGACGGAGAAGATCGTTTCCGAGCAGAACAGCTCCACGCGGGGATCGGCCACCGGCGTCGCCGGGACGAGCTCCAACGTCGGAAGCGGAGCGAACAGCCGCACCGAAAGTCCGACGTCGAGCAAGCGGGAGGAGAGCGAAACGAACTACCTCAACCCCGAGACGACGAACACGACCGCCGAGGCCCCCGGACGGATCCGCCGGATCACCGTGGCCGCCGTCGTCGATGTTACCGATCCGGACGCGGCTGCCGCCGATCCCGCGGCCAAGGGTCAGGCCAAACCGCCGGCGGGACGGCTCGACAAGACTGCCGTGGAAGCGCTCATCAAGCAGGCGGTCGGTTTCGACACCGACCGGAATGACCAGATCGAAGTCGTCCTGGCGAAGCTGGCAGCCGCGGTCCCGATGGAGGCCGCGATCCCCGTCACCTCGATGGACTCGCTCAAGGACTGGCTGAAGGCGGCCTCGCTGGGGATCGTCGCTCTCGTCGTCGGGGCGCTCGGGATGTTCGCCCTGCGGCGGATGCGTCCCGTCGAGATCAAGCAGCCGACCACGACCGAGCTCTCGCTCAATGCCGCAAAACGGCTGGCGACGCTCTCGGAACGGGCGCGGGAGAACCCGGAAGCGGTCGCCGAGGTCCTCAAGGCGTGGCTGGGAGCCGCTCCCGCCGCGAGCACCGGCAAGAGCGCCGCGGCGAACGGCGGGCGGCAGACGATTCCGCTCCGTCAGGAAAGACGGGCCGCCTGATCCGCCCCCCCACGAGTCGAAACGGCACGCACGGACGCGCAGAGCATGTTGACCAAGGATGACCGCCCGCTGATTCTCCTCCGCCTCCTGGACAGCGATGTCCAGCAGCAGGTGCTGGAGTTCCTGCCGCCGGAGCAGGCGAACGGCCTCCGCCGCGGGCTGGCGAGCGCGAGCGCTCACGACGCCGTCGACTGGTCCCTCGAATCGAGCGTCATCGACGAATTCGAGATGATGCTGGCGTTCCTCAAGTCCCACGCCCCTCCCCCGCCCCCTCCTCCCTCGGCGGTCCAGCTGCAGGTAGCGGAGGAGAGCGCCGTAGCAGCGGGTGGCAGTCCGGCACCGGGCAAGAAGTTCATTCCCTCCGACGATCCGCTCGCCGACCTCGAACGGATGCCGGCGCAGCAGCTCGGCCTGACGCTCCTGGCGGAACAGCCCCGGACGATCGCCATCCTGCTGGCGAAGGTTTCGGGAGCCCGGACCGCGGAGCTCCTGGGGTTCTTCAAGGACGATCTCAAGCAGGCGGTCATCAAGGAGCTCGGCCGCGAGTCGATCGCCCATCCGACCCTCTTCGACCGTCTGGCCCGGGCCACGATCCAGCGGGCCGTGGCGGCCGCCGATGGTCCGCCGGTCGAGCAGTCCGACCGGGTCGGGAAGCTGATCGAAATCCTGCGGTCGCTCGACAAGGCGCAGCGGGGTCCGATGCTCGAGGCCCTGGAAGCGGAAGATCCCGAACTCGCCGGGAAGCTGGCGGAATCGCTCTACAAGTTCGAAGACCTCTCGACGACCGAGGACCGTGTCATCCAGAAGATCCTGGGGCAGGTCGAGTCGTCGACGCTCGCGACGGCGCTGTTCAAAGTCGACGACGCGATCCTGCAGAAGGTCCTCAAGAACCTCTCCCGCCGCGCTCAGCAGTCGCTGCAGGAAGAGCTCCAGCTCCAGACTCACGTCGCCGCGTCCAAGGTGACGCAGGCCCGGACCGCCATCGCCCAGATCATGGCGAAGCTGGCGCGAGAGGAGGACGCATGAGCCGACTCCCCGCGTTCTCTCCCCTTTCCCTCCTCCTCTCCCTCCGTCCCCGGCCGTTGACGACCCCAGTTCCCGTCGGGAGCGCCGCGATCGATGTTCCGGTACACCCTTTCGACCTCGACGCCGCTGCGGCAGATCCAGGTCCGCGTTGCGGACGGGGACCTGGACGTGGCGGCCACGAGCGCTCCGCCCCCCCCTCCGCCTCCGCCCCCACCACCGGTCGCTCCCCCTCCCACGGAGGATTTGCGGCCGCTGCTGATGGGACTCGAGGAGACCGTCCGGGAATTCGAGGAGCGACGGCAGCAGTCGCTGGGGGAGCTTCAGCAGCTGGCGGTCGAGCTGGCGGTGGCGGTCGCCTCGCATGTGATTGCGAAGGCGGTCGAGGCGGAGCAGTTCGATGTCACCGGACTGGTGCAGCGGCTGATCGATCGGCTCGGACTCGAAGCTCCACTCCGGGTCTCGCTCCATCCGCGGGACCTGCAACTGTTCAACGCCCAGATCGCCCGCGATCCCGCCACCTGGAAGGATCGGCAACTGACACTCATTCCCGATCCCTCGCTGCCGCGCGGCTCCTGCCGCGGGGAAGCGCCGCAGGGATCGGTCCTCTCCGACGCCTCGCTTCATCTCGCGGAGCTGCGGCGGCACCTGCTGGAGGGGCTCGATGACGCTGAAATTGAGCGGCGACAGGCTGCGCCAACGGATCGCGGACTGCGACGGTTTCCGGACCGCCGGGAAACTGCTTAGCGCCCGCGAACTCCTGACCGCGCGGCTCGAAGCGGCCGTCGGCGACGTCTGCGACCTGCGGCTTCCCGACGGCCGGACGATCGGCTGCGAAGTCATCGGCTTCGACGGCGAGGTCGCGCAGGTCCTTCCCTTCCACAATGTCGACGGCGTCCGCGCCGGCCTGGAGATCCTCCGTCGGAACCGCCCCCTCTCGACGCCCGTCGGTTGGGAGCTGCTGGGCCGGGTCATCGACCCGCTCGGCCGTCCCATCGATGGCGGTCCGCCGCTCACGCCGCGGCGCTGGAAGGCGAATCACTCCGTCGCGCCGGCTGCCCTGGAGCGGCCGCGAATCACCCGCCCGCTCGAAACGGGACTTCGCTCGATCGATGGACTCCTGACGGTCGGCCGCGGCCAGCGCGTCGGACTGTTCGCCGGCAGCGGCGTCGGCAAGAGCACCCTGTTGGGAGAGATCGCCAAGACAGCTCGTGCCGACCTCAACGTGATCGCCCTCGTCGGCGAGCGCGGTCGCGAAGTCCGGCCCTTCGTCGAGGACTGCCTCGGTCCCGAGGGGATGCGGCGGTCCGTCGTCGTCCTGGCGACCTCCGACGAGACACCGCTTCTCCGCACGCGTGCGGTCTCGACCGCCGTCAGCATCGCGGACGACTTCCGACACCGAGGCACCGACGTCCTCCTGATGGTCGACAGCATTACCCGCCTGGCCTTCGCCCAGCGCGAGATCGGCCTGTTGCGCGGCGAGCCCCCCGGAAACCGGGGCTATACCCCCTCGGTCATGCACCTGCTGGCCTCGACGCTCGAACGGCTCGGGACTTCGGCCCAGGGATCGATCACCGGGATCATCACCGTGCTCGTCGACGGGGACGACATGGACGAGCCGATCGCCGACGCGGCCCGCGGGATCCTCGACGGCCACATCGTTCTCGACCGCAAGCTGGCGGCGAAGGGGCATTACCCGGCCATCGACGTCCTGCGTTCGATCAGCCGGCTCTTCACCGAGATCACAACTCCGGAGCATCGGGCCGCGGCCCTCAAGGTCCGCGAGTGCATGGCCGCTTACGCCGAAGTCGCCGACGTCGTCCAGCTCGGCGTCTACAAGTCCGGGACGTCGCCGCGGATCGACCGGGCGATCCAGCTTCAGCCGGCGATCAATGCCCTGCTGCGGCAGACCGTCAACGCCTCGTGTTCGTTCGCCGAGACCGTCAAGAGCCTGACCACGATCGCCGGAGCGTGGGGCGGCTGAGAAGCCACCCGCCACCTATGAAACGATTCCACTCGAGCTACGAGAGTCTCCACCGCATCCGGCAGCAGGAAGCCCGGCTGGCGGAAATGGAGCTCGGTGCGCTCGTGGCGGAGCTCCGGCAGGCACAGCAGCGGCGGGACGACGCCCGCACGGCGGTTGATGACGCATCGCACCAGATCGCCTCCCTGCCTCTGGGAGCGATCACGGCGGACCGGATCCAGGCGGATCAGATGTTCCTGTTCCGGCTCCATGGCCAGCTCGACGAGAGCGAACGGGCCGTCGAAGAACAGACCGTGAAAGTCGACCAGCAGACCGCCCAGGTCGTCGAAAAGCGGGCGGGGGTCGAAGTCGTCCAGAAACTCCTTGATCAGCAGCGGCGGGTCCACCGGCAGGAGACTCTCCGGGAGCAGCAGGTCCGGCTCGACGAGCTGAGCGCCCACCGCGCCGCCCGTCCTCACGCCCGGCCCCAGACAATGCAAGGTGATCCGTCATGAAGAACATGGTGATGCTGCTCCTGTTTGCGCTCGCCGTGGGGGGCTCGTCCGCCGCCGTGAGCATGTACCTGCGGAAGGTCCCGCCGAAGGTCGTCGAGAAGGATCCGTCCGACGTGCCGGTCGCCTCGAAGATCGGCCCGGACGACGTGACCACCCCGCACGGCGAGACCGGCCACGGCAAGACCTCCCACGACGATTCGCACGCGGCCGGCCCGGACATGGGCGTCGCGGTCCGCCCGAAGGCGATGAGCGTCGAGGAAATCCTCCGCTACGGGATGGCGCTCAAGAAGCGGGAAGAGCTGATGAAGCAGCGTGAGCACGCCGCTTCCGAGCAGGAGTCGCAGATCAAGCTCGTCTACGCCGACATCCAGGGGGAGCAGAAGGAGATCGAGGGGCTGCGGCTCCAGATCAAGGAGCAGCTCGCCGCCGCCGACCGCAAGCTGGTGGAGATGGAACAGAACCGCCTCCGGCTCGAGACGGAGCGGCAGCAGCACGCCGATGCCGTCAAGAAGTCCGCCACGGGCGACGAGGCGAGCCCGCTGCAGCAGGAGAACATCAAGCGGATGTCCGCCTGGTTCCAGAGCATGGAACCAGCCAAGGCGGCGGAGTTCCTCAAGGACCTCTGCAACGACGGCAAGCTCGACATGGCCGTCCAGCTCCTGGCCAACTTCGAGGAGCGGGAAGCGGCGAAGGTCCTCTCCGCCTTCCCCGAAGAGGACCGGGCCCTCGTGACTCAGATCACCGACGCCTTCCGGAACTACAAGCGACCGGAACCGGAGAAGAAGAAGGGAAAGTAAGGCGCCCTTCGCTCCTTCCCGTCGTCCCTCATCCCCTAGCCCCTCGTCCATCCCCATGTCCTCTCTCCAAGTCATGGAAATCGGCCGCGATCTCCTCTGGACCGCGCTGTGGCTGTCGCTGCCGGCGGTCGGGGTGAGCCTGCTCGTCGGCCTGACGATCAGCATCCTCCAGACGCTGACGAGCGTGCAGGAGCAGACGCTGTCGTTCGCGCCGCGGATCGCCGCTGTCTGTCTGATTCTCGTTCTGGCGCTCCCCTGGATGCTGCGGACCTCGACCGCGTTCACCACCCGGATGGTGGCGCGGATGGTCGAGGTGACGAAGTGATTCCGCTGGGGCCCTTCACGACCGACAACGCTCCGATGGCGGCGCTCGCGATCGGAGCCTTTCTGGTCTTCCTGCGGATCGGGTCGTTCGTCGCGTTCATGCCGCCGTTCACCGGCAAGGGTCTGCCGAACACGGTCAAGATCGGCCTCGCCATGGCCCTGACTCTGTTGTGGCTCCCGACGGCCAGGCTCGATCCGGGCCTCGCCGCGGCGCTGTCGCTCCCCAAAATGATGATCCTCGGCGTGGCCGAAGTCATGACGGGCCTGGCGCTGGCGGCCATCCTGGGGCTGTTTCTCGTTCCGATGAAGGTGGCCGGCAGCTACATCACGCAGGAGATGGGGCTCGAGTTCGCTTCGCAGGCATCGCTCGTCGAGGCGCAGGAGCAGTCGATCGTCTCCACGATCCTCGAGGCGCTCGGAACGCTGCTATTCTTTTCGAGCGGGATGGACCACTTCGTGTTCCGGGTCATCGGCCGCTCGTTTCAGCTCAATCCGGTTGGCGGGCCGTGGGTCCGTCCCAACGGCGAGTGGATCATCTCCGCCTTCGGCCGGATGCAGGAGTATGGGATCCAGATGGCGGCCCCGGTTGCTGCCCTGCTCTTTCTGACGAGCGTGACCCTGTTCCTGCTGGCCCGCTGGGCGCCGCAGATCAACCTGTTTTCCGTCGGCTTTCAGATCCGCCTGCTGGCGGGATTGTCGGCCCTGATCGTCTTCCTTCCCGAGCTTGGCCGTGTCTCCGTGAGCCTGTTCCAGCGGATGGCGCGGCTGTCCCTCAGTACCTGATCCCTTCCCCTCGACTCTCCAGTCCCGGCGACTGAGTCCCCGCCATGGCGGACATCGAACGCGATTCCAAAACAGAAGAGGCGTCCCAACGGAGACGCGAGCAATCGCGCTCCGAGGGTCAGGTCGCGTACAGTACGGACCTTTCGACCGGGCTCGTCCTCACGGCGCTCGCCGCCATCCTGTGGCTGGGGGGGCCGGTCATCGGGGACTCGCTGCTGGGGGCTTTCCGGCAGACGCTGAGTCATGCTCCGCGAACCGACTGGAACGTGATGCACGGCTCGATGGTCGGCCGGTGGCTCGTAGGGGCGACGTGGTCTGCTGTCGGCGGGTTTTCGCTGGCGATCCTGCTGGTCTCCGTCGGCGCCGGTCTGCTGCAGGCGGGATTCCACATCTCGACCGAGACGATTGCGATCAAGTGGGAGCGGCTGCTGCCGACGCGGGGATGGCAGAAGCTGTTCTCGATGGAGTCGATGACGAAGGTCCTGGCGGCGGTGGCGAAGATCGCTCTCGCCGGGACGGTCGTGTGGCTGGTGATCCGCGGCGACTGGCATGCGCTCTCGACGGCGGGGCGGGTGAGTGTCCGTCACGCGGTGTTGACGGGGTGGTCGACGGCGGTGTGGCTGCTGCTGATGCTGGGGCTTTCGGCTTTGATCGTGGGTGCCGCCGATTATGGGTTTCAGTGGTGGCGGCACGAGCAGAATTTGAAGATGACGAAGGAGGAGGCGAAGCAGGAGCAGAAGGAAGAGAACGGGGACCCGCACGTGCGCAGCAAGCGGCGGCAGATGCAGCGGGAGATGCGGAAGCCGCGGGGGTTCAAGAATGTGGCGACGGCGACGGTGGTGCTGAAGAACCCGACGCACTTTGCGGTGGCTCTGCTTTATGACCCGGCGACAATGGCGGCGCCGAAGGTGGTGGCGAAAGGGGCGGGACCGCATGCGCGGCGGATCTTGAAGCTGGCGGAGGCGAATGGAGTTCCGGTGCTGGAGCGGAAGCCGTTGGCGCGAGCGCTGTACAAGATGGTGGATGTGGGGAAGGAGATTCCGATGGAGTTGTACCAGGCGATTGCGGAGATCCTGGCAACGGTGTACCGGACAAAGAAGGCAGCCTGAGCCACCCCATACCGGGGTCCAGGGGGTACCCCTGGTGGGGGGTGCAGGGGGGCGAAGCCCTCATGCCCGCCGGAGGCCTGGCCGTCGAGAGATGTCTGAAGGAGCACGTGTCCAAGCGCGGACACCGTGCCGTATGCCCCCCTATCTAACCCGCAGCGTCTTCAAAGCGAGCGGTGAGTCCTCGACGCCGGTACCACAAAGGGAACGTCCGTTGTTTACCACGGTTCCTCATGGAAGCGCCTCCGGCGGCAAGGGGGTGAGACCCCCTTGACCCCGGCGGCCGTAGCACGTTGGGTTTGAGCTATGAGAGCAGTGCCGGCAAGAACGCTACAGCTGATCGTAGGGAATCGCGAACGTGTTCCCGTCCGTGAACTTCCCCGACTTCAGCCCCTTCATAAACCACCGGACACGCTGCTCCGAACTCCCGTGCGTGAATGAGTCCGGCACGACATAGCCCTGCGACTGCTTCTGCAACCGGTCATCGCCAATCGCCGTCGCCGCCTGAATCGCCTCCTCCACGTCCCCCTCCTCCAGCATGGGACGCTTCTTATTGGCGTGATGCGCCCACAGCCCCGCCAGGAAGTCCGCCTGAAGCTCCAGACGAACGGACTGCTCATTGAAGTCCGGCCGCCCCTGCGCGGCATGCACGCGGTCCGAGATCCCCAGCAGGTTCTGAACATGATGCCCGATCTCATGGGCAATCACGTACGCCTGGGCAAAGTCCCCCCCCGCGTGGAACCGGTCCCGCATCTCGTCATAGAACGCCAGGTCCAGATACACCTTGGCATCCCCAGGACAGTAAAACGGCCCCATCGCCGCACTCGCCCCACCGCACGCCGACTGGACCCGATCGCGGAAGAGCACGAGCCGCGGAAGCTGGTACTGCTCCCCGTCCGCCCGGAACTGCTCCGTCCAGACCTGCTCGGTCGAGGCCAGAACCCGCTTCACGAACGAGACCATCTCCTCTTCTTCCGGAGTCGTCTCGAGCGGCGCGTCCGCCTGCTGCTGTTGCGGCGGCGGCCCCTGCCGCTGCATCTGGTTCAGGAGAGCCAACGGGTTGCCGCCCAGCAGCGTGTAGACGATGAGGATGACAACCATCCCCATCCCCCCGCCCCCCAGCAGCATTGGCCCCGACCGGGACCCGCGGCGATCCTCGACGTTGTCGCTCTCCGGACCATCCAGACGCATGATGTCGCCTCCCCATCCCGGACATCGTGAATCAAAAAAATCCCCGACCGTCCGGTCGGGGACCTCTGGGCGATTGTTCGTCTGAGCCGGTGCCGTTTCAAGGGCCATCCCAAAGACCGGGACGCGGAACGGACCGGCGCGACGAGACCGCTGTCGACTACTCCGCGGAGAACCCGTACACGCAGATATGCGTGTACTTGTCTCCCGCCTTGAGGATCGTCGTCGGGAACTCGGGATGATTCACCGAGTCCGGAAAGTGCTGCGTCTCCAGACACAGAGCGCTGCGGTGGGCATAGGTCTTGCTTCCCTTCGCCTTCTGCCCCTTCAGAAAGTTGCCAGTGTAGAACTGCACGCCGGGCTCCGTCGTCTGGACCGTGAGGACACGGCCCGACTTGGGGTCCTTGACGCGAGCGATCTTCCGCAGTGTGCCGGAGGCGCCGTTCAACACGAAGTTGTGGTCGTAGCCGATCGCGGCAGTCTTATCCAGCTGTTCGATCCGCTCACCGATCTTGTGCGCGGAGCGGAAGTCGAGCGGCGTCCCTTCGACCGGATCGATCTTTCCCGTCGGGATGAGCGTGTCGTCCGTCGGGGTGTACTTATCGGCGTGAATCGTCACTTCATGGTCCAGAACGGTCGGCGAGCCGGCACCCTGGAGGTTGAAGTAACTGTGGTTCGTCAAGTTCACCGGCGTCGGACGGTCGGACGTCGCTATGTATTCGATCCGCAGTTCGTTGTCGCCCGTGAGCTGGTAGCTCACTTCCATCGTCAGCTTGCCGGGATAGCCTTCTTCGCCGTCCGGGCTCGTGTAGGTGAACTTGACTCCCTGGCCGCGATGGGTCTCGAACGGCTCCGCCTTCCAGACCACCTTGTCGAGGCTCCGCTCCACGCCGCCATGCAGGGCGTTCGGGGCGTTGTTGACGGGGACCTGATACTCCTTATTGAGGACGGTGAACTTTCCCTTGGCGATGCGGTTCGCGACGCGCCCGGTCGTGCATCCGAAATACTGGTTGTCGGCCGACTCGTATCCGGCAACGTCGTCCCAGCCGAGGACGACATCCGCGACGTCCCCGTTCTTGTCCGGAACGTTCAGTTCGGTCAGCGTCGCCCCGCGGGTCATGATCTTGGCGGTGAGCCCCCCTTTGTTCTTGAGGGTGTAGAGCTCAACCGGTTCGCCGCGGGAGGTCTTCCCGAACGGCTCTCCCTTGGGCGGCTCGGCGCCGGCCATTGTCGCTCCCAGGACGGACATCGCCATGCAGACACCTCTCATCACCAACAGGACTGAGCGCATGTTTGTTCCCCGCGAGCCGCGGACAGGATGCTGATCGCCGTAACCTGGGGACCGCCCCACGAGGCGGATCCCGCGACGGCGGCGCGATTATGGGTCGCCCGTCCGGCGGGAACAAGCGCACGGAGACGGCCTGGCCGCGGCTCCGGCCGGGACCGGAATGTGAAAATGAGTCTATAGTTTTTGCGAAGTCCCCCCACTTTTCCGTAGGCCCTCTACAATCCAGGCTGGTCCGCCCCTTCGGAATGGAATCGCCTCATGCACACCGCTTCGATCGATTCTCCCGGACGCGTCTCGTACCGGTCCCTGGCCAACGCCTCCCGCTCCCTGGCCCAGATGCTGATGGCCGGCGTCGATATCCGCAAAGCGTTCATCACGGTCGCCGAGAAGGCTCCCGACCGGCGGCTGAAGCGGGGGCTCGACGACATTGCCCTCCAGATCAAGGCGGGTCAGGACGTCACGACGGCGCTCCGCTCCAACGGCGAGCTCTTCCCGTCGCTGTTCATCGAGCTGATTCACGTCGCGGAGCAGACCGGCTCGCTGCCGGAGGTTCTGAAGGCGCTGGCGGACCACTACGAGAACCTGGTGCGGCTGCGGAAGGAGTTCCTCGGGCAGATCACCTGGCCCATCGTCCAGTTCGTGGCGGCGACCCTGGTCATCGCACTCCTGATCTTCATTCTCGGGATGCTCCCCGTTCCGCAGGACATCCTGGGATGGGGACTGCTGGGGCCGACCGGTGCGCTGAAGTGGCTCGGGGGCTGGGCCGTGGCCATCGCGACGATGGTGGTCGTCTACAAGGTCCTCTCCCGGGTCCCGGCGATCCGCACCGTCGTGCACCGGATCCTGATGTCGCTGCCGGTCATCGGCCGCTGCATGCAGTCCTTTGCGATCGCGCGGTTCTCGTGGGCCTTCTATCTCACCCAGGAGGCCGGACTGCCGGTCGACGAGAGCCTGGACGCGAGCCTCAAGGCGACGGCCAACGGCGCGTTCGCCAGCGCCGCCGACCAGATGATTGCCGACGTCCGGAGCGGCGAGACCCTGACCGAGACGCTCGACCACTCGGGGCTTTTTCCGGCGGAATTCATGCAGATCGTCAACGTGGCCGAGACTTCGGGGACCGTGCCGGAACAGCTGCACCGGATGAGCCCGACGTTCGAAGAGGACGCCCGTCGCAGCCTGCGATTCATGACCGGTGTGCTGGCCGGAGCGATCTGGTTCGGCGTGGCGGCGATGATCGTCTTCCTGATCTTTACGATCTTCAGCTGGTACGCCGACATGATCAATCGCGCGGGGCAGCTCTGAGCGAGTCTTGACGCTCGATGCGATACAGCATCGAGCGTGGTATGCCATCAACGCGCGTGCTGCGAAACGTCATCGAGTTGGCTCCTCGAACATCGAGTTCGCGCCGGAAGATCGACTCATTGCGAGGCAACGTGAAAGTCGCTTGCAGCCGTCTGTCATGACCTTTGTGTCAAGCGTGCCGCGAGTCAAAAATATCAGTCTCGATGTTTTGTCCAGAACTCGAAACACAGATGTTGCGAAGTTGATTGAGGCGTGTTCATACTACGCCCCGTCCTGTCCGTCTCAGCGACGACAATCCTTTCTTTCGGGAACGTGTCCATGGTCGATCGACCTTCGTGTCCGGACTGTGACTCCACCGAAGAAGGCACACCGGGACACTCACGTCGCCGCTTCCTGCAGGTGACCGGAACTGCGGCGGCGGCCGGATGGCTCAAGACGCTTCCCTCTCCGGCTCACGCGGAACCGACCTCCTCCCCTTCATCCTCTTCCGCTCGCAGCAGCGAGTCACTGGTCAAGACCCTTTACGACTCCCTGACTCCCGATCAGCGCAAGAAGATCTGCTTCGCCTGGGATCACACCGACAGCCGCGGTCTGCTCCGCACGCACGTCTCGAACAACTGGCAGATCGTCGATCAGAAGACCCTCAACGTCGTCAGCCCTTTCTACACAAAGGATCAGCAGGAGCTGATCGAGGCGATCTTCCACAGCTTCTACAACCCCGAGTGGCGTGAGCGGATCCATCAGCAGCTCAAGGACGATGCCGGCGGTTACGGCACGCAGCAGACGATCGCCCTCTTCGGCGAGCCCGGCACGGGGAAGTTCGAGTTCGTGATGACCGGTCGGCACCTCACGATCCGCTGCGACGGAGACTCCACCGAACACGTCGCCTTCGGCGGCCCGATCTTCTACGGGCACGCCGCCAAGGGTTTTGACGAAACGAAGGATCACCCCGGCAACGTCTTCTGGCCGCAGGCCCTGAAGGCCAACGAACTGTTCCAGATGCTCGACGGCAAGCAGCGGATGCAGGCCCTCGTCCACGACATGCCGGGCGAGCATGAAGTCGCCTTCAAGGGAAAGAAGACGATCGACGGAATCCCGGTGAGCGAACTTTCGGCCGACCAGAAAGAGGTCGCCCAGAAGGTCCTCAAGTCCCTGATCGAGCCGTATCGGACTTCCGACCAGACCGAGGCCCTCAAGTGCCTCGAGACGCAGGGTGGACTCGATGCCTGCCGCCTTGCCTTCTATCCCGATGACGACATCGGTGACGACAAAGTCTGGGACGTCTGGCGGCTGGAAGGTCCGTCCTTCGTCTGGCATTATCGCGGATCGCCTCATGTTCATGTGTGGGTGAACGTGGCGGACGATCCTTCTGTGCCGCTCAACGTCTGACCGGCCGTATCACGCCGGGCGCAACGGCGTGACCATTGCTTCGGGCTCTAACATCACTATCCGGGAGTCTTTGTTCACAGCGGGAACTGCGGATCGATCGTCCCTTCGTCGATTCTTTTCTCCAGTCCCCCCTCTCTGTCGAACGCGGACTTCGCCTTTGGGAGATCATGAATGTCGTGGCAACGGACTGCGGTCGGAGCCGAGACTCCCTCTGAGATCACGTTCTTTCCGGGCGAGATTGAAAGTCTCGTCACGCGAGAACAGCTCGGCCGCATCGCGCTGAACCACACCACGACGTGGCGGTGGTCTCCCCAGGATGACGTCCGCGTGTACCGCCGGGCGGGCCTGCAGGCGATCGGGGTCTCCCACCTCAAGCTCCTCCGATACGGGCTCCGCGACGCCGTGCCGGCGCTGCGGAAGTCGGGTCTGCAGGTCTCCAGCCTCGGCTGGGTCGGCGGCTTTGCGGGACTCACGGGCGGTTACCGTTACAGCGACGCCATCCAGGACGGGAAGCGGCTGCTCAAGCTGGCCCGACTGATCGGCGCGGAGTCCGTGACCGTCCTCTCGGGGCCGCAGCGGGGTCACATTCGCCCGCAGGCTTATCGGTGCCTGCAGGATGGGATCTTCGAATTGTCGCTGGCGGCGGAACGTCTGGGCGTGCGGCTGGCGCTCCAGCCGATGCACCCCTTGTTCTCAGAACAGTGGTCCTTCCTGAGCACGCTGCGGGATACGTTCCAGGTCGTGCGGGGCTTCGATCCCAAGGTCGTCGGCGTGACGCTCGGGACTTACCACATCGGGGCGGATCCGGACTTCGAAGAGTACACCCGGCTTCTGCTTCCCTATATCGCCAACGTCACGGTCAGCGACTGGAAGATCGACACGCAGCACGACAATGACCGGGAGATCCCGGGCTATGGCATCTCGCCGCTGGCGGCCCAGCTCGCGCAGTTCGAGCGGATTGGTTATCGCGGCCGCTATGAAGTCGAAGTCTGGTCCCGCGATGCCTGGCAGGGTGACGGCAAGTCGGTGGTGAAGGCGTGCCTTGCTGGGATGGGGCGGCTTCTTCAGTTGGCGCCGCAGGGAGCGGCCTCTCGTAACTGAGGTCCGCCCGAGCCGCGTCCTCGCCGGCACAGCTCTGCTGGCTCAAACCCAACGTGCCACGGCAGCCGGGGTCAAGGGGGTCTCACCCCCTTGCCGCCGGAGGCACTTCCATGAGGAACCGTGGTACGCAACGGGCGTCCGCTTTGTGGAACCGGCGTTGAGAGCTCACCGCTCGGTTGCACTCCCAGCGGATTGGTGAGGGGGCATACGGCACGTTGTCCACGCTTGGCCCCTCGCTCCTTCAGAGAGATCGAGACGAGACGGGCCTCCGGCGGGCAAAGGGCATTCTGCCCCCTGCACCCCCTGACCAGGGTGCCCCTGGACCCAAGTCGATCAATCGCGCTGGGTTAACGTCGCGCGAATCTCAGCCGGGCGCCGGGCCGCGACTCACAGTTTGTCACAACCCCTTCTATACTGCAGATCCCGGAATTCCCGGAGCTTGACGTATTGATGCCGTGAGATTGCTGTGCTTGCCGGTCCCCTGTTCAGTCGCGAAGCCCTGACCGCCCCCCGCCAGCCCAAGCATTTCCTGATGCGGGCCGGCTACATCGCGGCCCTCATCGTCATCATGTACACCGCCGGACAGGCAACGTTCGAACGGCGGATCATCCAGGACGTCGGCGACCTCTCCCGCTTCGGCGAGTTCGTCACCGGGATCTTCGCCTTCGTCCAGCTCATCCTCGTGACCGCCGCCGCCATCCTCTTCTCGGCCGGCAGCGTCGCCCAAGAGAAGGACCGCGGCACGCTCATCCTGCTCCTCATGACCGACCTGCGGGACTTCGAGCTCGTCTACGGAAAGCTGCTGGCCAGCCTCCTGATCGTCGTCACGCTGATCGGCGTCTCAGTGCCCGTCTTCGCCTTCCTGATGGTCCTCGGCGGCCTCACGCTCCAGCAGGTCCTGTGGATCGAAGCGATCTCGCTCTCCGCCGCCTTTGCCGCCGGCGCGTGGGCAATCCTCGTCGCCTACTGGCGCGAAAAGACATTCCAGACGCTGGCGATCAGCGTCCTCGGCGCGGTCATGTTCATCGCCGTCGTCGAAGGGCTGGCTGCTCTCGCAGGTCCCCAGTCGGGACTCGGCACCGTCCTGCGGTGGCTCGATCCCTTCCGGGCCCTGTCGGTCGTCCTCGATCCGCTCGCCGCCTATCCGACCGACCGACATCCGACCGCCCAGGCCCTCGGGCCGACGCTGGCGATGACCGGCGTGGGACTTCTGCTCTCGCTTTGGACCGTGTTCCGCGTGCGGGTCTGGAATCCCTCCCGCAACATCTTCATCGCCGCCGCCGAAACCCCGGCGACAGCGGATGAACAGCTCAAGACGGTCGTCCGTCCGCCCCGCCGGATCTGGGAGACCCCGATCCTCTGGCGGGAGATCTGCACCCGCGCCTACGGGCGGAAAATGATCCTCATCAAGGTCGCCTACGCCCTGCTGGCCGCGGCGATCTGGTGGGCCTTCGCGCGGCCGGGACTCGAAGAGGGGCTGATCCTCGGTGTCATCAGCTACACGGGGTTCGCCTTCGTCGCCGTGGCGCTCATCAGCCTGCTGCTGGTCAACGCCCAGGCGGTGACGTCGCTGACCAACGAGCGCGACGCACAAACGCTCGAACTGCTCCTCGTCACGGAGATCTCCGCCAAGGAGTTCATCTTCGGAAAGCTCGGCGGGGTGCTCTACAACACGAAGGAAGCGATCCTCGTTCCGTGCCTCTTCCTGGCGATCTCGCTGCTCCAGGGGGGGCTGACGCTGGAAAACGCGATCTACGTCTTCGTCGGGTTCGCGACGCTCGTCCTGTTCGTGGCGATGCTCGGCCTGCACGCGGGTCTCAGCTTCCACCGCTCGCGGACGGCGATCGCCAACTCGCTCGGCACCGTCTTCTTCCTGTTCATCGGGATCTTCGTCTGCATGATGCTGATCGTCGAAGCCCGGTCGTCGTTCGGCCTGCAGCTGACGCCGTTCCTGATCTTTATCCTCGGGGGGAGCCTCGGGCTGTGGGCCTCGCTGACGCACAAGAGCCCATCCCCTGCCCTGACGCTCGCCGCGGCGGTCCTGCCGTTCCTGACGTTCTACGCCATCGCCTCCTTCGTCCTCGACTCGACGCTCGGGGTGGCGGCCTGCGTCTTCTTCGCGTACGGATTCGCCACGTTCGCGATGCTCGTCCCCGCCATCAGCGAGTTCACGATCACCATCGGCCGCGCGCGGGTCGAACGCTGATCCCGGGCCGCCTCCCCGCGAGTTCCGCCGCCTCTCACGTCGCCTGATCCTTTCCGGTTCGACCTCCGCATGTCCCCGCACACCCCTTTCGAAACCGTTCAGTCGCTCGCCGGCTCCGCCCGGCTCGTCCCCGTGTACCGGCAGATCCTGGGGGACAACCTGACCCCGATCTCCGCCTTCTGCAACGCCGGCTGGGGACCGGAGGCGTTCCTCTTCGAGAGCGTCGTCGGCGGCGAGAAGGTGGGCCGGTTCAGCTTCCTCGGCGGCCGTCCGTTCCTCCGTCTCGAAGCGACCAGGAAGGACGTCCGGATTACCGAAGGGGGCCGGACGACGACGCTCCAGAGCGACAACCCGCTCCAACTCCTGCAGGAGAAGGTGGACGAGTACCGCTCGATCCATCTGCCGGGCCTGCCGCGGTTCTGCGGCGGAGCGGTCGGCTACGCGGGGTACGACGTTATCCGCTACTCAGAGCGGCTTCCGAACGCTCCGCCGGACGACCGTGAGCTGCCGGACCTCTCGTTCGCCTTCTACGACGAGATGGTGATCTTCGATCACATCCGCAAGACGGTCCTCGTCGTGGCGCACGTCCGCACCGACGTTGCCGACCTCCGGGCGGAATACGCCCGGGCCTGCGCCGCGATCGACGACCTGTGCGGCCGCCTCGAACGGCCGAGCGGCCTGTTGCCGATGCGGGACATCAACCTCTCCATCGAGCCGCAGACGCGGTACGTCTCGAACTTCGCCCGCGAGGAGTTCGAGGCGGGGGTCGAAAAGTGCAAGGAGTACATCCGCGCCGGCGACATCTTCCAGGTCGTCATCAGCCAGCGTCTGGAAGTCGACACCTCGGCCACACCGCTCGACGTCTACCGGGCCCTGCGGGTCGTGAACCCCAGTCCCTTCATGTTCCTCCTCAACTCGCCGGACAGCTCGCTCGTCGGCAGCTCGCCGGAGATCATGGTCCGGGTCGAGGACGGGATCGTGACGATCCGCCCGCTGGCGGGAACCCGCGTCCGCGGCCAGAACGAAGAAGAGGACGCGGCGCTCGCCGCCGAGTTGATCGCCGACCCCAAGGAGCGGGCCGAGCACGTCATGCTGGTGGACCTGGCGCGAAACGATGTCGGCCGGGTCGCGCAGTACGGCACGGTCGAGATCAGCGACGTGATGCAGGTCGAGCGGTACAGCCACGTGATGCACATCACGTCGAACGTCCACGGCCGCCTCAAGCCGGACACCTCCGCGATGGACGCCCTCCAGGCGGGCCTGCCGGCGGGAACCGTCTCCGGCGCCCCGAAGGTCCGGGCGATGGAGATCATCGACGAGATCGAGCGGCACCGCCGCGGCCCCTACGCCGGCGCGGTCGGCTACATCGACTTCACCGGCAACATGGACACCTGCATCGCGCTGCGGACGCTCGTGATGGCGGGAGGGAAGGCTTACGTTCAGGCCGGGGCCGGGATCGTGGCCGACAGTGTCCCGGCGAGCGAGTACCAGGAGACGCTCAACAAGGCCAAGGGGCTGCTGAAGGCGATCGACGTCGCCGAACGGCAGCTCCGCCGCGGCTGAACGGCCGCGCCCGGTTCCATCACGAAGGCGGGTGACCTCCGGTCTCTCGTCTCTGGCCCCAGTCCGTCGCCCACCCGTTGACCCCGATCGTCGAACAACTTGATCCGTCTCCATCGGTCGGCACGGCCCTCCGACAGATGGAAGGCCGCGGCAGCCCGATTCTCTTCGACAGCTCCCTGCTCCGCCCTCCGCTCGGTCGGTATTCGAGCCTGTCGGCCGACCCCGTTCGTGTGTATCGGCTCGATGAACCGACGGCCGATCCGTTCTCGGCGATCCGCCGTGACCTGGCAGCCTTCGGGACGATGCCTTCTCTGCCCGACCTCGGGGGCTTCGTGGGAGGAGCGGCCGGCTTCCTGAGCTACGAGATGGGGCGGTCGTTCGAGAGACTTCCGGTCCCCCGCCTCCCCGGCGCTCCGCTCCCGGCGATGCACGTCGGCCTCTATGACTGGTCGATCGTCTGGGATCACTTCACGGGTCGCTGCTGGATCGCCAGCACCGGCTTCCCGGAGACTAGCGAGACGGCGCGTCTGGCGCGAGCTCGGGATCGCATCCGACAGGTCCGGGAATGGCTCGGTGCTCCGCCCCTGGCCGCACCGCAAACGGTGCCGGACGGTGGAGTGGAAATCGATGGCCACTCGCTGGCGATGCCGTCCCTTCCTCTGCTCAAGAGCAACTTCACCCGGCCGCAGTACCTGGAGGCGGTTGCTCGCGTTGTCGAATACATCCGGGCCGGCGATATCTTCCAGGCCAACCTCTCGCAGCAGCTCAACCACCCCTTCGGGGGTTCGCCCGTGGAGCTCTACGAGATCCTGCGGAAGGTCAATCCGGCGCCGTTCGCTGGCTACATGGCCGCAGACGGCTGGGCGATCGCCAGCGCCTCGCCCGAGCGGTTCTTCGAAGTCCGCGGCGACGAGGTCTCGACCCGGCCCATCAAGGGGACCCGCCGCCGCTGGCACGACCGACCGGAGGCGGACCTGTTCCGCGCGGACGAGCTCCGCGAGAGCGACAAGGATCTTTCCGAGAACGTCATGATCGTCGACCTGCTCCGCAACGACCTCTCGCGGGTCTGCCGGCCGGGATCGATCCGCGTTCCCCAGCTCTGCCGCGTCGAGACCTACGAGACCGTCCAGCACCTCGTCTCCGAAGTCCGGGGCGAACTCCAGTCCGGCCGTGACTTCTGGGACACCCTCAGCGCGGCCTTTCCCGGAGGATCGATCACCGGCGCCCCGAAGGTCCGGGCAATGGAGATCATCACGGAATTGGAGCAGATCCCCCGCGGCCCCTACTGCGGCACGCTCTTCTACTCCGGCTTCGACGGCCGCTCGGACAGCAACATCCTGATCCGGACGTTCGTGATAGCCGAGGGGCTTCTTCGCTGCTCGGTCGGCGGAGGAGTGGTCGTGGCGTCCGATCCGGCGGCCGAGTACGCGGAGACGCTTCACAAGGCGGCGGGGATGCTGCGGGCTCTCGAAGCGTGGCAACAGGCCGCCCATTGAGCCAGGCAGCCGACCGGATCAGCCGGCCGCGGCGATCGATCGGAGGAGCGTCTCGGTCCGGCCGACATCGGTGAGGCTCGGCGTCGGGATCAGGCCGCCAGCAACGCGGCGGAAGAAGAGGTCGAGGTTCACGTCGAGGCGGGACCGCTCATCGCGAAGGTGTTCCGTGTGGCAGTCCTCTTCGGTCTGCCAGGTGATCTCGGTTTCGCCCGTCAGAACCGCCCGGCCCCGCTCGCACTCGATCCGCCACACGGGACGCGGCGGCGATTGGGCCTCGTCGTCAACGGGCCGCTCCACCGTGGAGATCCGGACATCGGTCTTTCCGAGTTCCAGATGCACCGCTCCTGCCGCGCGGTGCCCCTTGGGCTCGCCGCGGGTGCCCGAGACGAGGAGCGACCAGTCGCAGGCGGTCCGCAGCCACGCGGGCGACATCTCGGGAACCTCGATGTCGATCGTCCGGCAGGGGCCGAGACGGGTGGCGAGCAGTTCCCGCAGCCGGAGCGTGGCCGGCGTGTAGCGCCACGACAGGTCCGGGCAGACGATCCCCCCCGCCTCTTCGACCTGCGACAGAAGTTGTTCCACCTGTCCGTCGAGCTCCGCCACGGCGCTGGCGGCGAGATAGACCGGCAGTCCGCGTTCGAGGACCTGCCGGACCATGTGTTCGCCGCGCCAGCCGAGGCGGCAGCAGATGACGGCCCGCAGTCCCGGCGTCCGGAGCATCCCCTGCACCGCGCCCGTCACCTTCAGTCGTTCCTGCCTGGAGAGAAGCCGCTTCCGCGCGGCGGGTTCCTCGAACATCGTGGCGACCGTGAGCCGCGCGTTGGACCGGATCCGCGGCTCCAGGTCCTCGAACCACTCGCTCGTCAGCCCGATCACACCCAGCGTTATGCGGGAATTCATCCGATGGATTGAGCTGATTGAGGAAGGAAGCGATGTCCTCGCTGCGGGCCGTTCCGCGTGGCCGTCAGGATCTCAGGACCGGTCTCGGTCATCAGGAGCTGATGTTCGAACTGGGCCGAGAGGCTGCGGTCCGCCGTGACGACGGTCCATCCATCCGCCAGCGGGCCGACGGTCTCCTTGCCGCCGAGATTGAGCATCGGCTCGATCGTGAAGGAGACTCCAGGAACGAGGATGTCCTTGCGGCTTTTCCGAAACGGAACGTGCGGGACGCCGGGGTCCTGATGGAACTGCCGGCCGATCCCGTGGCCCTGGAAGGTCTCGACGACACCGAAGCCGTTGAGCCGGCCGAACTTGGCGATCGCGAAGCCGATCTCGATCACGGAGCTGTAGGGCTTGACCGTGTCGATCCCGACCCACAGGGCGTCGAAGGCGGCCTGGACCAGCCGCCGGGCGTCGTCCGAGACGTCGCCGATGAGGAATGTTTCCGAACAGTCGCCATACCAGCCGTCGACGATCGTCGTGCAGTCGACGTTGACGATGTCTCCGTCGCGGAGGACGTCATTGGACGGAATGCCGTGGCAGACGACTTCGTTGATGCTCGTGCAGATCGTTTTCGGGTAGCCGTGGTATCCGTAGCAGGCGGGGATGTGGCCGTGGTCCCGGGTGTATTCTTCGGCGATGCGGTCGAGGTGGTCGGTGGTGATTCCGGGGCGGACTTCGGACCGGAGGAGGTCGAGCACGCTGGCGTTGAAGGCTCCGGCGGCGCGCAGTCCTTCCCGCTCTTCGGGCGAGTTGTAGGTGGGAAGGCGAGATCCCTTCCCGAGGGTAAACAGGCGTCGCATTCGGTTCCGCTCCACGGTCTGTCTGATTGTGGCGGACCGGAACACTGGAATCCAGCCAGCGTCCCGCTGGACTGGGTGGCCGTGGAACGATGGGATTGAGCGGGCGGAAGTCGTGCCGGCATGGACGCGGTTCGGGCAAAAGGTGAAATCGCGGTTTTGCGAGTGATCGAACATCGTGCTGGGCCGATGGGTGCTCCATTCGCCCCCCAACGTCGCTGGTCAACCGGGTCCAGGGGCACCCTGGTGGGGGATGCAAGGGGGCAACGCCCCTTTGCCCGCCGGAGGCCTGGCCCCTCGAGAGTCGTCTGAAGGAGATCGTGTCCAAGCGTGGACAACGTGTCGTATGTCCCCTCACCAACCCGCGGGGATTGCAAAGCAGGTGGTGTGGGTTGAGGGAGCCCTCGACGCTGGTACCACAAAGGGGTCATCCGTTGCCTGCCACGGTTCCTCATGGAAGTGCCTCCGGCGGCAAGGGGTTGCCCCCTTGACCCCGGCTGCCGTCGCACATTGGGTTTGGAGCCAACAGCGCTATGCCGGCGAGGACGTTGTTCGTCCCAGCGGGACAGGACATTCCCCCCAACCGTCACCAATCACCATCCATCAAATGCCCTCGCTCCCCCTCCTCTCACGAGTCTGCTAATTTCCGGGGCTCCAATTCGTTCCCGCCCCCGCTCCTCCTGCACAAACCTGTGGCGACGCCCGACCCCAAAGAAAACGATGCCCACAGCATCATCATCAGCGTCCTCGTCGTTGACGACGACGAGGCCCACGCGGAAGCGGTCGCGGAAAGCCTGGAACGGGTCGGCTGCGAATGCACCATCGCCCCCTCCGGCAAACGCGGCATCGAACTGATCGAAGGCGAGAACTTCGACATCGTCATCACCGACCTCAAGATGGACGATGTCGACGGCCTGATGATCCTCCGCAAAGCCAAGGAGGAACTTCCCGAGGCCGAAGTCATCGTCCTCACCGGCCACAGCTCGATCAATTCGGCCGTGACCGCCATGCAGGCGGGAGCCTACACCTACCTCACCAAACCGCTCGACATCCAGGAACTGCGGGCCGCCGTCGACAAGGCGGCCGAACGGGTCCGCCTGATCCGCCGGAACGCCGCCCTCAGCCGGCGGCTCGACGAGAAATTCGGGTTCGAAGGGGTCATCGGCAACAGCCCGGCGATGAACCGGGTCATCGACAAGCTCAAGGCTCTCGCGCCGACCGAGACGACCGTCCTGATCCTCGGCGAGAACGGCACCGGCAAGGAACTGGCCGCCCGGGCCCTCCACCAGAACAGCAACCGCAAGAACAAGCCGTTCGTCCCGCTCAATATCTCGGCTCTCCCGCAGACGATCCTCGAGAGCGAACTCTTCGGCCACGAGCCGGGGGCCTTCACCGGGGCGGTCACGCGGCGGATCGGCAAGTTCGAGTACGCCCACGGCGGAACGCTGTTCATGGACGAAGTCGGCGAAATGCCGATGGAGACCCAGATCAAGCTCCTCCGGGTCCTCGAAGACCGCAAGATCACGCGGCTCGGGTCCAACGAGGAGAAGGCGATCAACGTCCGGCTCCTGGCGGCGACGAACGCCGACCTCAAGGAGATGATGGAAAAGGGGACGTTCCGGCGAGACCTGTACTACCGGCTCTCCGTCGTCTCGGTCGTTCTCCCGCCGCTCCGCGAACGGCAGCCCGACATCCCGCTCCTGATCGAGCACTTCGTCAAGGAGTTTTCGAAGGTCTACGGCAAGGAAGTCCAGGGAGTCACCCGCGCGGCGCGGCATGCCCTGATGCACTTCGACTGGCCGGGGAACATCCGCCAGATCCGCAATACGATCGAGGGGATGCTGGCCCTCGATACCGACGGCCTCCTCGACGTCGACGACCTTCCCGACGAGATTTCACCGCTCGCCAAGACCGCCGGCCCCGACGGGACGCCGCTCGCCAGCGGAGCCGACTTCCTCGTCGGCCGCCCGATGGAAGAGGTCGAAAAATACTACATCGCGCGAGCCCTGGAGCTCTCCGGCGGGAACCGCGAGGAGGCGGCCAAGATGCTCAACATCGGCGAGCGGACGCTCTACCGGAAGATCAAGGAATTCGATCTCAAGAGCTGACCCGGCCGGGTCGCCTTATCTGAGTCCATCCGCGTTGATCTGTGGCCGGTCCAAAAGGAACTTCAGCCGCTGATGGACACAGATTCACACGGATAAGACCAAAGACCTTGGCCCCGATTAATGGAGCCGCACGGGGAACTGAGCGAAGTCGGAGCCGTGAACGAAGACTACTTGCGGGCTTCGATCCGGGCGAGCGATTCGTCGGAGCGCTTGCGGGCTTCCCGGGCGTCGAGAATGACCTGACGGAAGCGGTCCGGCCAGGGGACCCCTTCCAGCTTCATCAGGACGTCACCGCGGGCGTTGACCAGTTCGAGGTCCGCCGCCCGGAAAAACGCCTGCCCCGCCTGCGTCACCACGTTGACCTGTTCGATCCCGGCGAGAGGGATCTTCTCGACGAGGCCGCGACCGATGATGTTCCGGATCTCAACGCTGCGGTTGGTCAGGACGTAGCAGGAACCGACGACCTTCTGCAGCAGATAGATCGTCAGGGCGACCGGGGCCAGCGGCAGGCAGAACAGCAGGTAGGAGAGCTTGACCCCGTTGATTTTCACCGGAACGGAGTCAAACAGCGATCCGAGCGAGCGGCCGAGGGCCGACGCGCCGACCGAGGGATAGACCGCTTCAAGCGTCCGCTCCTGATTGGGGCTGACACCGGCGATCGGCTGAACGGTCCACGACGCAGTTGACGACATCCGCACTCTCCTGCGAACCACGAAGGGAGCCGCAAGCTACCAGAGAATCGGAACGCCTTCCATGCTCTCGCGAAGTTGAGAAAACCCGGGCTGGCAGCCCCCGATCGGCGCCCGCGCCGGCCCTCAGTCCGGCCGGCTGGCGCCGGAATCCCCACTCTCGGCGACGGTCCACGTTCCCGACCGCCCCCCCTGCTTCTCGAGGAGCCGGATCCCGGTGATGACCATCCCCCGGTCGATGCTTTTGCACATGTCGTAGACCGTCAGGGCCGCGACGCTGACCGCCGTCAGGGCTTCCATCTCGACGCCGGTCCGCCCCTGCACCCGCACGGTGCTCTCGATCCGCAGCGTCCGGTCGCTGCCGGGACGCAAGTCGACGCTCGCGGCGTCGAGGCCGAGGGAATGACAGAGCGGGATCAGATCGGCGGTCCGCTTCGTCGCCATGATCCCGGCCAGCCGGGCGACTTCCAGGACGTCCCCCTTAGCGAACTCCCGGTTCAGGATCCGGGCCAGCGTTTCGGGACGCATCTCGACAAAGCCTTCGGCCCGCGCCAGGCGCTCCGTGACCGGCTTGCCGCTGACGTCCACCATGCGGCTGGCCCCCGTGTCGTCGAAGTGCGTCAGGTCGGACATGCGAGGCTTAAGGAAGGAGGAAGAATCGATCGACCTGCGAGTCGACGGAGGGGCATCGACTTCATCGGGGTCGTTGCGGGAGACCGGGCGGTTACTTTCCGTCGGCCAGACGGAGCGTCAGGTTGAGAGTTCCGGAGTTGTCCCCGAGCGATCCCCAGGAATCGGCACAGCGGAGGAAGAGATCCCCTTCGCCGGGGGGCGAAAACGTCTCGACGTCTCCGATCTCGAACGGCTCACTCAGGGTGTAGTCATTGAACAGGATGCCGGTCAGCTTCCCCTTCCCTTCCTCGTCGCCGCCGGCACCGATCGGCTCGCCGTCCTTCGAGAGCTTCCATTCACCGGTGATGTCCAGGGAATACTCGGTCCCCGGAGTCACGTGGAGCTTGGCGGGCTGCCATCCCCGCCCCGCCTTGACCTGGGCCTTGTGGCTCGTCTTTCCCTTGAGCGTCTTTCCGCGGGCCTTCCAGTCCCAGGAACAGAGGTCGACGCGATAGCCCGGCTCAAGATCCTTCAGGAACTGGCGGTACTCGAAATCGATCTCCTTGGACTGCGTTCCGTAGACGGTCCAGAACGAGATATCCCGCTGCTCCGCCAGCAGCGACAGGCCGAGCGGCTTGAACCGCTGCGTGTAGTTCTCATTGAAGCCGAGCAGATGGCAGAGGGCCCAGCGGCTGGCGTAGTTCTGCCACGAGTCCCCCGTCGTTTCGAGCGGGTTGTCCACGATTTCCTTGATCGGCTTCACCTTGGACTGCTTCAGGAATTCCACGACGACTTCGTGAGCGTTCACCCCCTTTTCGTCCGCGCGCCAGTACTGGCCCACCTCGGCCATCCCTTCGGCGTACCAGACGGGTCCAGCGGTTCCGTACGACAGGATGCAGTAGGCGTGGACCGCCTCGTGCTGCGGCGTGCCGTGGTCGGCGATCGCGTAGACGACGGCGATGGCGTCGACCGCGCGACCGGTCGTGCCGCTGCGACGGGTCATCCCCAGCGTCACGCCCGCCTCGTTGCGGATCGACTGGATTCCGTCCGGATCCATCTTGGACGTGACCGCCTCGGGCCAGCTGGCAATGTTCTTCGCGACGTACATGTCGATCGTCCGGGGGTTCTTCCGGCCGAAGTAGCCCGAGACGAACTTGATCATGACCTCGAGCCGCCCCAAGAGCTCTTCGGCCCCTTTGTCGCCCAGATCGGTCACCAGATGGAAGTTGGCGGAGGAATACTCCTTGGGGCCGAAGTTCTCTTCCGCCGTCTTCTTGCTTTGCGAAGTCTTGCTGGACTGAGCCAATCCAGGCGTTGCGAAGAAAGCGGCCACGACCAGCAGGACCCAAGCACTTCTCATCACGTCACTCCGACAACGAAACGTCCCGCCCCGGGCAGCGGCAGACAGCCCACGACTCCTCACGCCAAAGCCCAACGTTCTGACGCAGGAACCAGACTACCGACTTTTCCCTCGATTCGCTGCGCTCAGCTTCCGCTCCCCGCCCGATCCGTCCCTCCCCCCACCGGCGTCGATCGGCCGGGGATTCCGTCTGTGAGGGCGTGTTGCCATCGCGGCCGACGTGGCGAATCGGAAACATCGCCGTGAGAGCGAGGCCCCGCTTTGACTTGCGTCGAGCGGCGGCAACGGACGTTGCCCTGTGGCCACAGCGGCGAGATGCGGCCACAGGGACGGACTTCGGTCGCCGCAGGCCACTGACCGAAACGCAAACATTGACCCAAAAATGACTTAAGAATTGTCCATGGAGTGGCCGTCAAGAAATCTTGGCGCGCCCGGCCCGGGTGGCATTCAGCCTGCTTTACATCTCCTGCATCACCCAACCCACCCACTGCAAGTGACACACAAAGGTTCGATTTCCATGACTCGCCTCCTCAACGCTCTTGTTCGCGACGAAGCCGGTTTCATCGTTTCGGCTGAACTGGTCCTGGTCGCCTCGATCGCCGTCCTCGGACTGGTGGTCGGCCTGAGCGAAGTCTCCCTCAACGTGAACAACGAACTCGAAGACGTCGGTTCGGCCTTCGCCTCGATCGATCAGGGCTACTGCGTCGAAGGGCTGAGCGGCCACAAGGGGAAGAGCAAGGGAAGCCACTTTCAGGATTGCCAGGACTTCTGTGCCGGCCAGTACGACGTTCAGTAATGACGTGAGGCGGAAGGCTTAAGGCTGAAGGTAGAGATCAAACCGGAAGCATTGGCCACAACGACGAACGGAGACTCACTCGCTTCGCTTGTCTCGCCGTCCGCCCGAATCCAGGAGAAGGCCCAATGGCCAGGCACCGCCGTCGGACATAGATCACCCGGCGGCTTCAGAGGAAAGAGCACAACGAAGAACTCACTCACCCTCGCCCCGCTCGACCTGCCGCCTTAAGCCTCAAAAAAACGAAGCCAGCCCCCGGAGAACTCCGGGGGCTGGCTTCGTGAATGCCGGTCGAACGGGAACGATCAGCGGGCGTCGGAGTCCTGGAAGCTCCAGGTTTCGCCGCTCGGAAGACGGCAGTTGTAGGACTGGTTCAGCCGCACGCCTTGCCCGATGTCTTTGAGCTCTTCGTTGACATTCCCCGCCACTTCGGAGAGTCCGGACACCAGGCCCAGGACGCCAACCGTCCCCGCCAGGACCAGTTCCGACGAAACCACGAAGCCGCATTCATCCTGCCACAGGCTCTTGACCATCGTTCCCATCGCGTCGTTCATTCCCGGTTTCGGAGGTTGGTGCTGGGGCCGACGGACGACCCGCGGAAACCGTAGGTCACGAATCGGAAACTTGAGCCAAAGTTCGGGGGACCGTTCAGAACCGTTGACATTCCCCTCGGACTTTTCCGAGCGGAACGGTCGCCCGTGTTGCACCGATCCGGCAAACTGAGAGGATCGGGAGGGTTATGCGGGTCGACGGAGCCGCGCGGGCATCACAGCCTGTGAAGCCGAAGGGGACTGCACATTTGGGCCGCCGCGACCCGTCGGATTCCCCGTCAGCATCCGCGCGGCGTCGTTGACTTTCGTTGGTCGCGACCGGTGTAATGGACGAGCCGTGCCCGCGATTTGCGTTCGCCGTCCGTGACGTCCGCATCGCCCGTACGGCCTGCAACGATGAGGAACTGACCATGCGTTTTGTGGTGATGACGGCCTGTGTCGCCGTGATGGCGTGTCTTCAATCCGCTCCGGCACAGGCTCAGATGATGCCTTGGGGAACGTGGGAGACGCGCTACGGCAGCGGGTCGATGTTCACCTCATACGGTCCGTCGTACTACACCGGTTACGCTCCGGTGTACTACACCGCCGCCTATGGCCCGTCGTACTACAACGGCGGCTGCTGCGGCATCTCCAGCCCCTGCAGCGGAGGGGCCTGCGGCGGCTGCTCGTCCTGTGCGTCGGGCTGCTGCGGGAACTACTCGGCCGGATACGGCTACGACTGTGGATGCGGGACCGGCTGCTGCGACGGATGTGCCGGTGGCTGTAACGGGTGCAGCAGTTGCGGCGGCAGCGGATGCAGCAGTTGCGGCGGGTCCGGATGCAGCGGCGGGAACTGTGCGAACTGCGCCGGGACATCGTCGGGGTCGAACATGACCCCCACGCCGGACAACAGCCGCCCCGCGGGTCCGCAGCCGACTCCGGCGACTCCGCTGCGGAACCCCGAGGGGGACGGCTTCGATCGCGCCACGACTCCCCCCGCCAACACGGGGACGTTCGACGGAAACCGGCCCAGTTCGATCCCGGGCAATACGCCCCCGAACAACGCGAATCCGGCCAACAACTGGTCAACGCCCGCGCCCGCCAGCAATATCGAGCTCGGCCCGCGTGGAGGGACCCCGCGGGGTCCGGCCGCAGGCGAACCGGGCGGCGGAGCGGCTCCGGCGTACACGCCGCCGGCTTCGAGCATTCCTTCGGGGGAACGCTTCAACAATACGAATCCCGGCGCCAACACGCCGGCGAGCAATGAGTTCAATCCGGGGAACAATGTCCCCCGCTCGAACGAATTCAATCCGGGCAATGACGACAGCATTCGACTGAACAAGCCCGACACGTCGAGCATTCATTACATCGACGGGCCGATCGCCCATCGTTACGAAGCCCGTCGTCTGCGGAGCCAGCTCGCGACCGCTTCCAAGCCGCTGAAGGTCTCGCGCGTCGCCGTTCAGGACGTGGCCGCTCCCTCGGAGCAGATCGCCAGCAACCGCTGATCGGTCCTCAGGACATTCCGGATCCCCTCAACGACCTCGAGGCGCCCCAGGCGCCTCGAGGTTTGTTATTTTGGGAGACGGGCTGACGCGGCGGGAATTCGCTTCGCGGAGAGTCCCCGTCGGTGCATGTCGAGCCCATACGGGACGGTGAGCCCCTGGCGGCAGCCGTCTCAATCGAGTTCCGCCACGGTTGCGGCTCGGCCGGAGCCTCGCCCTCCCGCCTCAGCCCCCTCCACGACGGGGCTGTGGCCTCGGCGGCAGTTGCACAGACAAACAGCAGGGTTCGGTACCCAATCCGCGCCACAGCCGTCCGGAATCGGACCAGTCCGCCGTCAGGCCGTTGTTCCGTACATCGAACGGAGGAGCCGGCCCAGATCGCCCGACTGGGCGATGCAGACATAGACGTAGTCCGAATCGGACCAGCTCGCGGTCGGGAACGGCAGATACTCGACCGACATGGGGACCGGATTCTGCGGAGCCGCGGCGACTCTTCGACGGGGAATCATCACCAGCACCCCCTCGACACGGGTCGCCCCGTCGGAGAAGCGGTAGACCGTCGCGTCGGGTCCTCCACCCCAGCGGCGATCGACGTCGATTGCCAGCGGCGGCCGCCCCGCGATCATCGACCGCCAGTCCCGATCGGAGACCGTGGCCGCAACCGTCCCCCCTTCCCGTCCGGTCACGTCCCGGATCGCTCCCCTCGGCGGGCCGGACTCCGGACGTTCGACACGCAACACCGCTTCGTTCACCGCCAGACGGACCTGTTCGAGCGTCAGCCAGCCGTTCGTCCACAGGGACCACGAGACGCCAAGCATCAGGCCCGCCGCCACGACCGCCCCGCCGGCACCGGCCAGCTTCCACCATCGCCGTCCCCGCTTCCGGGGCTCCGCGTCCAGGCGGTCGCAGATCCGGCTTTCCAGTCCGGCGGGGACCGGAACGGAACTCAGCGCCCGCACCAGGGCGTCTTCTTCCAGACGGCGGGAATCGAAGGCGACGCGGCACAGCCCGCAGGACTGGATGTGTGTGTGAAAGTCCGCGAACTCACTCCGCTCCGCCTGAAGCCGGCGGCTCGGAACGGTCTCCAGGGTCTCCAGGGCACTACGGCAATCCATGTCGCACTCGTCGGGTCGGTCAACGTGTCTCGGAAAACTCAGTCCTGTCGGGTGGTGATCATCCGGAAGGTCGGCCGGCGTTCCTCCTGTCGAGTCCTCGTGATGCCAGGAGCGGCTCGATGGGGCGGGATTGCGACACCAACACTTTCGAAAAGACTTTCAACGGCGGGGAGGAAACCGGACGGCCGGGGGGACCGACCCGTCGGGCGCGGGCTCCGGAGTGAGCCGTTCCCGGAGGTAATCCCGCCCCCGCGACAGTCGGCTCATCACCGTTCCGAGCGGGATGCCGAGCTCCTCGGCGATCTCCCGGTAGCTCAACTCTTCGAAGTAGAAGAGCAGCAGGGGGACCCGGAACTCCTCAGCTAGCTCCCGCAGGGCCTCGGCAACCTCCTCGGCATCCTCCTTCGCTCCGACGCTCGGCGCGGGGAGGTCAACCTCCATGCGGGCCAGCGGACGCCGGGGGACGCGCAGGAACTCATTGCGGGCGATCCGCAGGAGCCACCGGTCCGCCCGCTCCGCGTCCCGCAACTGCGACAGCGCTCGCTGCGCCCGCAGGAAGGTCTGCTGAGTGACGTCTTCGGCATCCGCCGCGTTTCCGGTCAGTCGACAGGCGTACCGATAGACCGCCGCATAGTGGCTGGCCACCAGACTGCGAATGTCGACGTCCGGAGACTGATCCATCCTCCACTCCTGCCACGTTGACCAAGAGCACCACCGCATTATTCCCGACATTCATCCCAAAACCAAATAATCGAGCGACTTCCAGCGACCGGGGGGCCCAAACCCGCCCCTCGGCGGACATTCCGCTGGACAGGCGCGGGGCGTGACGCATCTTTGTTCAGGCACTCCCCCGCCGGTCCGGTCCATGTTATGCGCACACTTCTGATCTGCCACCACGACGTCCCCCTGATCCGCGAGGGGCTGCCGCTGTGGCTGAACTCGTTCTCGGACCTGGCCGGAGTGATCGTCCTCCGGGACAACCGGACGCAGGTGCAGAAGCGAGCCCGGCGGCAGCTGGAACGCGAAGGAGCGCTGCGGTTCACGGACCTCCTCCTGATGCGGCTCTGGTACCGTCTCCGCTGGGCCGGTCGGGACACCCGCTGGCAGGCGGCGCGGCTCCAGGAGCTCAGGACGCAGTACGCCGCCCCCACGCCCCCCGTCCCCCTGCTGGAAACATCGCAGCCCAACGGGGGGGCCGCCGAACAGTTCATCGCCCAGGCCCGGCCGGACGTGATCCTGGCGTGCTGCAAGCACATCCTCAAACCGCGGATCTTCGAGCAGGCCCGGACCGGGACCTTCGTCATGCATCCCGGCATCGTTCCCGAGTACCGGAACGCTCACGGGTGTTTCTGGGCCCTGGTCCACGGCGACCTGGGCCGCGTCGGGATGTCGCTCCTCAAGATCGACGCGGGGATCGACACCGGCCCCGTGTACGGCTACTTCACGACCCCGGTCAACGAATGGACCGAGTCGCACATCGGCATCCAGCGGCGGATGACCTTTGAGAACCTGCCGGCCATTGCCGAGCGTCTCGTCGAGATCCACAACGGCACGGCGCGACCGATCCCGACCGCGGGCCGCCCGTCGGCCGAATGGGGACAGCCGACTCTTTCGGCCTATCTGCGGTGGAAGTGGGACGCCCTGAGGCGGGGACGCCGCGAGGCGGGCGGGACGGTGAATCTTCCGCAGAACGTGCAAACCGGGTTTGAGTTCCCAGCCGTTCGCTGATATGACCTTGCGTCCAAGTGGCCGGTCGGTGGCACCGACCTTCCTCTCTCTTGACGCAAGGATTCTCTGATCATGGCGGACCCGAAAAAGACTCCTTCCCCTCTCCCGGCCGACGCCCCTGCGGAAAACACGATCCGCATCGATGTGGACGATTCGGATGTGGCGGCGCTCTACGCCAACTGGTGCCGGGTCTCGATCACGCCGGAGGAAGTCATCCTGGATCTGGCCATGAACCCCAATCCATTGGCCCAGATCCAGAAGTTCAAGGTCTCGCAGCGGGTGATCCTCAACTTCTTCTGGGCCAAGCGGCTGGCCGCCCTGCTGACCGAGACGGTCCAGCGGCACGAGAAGGCGTTCGGCAAGGTCGAGACCGACTTCCGCAAGCGCCTGACCGGGACCGACGGACCGGCCAAGTCCTGATCCCTTCCCCAACGATTGAAGACCCGCGCGGCGGCCGGGGTGCCATCCATGTCGAGTCATCCCGAGAACGATCCCGAAGATCCTGCTCCGTTCCAGGGGCAGGTTCGCCACAGCAACGTCAGCGCCCGCGTTCCCGAAGAGGTCGGCGCGGGTGTCTTTGCGAACGGGATCCTGCTGCTGACCGGGACGCACGAGTTGGTGCTCGATTTCCTGCTCCGGCTGGGGGAGCCGCATCGCGTCGTGTCCCGCGTCATCCTGCCGCTGGCGGTTGCCCGGCAGATGATCCACGCGCTGCAGGAGAATCTCAAAAGCTACGAAGACCGGTTCGGGGCGCCGGCCATGCCCCGCTACCGTCCTCCGACCCCCTCGGCTTCGGCCGCCTCCTCCGCTGAGAACGCGCCGGAATGGCTGCCCGGGGCTGCCCCGGAGGCGGGGACGATCCCGGGGGTCAGTGAGTCGCTCCATCCGGAGAACGTCCCTGCCCCTCCCCCCGGTCCTCCGAGTATCGACGAGATTTACGGCGACTTGCGGATTCCGGACACGCTGCTCTCCGGGCGGTATGCCAATGCGGTGCTGATCCGGCACTCTCCGACCGAGTTCTCGTTCGATTTCATCACGAACATCTATCCCCGCTCGGCGGTCTCGGCCCGCGTCCATATGGCGGTGCCGAATGTTCCGGGGATGCTTCACTCGCTGATCCGGTCGATGTCGATTCCGCCGACGCAGCCGTGACTGGGGTGATCGGCTCAAACCGCGTTCTCGCCGGGCACGACTCGTTAGCTCAAACCCAACGTGCCCCGGCAGCCTTGGGTCAAGGGGCAAAAAAAACAACACGGGCCCCTTGCCGCCGGAGGCGCTTCCATGAGGAACCGTGGTACACAACGGATGTCCCCTTTGTGGGACCCGCGTTGAAGACTCCCTCAATCTACACCGCTGGCTTTGCAATTCCCCGCGGGTTGGTGAGGGGGCATCCGGCACGTTGTCCGCGTTTGGACACTCACTCCTTCAGACATCTCTCGACGGCCAGGCCTCCGGCGGGCAAGGGGGCGTTGCCCCTCTGCACTCCCCACCAGGGGTTCCCCCTGGACCCCGGTAGGCCCGTCGCAGCAGTACCCTGGCCCCTCCTTCCACTTCACCCTTCTCAGACTTTGCAGCCGCCACCTATCCTGCGTCCTGACACGGATCGGATAAGGAGAGCGAGCGACATGGCGGGGCAGCGCGTCTTGGTGACCGGCGGAGCCGGATTTATCGGCAGCCACATCGTCCACCAACTGCAACGGCTGGGATACGTCCCCGCCGTCCTCGATGACCTCTCCTCCGGAGAGCGGGCCAACATCCCGGACGGCGTTCCCTTCTACGAAGTCGACATCCGCGACGCCGCCACCACCCGTCAGGCCTTCGAAGACTTCCGCCCCCAATGGGTCAGCCATCAGGCGGCGCAGATGTCGGTCAGCCGATCCGTCCGCGATCCGCAGTTCGACGCCTCGGTCAACATCATGGGACTGATCTCGGTCCTCGACGCCTGCGTCGCGGTCCGGGCCGAACGGATCGTCGCCGCCTCCTCGGGAGGAGTCCTCTACGGCGACGTCACCGAACCGGCCGACGAAGACCATCCCGCCAATCCGGTCTCCCCCTACGGGATCAGCAAGCTCGTCGGCGAGGCGTATCTGCGGTTCTACAACCGCGAGCACGGCCTGACGGGGGCGGCGTTGCGATATTCCAACGTGTACGGTCCCCGGCAGAACCCGCACGGCGAGGCGGGGGTCGTAGCGATTTTCTGCACCAGGATGTTTCGTGGCGAAACATCCACAATCAACGGAGACGGCCGCTATGACCGCGATTACGTCTATGTCGACGACGTCGCGGCCGCCAACATCGCCGCCCTCTCGACCCCGCTCCGGGAGCCGGTCCGGAGCTTCAACGTCGGCACGGCCCGCAAAACGGACGTGAACGAACTCGCGGATCACCTGCGAAATCTCTGCCAGGCCGAGCTCCGCCGCCGCGGAAACCCGATCGCCGTCCCGGCGCCGCTCCACGGCCCCCCCCGCCCCGGGGACCTCCGCAGCAACGTCATCGGCTTCGCCCGCGCCCAAACGGAGCTGAACTGGACGCCGAAAGTCGATCTCGCCACCGGCCTCGAACGCACGGTAAGCTCGTTTGCCGATCGCGTCCTGGGTCCGCGCACAGCGTAGCCGGGTCGCCACACTGACGATCGCAAGACCATCCCGACCGCCCGCGAGGCCGTCGGACACCTCCACTGAACGACGACAATTCCATGGCACAGATTCTGGTGACGGGCGGAGCGGGCTTCCTGGGAAGCCACTTGTGTGAACGTCTTCTCGAGCGCGGCGACCACGTCATCTGCGTCGACAACTACTTCTCGGGCCGGAAGGAGAACATCGACCACCTCCGCGACCACAAGCGGTTCGAGCTGATCCGCCACGACATCGTCCATCCGCTCTACGTCGAAGCGGAGCAGATCTACAACCTGGCCTGCCCCGCCTCGCCGGTCGCCTATCAGTACAACCCGATCAAGACGATCAAGACTTCGACGGTCGGGATGATCAACGTTCTCGGTCTCGCCCGCCGCTGCCGGGCCCGGATCCTCCACACCTCGACCTCCGAAGTGTATGGCGATCCCGAGGTCCATCCGCAGAAGGAAGACTACTGGGGCCATGTGAACCCGCTCGGACCGCGGAGCTGCTACGACGAAGGGAAGCGGGTCGCCGAGTCCCTGTGCATGAACTACCACCTGGCCCACGGGATCCCGATCCGCATCGTCCGGATCTTCAACACCTACGGGCCGCGGATGGATCCCAACGACGGCCGCGTCGTGTCGAACTTCATCATGCAGGCCCTCCGCGGCGAGTCGCTGACGGTCTACGGCCACGGCAAGCAGACCCGCTCCTTCTGCTACGTGGACGACCTCGTCGAAGGCCTGATCCGGATGATGGACCAGAACGTCGACCTCGGCCCGATCAACATCGGCAACCCGGTCGAGAACACGATGCTGGAGCTGGCCGAGGCGGTCCTCGAGCTGACCGGCTCGAAGTCGGCGGTCAAGCACGACCCGCTCCCGAAGGACGACCCGCAGCAGCGGCGGCCGGACATTACCAAGGCCAAGGCGATCCTGAAGTGGGAACCCAAGGTTCCGCTCAAGGAGGGCCTCGCGAAGACGATCGAGTACTACCGCCGGACGCAGTTCGGCTGAGCCGGATCGGCCGCCAATCCGGCGGTCCGGTCTCGCCTTCCGTCGTCAATCCACGTCGTGAATCAACTCCGCCCGCAAAGCCGCGCTTCGCGGGCGGTTTCGTTTTGGGAGACGCTACGGCTTCGGCTCAGCGGGAGCGGGCTCAGCGGCCGGCGTAGCCTCAGCGGGAACAGCGTCGGCCGGCGGCGTTGCAGCCGCGGGCGCGGCGGTCATCGACGGTTTGAGCTTGTCGAGAAGCTCCTTGGCCTTCGTGACTCGGGCCGCACGTCCCCCCTTCTGGAGCTCGTCGAGCCCTTTCTGCAGGATGTCCGCCCGTTCGGGATCGGACTTGCGGACGTTCTCCACCATCGCGGGAAACGAGCTCACTTCGCTGGCGAGCGGCTGCCCCTGCGCGTACCGCTCCAGGATCTGCCGCGGTTCGTGCAGCGGATCGTTCGACGCTTTGACGACGATCTGCTTTTCGGGGACGCCTTGCTGGCAGCCGGCCAGGAGCGGGAAGAGCAACAGCACAGACAGAGCGCGGGACGACATGGCGAATTCGCCTTGAGAAGAAGAGGGAAACGGCGGCCCGGACCGACCGGTCCCGGTCGCCTGAAGACAGAAATGCCGGTGCCGGCACTCGCCCGTTTCGGGAGGAGGCCGGCATCGAATCGGTTACGGAGAGCTCGGTAGGCCCGTTCGCAATCAGAACTCGCCGACGGCCTTACCGTCCTTCATGTTTCCGAGCCGCTGGAAGGTCAGCAGGTCGATGCTGTCCTGAATGAACCGGACGGAGCCGTCCCCAAGGGCAACCGTGGAACCACCGGTGTGCTTGCTGCGGGTCGGAATGATCCCGACACCCCAGTCGTGCGCCCCGCCGGGGCAGCAGTCCCCTCCGGCCGTCGGATACTGCCAGTTCGGAGGAGCGGCGGCGTTGAAGGTCGACTGGGCGGCGGCGTACCAAGCCCACATCGTTCCGTTGTTCGACTTGAAGCCGATCGGGGCGCTCAGCGCGGCCTGGCCGATCGTGTTGAGCTCGTTGATCGTCGGGAAGTCCTTGTTGACGATCGAATTGAACGGCCCGTTTCCGACATAGAAGATGTCGTTCGGAAACTTCCCTGTGCTCCCGGTCTGACCCGAGCCGGAGAGGATCTCGCCGCACATGATCACGTTCGAGAGCCCATCCGTGGCGTCCGCCATCTTCCGGTCGAACTGGTACGAGATCAGGCCGTTGAAGCGGTCACCGGCCCACACGGTTTCGGTGGAGCTTCCGGTGCACCAGGCGTAGTTTGTTCCGGGGCCGTCCCAGCTCTGCGGGTGCTGCCCACGCTTTGGCCCCAACTGAGCCGAAGGACAACGGAACACCGCCAGGTCGGCGTTCATGGTGTTGTTGTAGATCCAGCTCCAGTTGGTGATGTTCTGTTGGCCGGCGTTGTAGAGGTTGGCGGCGTCGAGATAAGACAGAAGCTCAAAATTGGCGCTGAGCGCCTCCCAGGCGTTCGCCCCGACCTGCTTGTAGTTCCGCGGGAACTTGCTGAAGGTCTCATGGTGGTTATGCATCGCAAGGGCAAGCTGCTTGATGCGGTTCTTGCAGTCGGTCTGGCGGGCCGCCTCGCGAGCCTGCTGCACGGCCGGCAGCAGGATCGCAACCAGCACCGCAATGATCGCAATGACAACCAGGAGCTCGATCAGAGTGAATCCGCTCCGACGGCAGGGAGGCGAGGCAACGAGCGAACGCGAACGCAGCATGACCACACTCCTACAGCGAAATTTCCAGTCCGTAGGCCACCTTCAACAATGAACAATACATGAAGAATCGGCCTTAAGCTCATTTCAGGCGCGGCTGATGGATCGGTCAAGGATGATTTTCAGTCGGTTTGTCCGAAGGTATGGATCTCCTCTCTCCAAGGAACGAGCTTGGGCGTTTTTGCTCCGGGATTTCCCTGAGATAGGGCAGGTCTGCGGCCAAGTCACTGTTGAGTCGCCGGCCCCGGACGATGACGGACGGCCTGATCGGATTCCGCCTCGAAAGCTGCGTTTTTCCTCGCGAAAAACGCCGCTTGACCACAATGTGTACACGCGTATACATTCACCGACGAGGCAGGAAAAATGGTCGAAATCGAAACCCGAACACGACGGTTGGGCGCGCTCCGGAAGCAGATCCAGGAGTGCGGCCGGGAGGTGTCCCGGCAGCCCGCTTCCGTGCGTTCGACGGGGTGCCGCGGACTGGATGAACTGCTGACGCATCAGGGGATCGGCCGGGGGACGCTCGTGGAGTGGCTGGGAGACGGGATGGCGAGCGGAGCCGCGACCCTCTCTCTGACGGTGGGCCGGGCGATCTGCCCGGAAGGTCGTCCAGTCGTTCTGATCGATCGGCTCCAGGTGCTGTTCCCTCTCGCGCTAAAGCTGCTCGGGTTCGATCTCGCGCGGATCGTGATCGTCCGGCCCTCCTCGGAGCAGGAAGCGCTGTGGGCGTTCGAAGAGACTCTGCGGTGCGCGGGGGTCGGTTTCGTGTGGGCCAACATTGAACGGCTCAGCGGGACGAGTTTCCGGCGGCTGCAGCTGGCGGCGGAGACGGCGAACGGCGTCGGCTTTCTTCTCCGATCGGCACGGGCCCTCCCCCAGCCATCGTGGGCCGAATCCCGGCTGGTCGTCCGCCCGCTGCCGCTCCCCGGCGGCCCAGGCCTTCCCTCCCGGTCCGCAGCCTCTTTTTCCCCTCCTCCCTTCCCCTCCTGCGAGAGGTCTCCGGGCTTTCGGGTCGAGACCGCCTCCCTCCATGGAAGACCGCGACGCTCAAGGATCGACATCCTGCTCGACCGCTTTCGAGGAACGATTCATGAGCTCGCAGGGTCCCGGCCGGCGAATCCTCTGCCTGTGGCTTCCCGCTTGGCCGATGCAGCGGCGGACCGCGCCGCATCCGGAGCTTGACGAGGCGGTCGTGCTCCTGACCGAGCGGACCAGCCGGGGCGAGTTCGTCCGTTACGGCAACCGCTTCAGCCGGACGCGCGGGATCCGGAACGGAATGCCCCTCTCGGAAGCCCTGACCCTGGTCCGCCGCCGGGACCGGCTCGTCGTCGAAGCCTTCCAGCCGGACGAGGCGGCCCAGGCGCTGCGGGAGCTGGCTCTCCAGTGCGAGCGGTACAGCTTCTGCGTCGGCCTCGAAGAGACGGAGCAGCCCGATTCCCTCCTGATGGATGTCTCGGGGGTGGCGGCCTTCTTTGGCGGGGAGCCGGCCCTGGCCCGGGAGCTGGAACAGTTCCTCGCCGGACAACGGTTCGAAGGGCGGATCGCGATCGCCGACACTGTAGGCGCGGCCTGGGGTGCGGCCCAGACCCTTGCCCGGCCGGGAGAGCCGGTCGTGGTTCACGATCCCCTTCCTCTGGCTCCCCTGTTGCCCGTCGCCGCCCTGCGGCTGGGCGAGCGGGCGCTGGACCGGCTGGCGCGACTCGGGATCTCGACCCTGGCGCAGCTCCTCGCTCTCGACCGGACCGCCCTTCAGCGGCGGCTGGGGAACGAACTCCCGGTCCGGCTGGACCAGTTCACTGGAGACCGCTCGGAACTCATCGTTCCCTGTCGTCCGCAACCGACTTACGAGGTTGAGCGGCACCTCACCGAAGGGCTCACACACCGCGAGTCGATTGACGCTCTCTGGTCGCAGCTCCTCGAGACGCTGCTGGCCCGGCTCCAGTCGCGGCGGATGGGAACCCGGCGGCTCAAGTGCCACTTCCCGCTCGAAGACCGGACGGTCCAAACGCTCGAGCTGCGGGTCTGCGAAGCGACGAACGATCTGCCGCACCTGAGCGACCTGCTCCAGGCTCATCTGGACCGTCTCGTGTGGGACGCGCCGATGATGGGAGCGCGGATCGAGGCCCTCGATGTCGCTCCCCTCGAAACCACTCAGCCGGAGTTCTTCGGCGGCGGAAACTCCGACGAGACCCGTCAGTTCTCGCGGCTGCTCAACCGGCTCGGCAGCCGCCTGGGAGAGAGAGCGGTCGTCGTCCCGCAGCTCGAGGCGACCCCCGTCCCCGAACGGGCGGTGCGACTGCGGCCGGTCGCCGAGCGGACCTTTTCGCTCACCCCACCCCCTTCCTTTCCTCTGGAGGCCCGGTTCACGGTGGTGGATCGCCCGACAGTCCTGTTCCCCCGGCCGCGACCCGTGGAGATCGTTCCCCTCATTCCGAACGGTCCCCCGGCCCGGCTGTCATGGAAGGGGACGCGGTTTTCGATCCTCCGCTCCAGCCGGCCGGAGCTGGTCCAGCTGGGCTGGTGGGACGCGCAGTCCATCGCCCGGGACTACCTGTGGCTGGAGACCGAGGGGGGACAGTGGCTGTGGGTCTTCCGGCAGTCCGAGGACGGAAACTGGTTCTGGCACGGCGGGCTGTGAAGAACCATGCTCTACGCCGAACTCCACTGCCTGACGAATTTTTCGTTCCTGTGCGCCGCATCGCATCCGGACGAAGTCGTGATCCGTGCGGCCCAACTGGGCTACTCGGCACTGGCGATCACGGACATCAACACCGTGGCCGGGATCGTGCGGGCGAACACGGCCACGAAGGACCATCCGCTGCACCTCATCGTCGGCTCGGAGCTCCGGCCGGTCGATGCCCCGCCGATCGTGGTGTGGGTGAAGGACCGCCAGGGATACGGCAATCTCTGTCGCCTCATCACACTCGGTCGGCGGCGGGCTCCCAAGGGGGAGTGCCACCTCACGTTCGACGACATTGTCCGGCACACCGGCGGGCTGCTGGCAGGGGTCGCGCCACCGCCGCATGCGGAAACGCTCTCCCTCGCCGACGCCCGCCGCTATCGGGACCTGTTCGGGGAGTCCGCCTACCTCCTCGCCGAGCTGCACCAGGGACCGCACGACCAACGGCGTCTCGACTGGCTCCAGCACCTCTCGCAGGAGGCGGAGCTGCCCCTGGTGGCGGCTGGGAATGTCCTGTTCCACGATCCCGAGCGGAAGCCGCTCCAGGACGTCCTGACCGCCATCCGGCTGCGGACGACGGTCGCTCTCGCGGGAGAGTCCCTCGAGCCGAATGCCCAGCGGCATCTGCGGTCGCAGGCGGACATCCAGGCGATCTATGCCGACATCCCGGAGGCCCTGGAACGGACGCGGCTGATCGCCCGGCAATGCACGTTTTCCCTCTCCGAGCTGCGGTATGAGTACCCCGAGGAGCTCGCTCCGCCGGGTCTCACTCCCATTCAACATCTGAGGAACCTGGCCTGGAGCGGCGCTCACGAAAGGTATTCGGGAGACATCCCCGGCCTAGTCCGGGAATTGCTCCATCGGGAACTCGACATCATCGAGGACCTGCGCTATGAGCCCTTCTTCCTCACCGTCTGGGACGTCGTCCGGTTCGCCAGGTCGCGAGGCATTCTCTGCCAGGGACGGGGATCGGCCGCCAACTCGACCGTCTGCTACTGCCTGGGGGTGACCGCCGTCGACCCGGTCCAGGTGGGCCTGCTGTTCGAGCGGTTCATGAGCAAGGAGCGGAACGAGGCTCCGGACATCGACGTCGACTTCGAGCACGAGCGCCGCGAGGAGGTCTTGCAGTACCTCTATGAGAAGTACGGTCGCGACCGGGCCGGCCTCGCCGCCGTGACGATCACCTATCGTCCCCGTTCGGCGATCCGCGACGTCGGCAAGGCGCTCGGCTTCTCGCTCGATCTGGTGGACCGGCTCGCCAAGAGCTCCGATCACTACCGGGCTTCGGAGGACTTCGTCTCCCGTTGCCGGGAGGCGGGACTCGACATCCAGTCCCCTCTGGGCCAGTGGTTCCTCCTGCTGGTCACAACCCTCCAGGGATTTCCGAGGCACCTTTCTCAGCATGTCGGCGGGATGGTCATTACCCGCGGTCCGCTCGACGAACTCGTCCCGATCGAGAACGCCTCGATGGAAGGGCGGACCGTCGTTCAGTGGAACAAGGACGACCTCGACGACCTGGGGATCCTCAAAGTCGACTGCCTGGCCCTGGGAATGCTGACCGCGATCCGGAAGTGCTTCGAGCTGGTTCAGAAGACACGGGGCCGGGCCCTGACGCTGGCCAACATCCCGCAGGAGGACCCGTCGGTCTACGACATGATCTGCCGGGCCGACACGATGGGAGTCTTTCAGATCGAGAGCCGAGCCCAGATGGCGATGCTCCCGCGACTCAAGCCGCGGACCTACTACGACCTGGTGATCGAGGTCGCGATCGTCCGTCCGGGTCCGATCCAGGGGAACATGGTCCACCCCTACCTGCGCCGGCGGGCCGGGTTGGAGGAACCCAAGTGCCCTGACATCCTGAGGCCGATCCTGGGCAAGACGCTGGGGGTCTCGCTCTTTCAGGAACAGTGCATGCAGATCGCGATGGTCGCCGCCGATTTCACTGCCGCGGAGGCGGACGAGCTGCGGCGGGCGATGGGGGCCTGGAGGCGGCCGGGACTCATCGACCAGTATCGCGAAAAACTCCTCAAGGGGATGCTCAAGAAAGGCTTCAGCCTGGAGTTCGCGGAGCAGATCTTTCAGCAGATCCGGGGCTTTGGGGAGTACGGTTTTCCCGAGGCCCACGCGGCGAGCTTCGCCCTTTTGGTCTACGTCTCGGCGTGGCTGAAACATCACTGCCTCGTCGAGTTCACGGCGGCGATGCTGAACAGTCAGCCCATGGGTTTCTACGCGCCCGCCCAGCTCATTCAGAACGCCCGCCGGCAGCAGGTGACCGTTCTCCCGGTTGATGTGAACGCCAGCGACTGGGACAGCACGGTCGAAGAGGGACAGCTGCGGCTCGGGTTCCGGATGATCAAGGGGATTCATCAGGCGGCCGCTCTGGCGATCGTCGAGCTCCGCGCCGCCGGTCCGTTCGCCTCGATGCCGGATTTTCTCCGCCGCGCAGCGCCGCTCGTTCCTCCGCCGCAGATCGAGCTCCTGGCGGAGGCCGATGCTCTCGCCCGCCTCAACCGCTCGCGTCGGGACGCGGTCTGGAACGCCCTCTCGATCGAATCCCGACCCCGGCAGCAGACTCTCTTCGATGATCTCCCTCTCGATGAACCCGAAGCCACGCTCCCTGTGATGTCCGCCGAGGAGGAGGTCCGCTTTGACTACAACCTGACGGGGCTTTCGCTCCGGTCGCATCCGGTCGCCTTCCATCGGGAAGAGCTCGACCGGCGGGGCATCCTCTCCGCCGCGGCGCTCCCCGGTACCCAGGACGATTCCCCGGTGACCGTGGCGGGAATCGTCCTGATGCGACAACGTCCGGCGACCGCCAAGGAGATTACGTTCGTCACTCTTGAAGACGAGACGGGAACGATCAACCTCATCGTTCACATCGGTACGTGGACGCGGTTCCGGCAGATCACCCGCCATTCGCAGGCCTGGATCGTTCAGGGAAAGCTGCAGAACAAGGAGGGGGTGGTGCATGTGGTGGTTGAACGGCTTGAGGATCTGACTCCGATGCTGGCTTCTGTGATTTTGAAGTCTCGCGATTTCCACTGAGACGGAAGTCCGGTGGGACGACGATGACGGTCGGTTGAAGGTTGTGGCCTGTCCCGATGGCTCCAACCACGTCCTTGCCGGCGCAGCTCTGTTTGCTCAAACCCAACGTGCGACGGCCACTGGGGTCAAGGGGGCCTCGCCCCCTTGCCGCCGGAGGCGCTTCCATGAGGAACCGTGGGACACAACGGATGTCCGCTTTGTGGAACGGGCGTTGAGGACTCACCGCTCGCCCTGGAATCCCCGCGGGTTGGTGAGGGGGCATCCAGCACGTCGTCCGCGCCTGGACACTCACTCCTTCAGACATCTTTCGACGGCCAGGCCTCCGGCGGGCAAAGGGGCGTCGCCCCTCTGCACTCCCTGACCAGGGTACCCCCTGGACCCGGCTGGCCGAGGATGTCGTGGCGCACATCGGATGTCCATCGGCCGCATGGCGAACACCAGGAGGCGAATGTCCGCCACCATTCCAAGCTTGAAACCACCCGGCGATGAACCTTCCAATGCGCCGCTACATTCTCCTCTTCCATCACGAGTTCCTCCATGCCCTCCGGATCGCCCGCGCCAAGGCGGAACTCCAAGCGAGTCCAGTCCTCTCCCGACGCAGTCTTGCCCGGGGTCGACGACGCCGCCTCCATCGTCGCGAAGCTTCAGCGGCTCGGGACGCAAAAAACTCGCGACGGCATGAGCCGCTACGCGATTCCCTCGGACAAGGCGTTCGGCGTTCCCGTCGGGACGCTGAAGACGCTGGCGAAGAAGATCGGCCAGCATCACAACCTCGCTCTCGAACTGTGGGAGACCGGGTGGTACGAAGCCCGGATGCTCGCCTCGTTCGTCGATGATCCCGCCGCCGTCACCTCCGCCCAGATGGATCGCTGGTGCCGCGAGTTCGACAACTGGGCCATCTGCGACACGGTCTGCTTCGCCCTGTTCGACCGCACACCGCACGCCTGGACCAAGGTGGAGCTGTGGTCCACCCGGCGGGCCGAGTTCAGCCGGCGGGGGGCCTTCGCCCTGCTGTGGGGTTTGACGGTCCACGACAAGTCGGCCGACGACGGGCCGTTCCTCCGGGGACTGGACCTGATCGAGAGCGCCGCCGAAGATGAGCGGCACTTCGTCCAGAAGGGAATCAACATGGCACTGCGGGCGGTCGGGAAGCGCAATCCCACACTCCACGCTGCGGCTGTGGAGACCGCAACGCGGTTGTCGGACTCCCCCCACGACGGAGCGCGATTGATCGGCACGGACGCACTTCGCGAGCTGAACAGCTCCGCGGTCCGGAAGCGGCTGGCCGGTCGCGGTTGAACACGATTGCCATCGGGCCCCACGGGCGCTGGTTCCCCGATTCCCGAGTCGCGCCCACCCGTCGTGACGATCCGCCCAGTTCCACACCCTGAGAGACTCCTTTGAATCCCCTGCCCTCGCGAATTCCTCACCCGCTTCGCGACATCGTGCTGCTCTTGGCCGTGACCACTCCCTCGCTGCACGGCTGCAGCGCCGAGTCCCCGACGGGCGCGGCCGCCTCCGGAACCTCCACCGAGGCCAAGGCCGTCCTGCCGGCGGAGAACACCACGGCTTCCGCTCCGTCGCCTGCTCCCAAGACTTCGGCTCCCGTCGCAACCGAGTTGGCCCAGGCTCCGGCCGCTGGCAAACCTTCGCCCCCCGCCGCTGCCCCGCCCAAAGCCGCCCCCGAGTCGACGCCGGAGCAGATCGCCAAGTGGGGGTTCGCCGACAAAGTCGCCGGACCGCTGCAACTGCTCGCCTGTTACGACGGTTTCTCGGACGGCCTCGTGCAGTGCATGGCGATCGCTCCCGATGGAAAACAGCTCGCCCTCGGAGGGGCCCGGCTGACGCTCTGGAACCCGGCGGAATCGAAGCCGACGGCCGACCTGCTGGCGAACTTCACGGACAAGGATGTCGAACGCCCGATCCTCTGCGTCGGCATCTCTCCCGATGGGAAGTGGCTGGCGGCTGGCGACACCAAAGGCAAACTCCGGATCTGGAACCGGAGCGACGAGAGCGTGGCGGCCCTTATTCCCGCCCACGAAGGACGCGTGACGCAGCTTGCCTTCTCGCCCGACTCGAAGACCCTGGCGACGACGAGCTATTCGGGCGAGGTCCGCCTCTGGTCCCTGCCGGAGGGGAAGAAGCTCAAAAGCCTCAAAGCCGACAAACAGGAGGTTCACGGCCTCGTGTTCGTCTCCGACACACTGCTGGCGACCGCCGGCAGCGAAGCGGTGGTGTGGAACATCGAGACCGGCGAAAAGTCCGCTCCCCTGACAACCGGCCGCCTGATCGGCCCGGCGCTCGGCCTCTCCGGAGACCGCCGCTGGCTGGCGTTCGCCGACACGGACGCCAAGACGAAGCTGTGGGATGTCGAGAAGCAGGCGGTCGCTCCGGCGGTTCTCCACACCGGCGCGAACCTCATCGAGTTTTCGCCCGACGGAAAGTGGATCGCCACCGTCGGACAGAGCGAGATCCGGATCTGGAAGGGAGCAACACAGGCCCTCGAGCAGATCCTCGACACCGACGGGGGCCAGCCCACGGGCCTCGGATGGCTCCCCGGCAACGACGTCCTCGTCGTCGCCACACAGGGGGGACGACTTCGCCTGTGGGGACGGCCCGAGGCGGCCGCCACCCTCGGAATCACGCCGGTTCCGCAACCCACGCTCCGCCGGACCGCGGCCGCGGCGAAGCGGTCCGAGTCCTCCGCGCAGTTCGAGCAGGTCTTCGACGTCCGCTCGTTCCCGCGACTGCCGGACGCGGTCCCGGCCAGCGAATACGGCGGATCCGGCACCTACACCACGACGGCCGCGCAGGCGGAGATCGAACAGTTCTATCGCTACTCGCTCGGAAAAACGGGATGGAAAGAGGCCGCCGAGCCCGACCCCGCCCGGCCCGGTTTGAATTTCCAGAAGGAGGGATGCGCCCTCAACGTCTCGGTCTCGGCCGCGTACCCGGTGCCGGGGGTGCCGCAGCGCGCCGGCGAGCAGCAGGTCGTTTTGAGCTTCTCCGGAAACTACGACGCCCGCTGGCTGCCGAAGATCCTGCCGAGCGACTCCCCGAACACGTTCAGCGGCCTCTCGTTCACGATGTCCCGCACGAAAGCATCGATCACCGATGTCGAGGTGGCCCTGCTGAAGCAGTTCCACGAGGCGGGCTGGACGCCGTATTCGCGTCTCGCCACGTCGTGAACGTCTCGAACAAATCGCTCCCGATTCCGCCGGACGCGAGCTGGATCGAGTTCGACAACTCGACCGACCTCAAGATGGTCGCCACGACCAACATGACTCTTCCGGAGACGGCGGCGTTCTTCGACGCCGAGATGCCGCAGGAGGGATGGATCGCGCGGGAGGCGGGGCGAAAGATCGACGAGAAGCGGGGCTGGCTCCCCTACATCCGCGGACAGCGGGATGTCCAGATCCGGCTCGTCGCGCTCCCGGAAAAGGAGGGGGAGCCCGGCCGGGGAACACGGATTCTCGTTGGCGACGAGCGGACTTCGTGGCAACTGGCCCCCGCGGCGAAAGCGCCGAAGGACCAGGCGGGGATCGAAGCGGCCGACTTCACGCTCCCGAAGGGAGCGAGCGCGATCAAATTCGATTCCGACCAGAAGCAGATCGAGTTTGAGCTGGCTGACTCGGCTCCTCCCAAGGTGGGCGAGCAGTTCGTCAAGCAGATGGAAGAGCTCGGCTGGAAGCGCGACGGCGCAGGAGTTCAGGCCGACGACTACGTCTTCCTCACCTACGAGATGGGGAAGGCGGAGATTCAGCTTCGCGCCCGGGCGGACGGAAAGAAGTCGTCGGTCATCGTGAGCGGCGACGGCCTGCTCTGGACGAAACCGCTCCCGACAGCCCCGGTGCGGATCTCCTACGAGACGTGGATGCGCCGCAACCGCAAAACCGCCTCGCTGGAGCATCTCGACGAGTTCGCGGCGGAGATGCGGAAGATCCCGGCGGACAGCGGCCGCACTCCGTGAGCGGGCGGCCGCTGGACGAACTGCCGCGGCGTTCCAGCTTCGGTGCTCAATTCGATGGAGTTCCCCATGCCGTCGTTTTGCCGGACGTTGCTCATCGCGCTGCTCGCGGGACTTGCAGCGGCATCGGCCGCGGTCCCGGCCGAGCCGTCGGCGGGGCGGGATCTGCATGTCGACCCGGTCGAGGGGAACGATGCCGGGGACGGCCTGCAGAAGCCGGTCCGGACGATCGGCCGGGCGATCCGGCTGGCGCAGCCGGGGGACACGATCCATCTGCGCCCCGTGGAGTATCGCGACCAGGCGACGTTCCTCGACAAGTCCGGCGCGCCGGGACGGCCGATCACCCTCGACGGCCATGGGGCGACGCTCAACGGTTGCGATCCCCTCGACGCGGCGGCGTGGACGGAGGTCTCGCCCGGGCTGTACCGCCACGACAACCTCTTGTCGTTGACCGACGCGATCATCGGCCGCTGGTTCTTTCTCCAGAACGGCAAACCGAACCGGATGGAGCGGTGCTCGAAAGGCCCCAGCCAGCCGCTGAAGGCTCCGGAGGCGCTGCAGCCGGGAGAGTGGACGTTCGTCAAAAATGAGGAGCGGACGAAGGCCGCGCGGCCGGGCTACATCTATGGGACGTTCTGGATCCGGACGGCGGAGGGGCAGTCACTGGCGGAGGCCGGGATCGAGGCGCCGCTCCGGATGGCGGGGGTCTCGATGCATGGGACCTGTTCGCATCTCGTCATCCGGAACGTGACTTCGATCCATCCCTACAACGACGGATTCAACCTTTCGAACTGCCGGGACGTCACGCTCGAGAACATCCGGGCGATCGACTGCGGCGACGATGGGATTAGCGCCCACGGCGAATGCGACTACACCGTCACAGGCTTCGCTTCGATCGGCAACGCGACGGGGATCTGCGACACGGGACACAGCCGCACGAGCTACCGCCGCGTCCTGATCCGGGACTGCATCGGCTTCGACCTGTATTTCCTGGACACGGGCACCTACTCCGTTCAGGACGCGCTCTTGATCTCCTCGGCCGCGAAGTCTGTGTATCTCTCGGGACGGGAGACGCCGGCGGAACCGTGCCGGCTGACACTCGAGAATGTCCTGATCCGGCGGGAGAAGACGGAGAATGAGATCCGGGTCTCGACGAACTGCGAGTTGACCGCGCGGCGGACGACGTTCCTCGGTCTCGACCTGCAGGCGACCGGCGGCGCGGTTCGCTTGGATCGCTGCCTCCTGGGAGGTGACGTTCCGGTTCGGGTCCCCGCCTCTGCCACGCCACGAAAGCCAAGGCTGCACCTGTGGCCGGAGGCGGTCTGGAGCGGCCGGCACAACCTGTATGAGCTTGAGTCGGTCCGCGTGGGCCAGGCGACTCTCTCTGGGGAGCGGCTGTCGGAGTTTCCGCGACTCGTCCGGGAGGAGATCGACTCGCGGTTGCAGAAGGGCGAATCGGTGCCCGGGGATATCGGGGCGGATCTGCAAAGTCTGGCGGGTCTGGAGTCGATGGAACGAGATCCCTGAACCACAGCGGCCCGGACGCGAAGGGAGGTGGAGCGAACGACTCCGCTTCTCATGCAAGCCGCCTTCGTCCCGTCCCTTTCATCGGCCGAGGCGGCGTCCGCTCGTCACGGGCCCCGCTTCCGCAGCAGCGCTCGCAGTTCCAGCGGATAGTCGGTCAGGATGCCGTCGACTCCCGCTTCCGCGGCCTGCTGCCAGTTGTCCGGAAGTTGACCGGCAACCGTGACGCCGGCGATGAAGGCCCGCTTCTTCGCCGCCTCGACCGCTTTCATCTGTTTCGGGGAGGGAAGGAACCGGAGGTAGACCCAGTCGGCGCTTTCGTCAGTGAGCGCCGCCGGAAACTCCTCGGGCGTATTGGCCAGGGCGGCCGTGTGAGCGGCCGGCGAGACCCGTCGGATCCCCTGCCGGACTCGCGGGTCGGAGATCGTCTTCCCGATGAAGATCAGCCGGGGAAGCACTTTGTGCTTCTCAGCCAGCCTCGCGACTTCCTCTTCCACACCGGCCGCCTTGAGGTCGACCGCGACGAGGACTTCGTGCCGGCTGTACTCGGCGACGAGGGCCAGGACTTCCTCGATGGTCGGGACTGTCTCGCCGGCAAAGCGGGGATCGAACCAGCTCCCGGCGTCGAGACGGCGGAGTTCCTCCAGCGTCAGCTCGGCGATCTTCCCGGTGCCGTTCGTCGTGCGGTTCACGGTGTCGTCGTGAAGGCAGACGAGGTGACCGTCCTTCGTCCGCTCGACATCGAACTCGAATCCCAGCCTCAGTTCGAGACAGGCCCGGAAGTTGGAGAGCGTGTTCTCCGGGGCGTGCTGGAGGAGGCCGCGATGGGCGACGACGAGGGGTTGCCCCGCGGAGGCGATCCCGGCGAGGCACAGGCTCAAGGCCAGCAGGCGGGCGAGGACGGGCATCCTGGTCTCCCTTGGGGACGAGGCGATAGTAGGCTGTTGTCCCGGTCCTCACTGAGCCGGGACGCGGATCGTCACGACGATGCGGTCTCTTTGTCCCGCGACTCGAGCGCCCTCGCAAGGGGACAGTCGTTCTCGATCGCTTCGCCGCGGCGATAGCGCTGGAGCAGTTCCTTCGATCGCTGGGCCAGCAGGCGGCGGACTTCGCGGCGTTTCCCCTTCACCCGGGGGATTACCATGTTGTCGTAGCCGGTCGTCTGGTGCCGCATCCAGGCGATGACGGCCGCTTCGGCCCGCCGCTCGACCGGGATCCGCTGCGTGCGGGCGACGGTTCCCGAACCGACCGGCGTGGCATGGGTGGTCACTGCCCGGGCCAGACGATCGGCAAGTTCGGCATACCGGCGATGGAACGCCAGAAAGGCCACGACCGCGCCGTGGAACTCACCGACGTAGTCATCCTGCTGGCGCTCCCGGCGGCGGGCGTCCGCTTCCTTCTTCCTGGCGAAGGCGGGGGTCGCGCGTTCCGTCGCGAGGTCCCCCTGGATCTGTTCAATCGTGGCGGCCGGCGCCCAGAGGCCACGGGAGAAGACCCGGCGGCCTTTCTTTTCCTGAACGATCCAGTGCTCGCCGGCCGCTTTGACGCGGCGGGTCAGCGCGGCGTCTCCCGGCGGGAGGAGAACCCACCCCTTGGGAACCGCGACAATTCGCCCATCGGTCGCGCGAACGGTGTCGGGCTGGGGGCCAGGCGCGAAAATCGACTCACTCATGTCTTTGCAACGTCCGGTCTCGTCGACATCACGGAGGCGACCTTGGGATCGGCTCCTGCTGGACTGCGGACGTTAGGAAACCGGCTTCGATTCGGCTACACGGCGTTTCGGTGCGAGAGTGGGATTCGCCCCGTTGCGAATCGTCCTCGATCGGCTCGATCGCTCGGCATGCTGCCCGAGAAAAGAAACATCCCCCGCACGGCCGGAGAGGGCCGGGCGGGGGAACAAGCCCGCCGAAAAGAACTTACTGGCCCGGCTCGAAGCTGCTGAGCTTCCCTTCGATGGCGCCGACGATGCGGAGCGTGTTGTCCACGCCGCCGCAGCGGATGGTGAAAGCCACCAGGGGATCCGCCGCCAGCTTCTGGACGGCCTTGGTCACATTCTGGAGTCCGCCCATCTTGAGGGCGAGCAGCATGACCTGCTGTTCCATCTGCTGTTCCCGATCGACTGTCGAGGCGACCGGCTTCTTGACGGTCCGGCTCTTGAATTCGAACAGGTGATGGCAGTTGGGACACTCCTTGGTGACCGGTCCCTTGACGTAACCCTCACATTGAGGGCACTTCTTCCAACCGGCTCCCATCGGATCCTTGGAATACCCTTCGATTGCAGGTGCCTTAGCCATGCTGTCCTTTCTGGAGTGGATACGGTCGAAAACGACCGGACCGTATCTCTATCGCTGGCTAAGGTCAAAGCATCGGCTTATTTGCTCGAAATCAAGCCGTTTGGAATGGGCCCGATTGGGCGATGAGGGGCCAAATGCGGCAAAGCGCTGGCCTGTCGTCAAAGTCGAGACGATGGGACGGCGAAAGCCATCCTTTCCGGAGACCGCGTGGCAGCGTCACGCCTCTTGGATAATGTCCTTGCCGGCACGACACGGCATGCTCAAACCCAACGTGCGACGGCAGCCGGGGGTCAAGGGGGTCCCACCCCCTTGCCGCCGGAGGCGCTTCCATGAGGAACCGCGGTAAGCAACGGATGTCCCCTTTGTCGGACCGGCGTTGAGGACTCCCCCATACCACGCCGCTCGCTTTGCAACCCCCGCGGATTGGTGAGGGGGCATCCGACACGTTGTCCGCGCCTGGACACTCACTCCTTCAGATATCTCTCGACGGCCAGGCCTCCGGCGGGCAAAGGGGCGTTGCCCCTCTGCACTCCCCACCAGGGTGCCCCTGGACCCGGTTCAACACAGAAGAAATGCGGACCACTCTCCAGCGAACGCACGCTCCCCTCAGTCTCGGTGCCCGGTGTTGCGCACTCACGGCTGCATCCCGGCAAGCACCGCCTGCAACCGGTCCAGGTTCTGCTCGTTGGCGGTCCAACACAGCGGCCGCATCCGCTCCGCCATCTCCGGGCTTTCAAACTCCTGGTCCCAAGCCAGATGCGTCTCGCCGCCCCGCGCCGCCAGAGTCACGGTCAGCCGGAACCGCGGCTCGACGACGTGCTCGATGACGATCCGGGAATCGGGCTCAATCTCCCGGAAGACGCTCTCATTAGGATAGTTCGCGCCGTTCGGAGCGTGCATCACAAACCGCCACGTCCCGCCAGGCCGAAACTCAAACTGCTCGAACGTATTGGTAAACCCGGCCGGCCCCCACCACCGCGCCAGGCAGCCGGGATCCTCGAACGCACCAAAGATCGCCCGCGGGCTGGCGGAGAACACCCGCTCGTTGCTCAGGGTCGCATTCGGATTCGAAACGGAAGACATCGAAACCTCTTTCCAGGATCGCGTCACAAGGAGTGTTCTCGCCCCACCGGGGACATCGTTGCGAAAAGGACTACTTCTTCTTTCGAATCACCACATGGGTCGCGGTGGGCGTCGCCTTGTGCTCGGCACACTCATAGCCAAGGTCGATCAGGTCGATCCCAGCGAGCAGCGGTTCTCCCGAACCGAGAAGAACCGGCGAAATGGCGAGGTTCATCTCGTCAATCAAACGCTCGCGAAGGTACTGCTGGATCGTCGAGGCCCCCCCGCCGATCCGGACGTCCTGGCTGCCGGCTGCCTCCCGCGCGCGTCGCAGGGCTTCGTGAATCCCATCGGTCACGAAATGGAACACCGTCCCCCCTTCCATTTCGATCGGAGCCCGCGGGTGATGCGTGAGCACAAAGACCGGGCAGTGGTACGGCGGGTTGTCCCCCCACCATCCCTTCCAGGACTCGTCGGGCCAGGGGCCGCGGACCGGGCCGAACATATTCCGGCCCAGGATCCACGCCCCGATGTTTTTGAACCCGCGGGCGGCAATGTCGTCGTTGACCCCCGTCTCCCCGTCGTCCTTCTTCATCACCTGCCGCTGAAACGTCCGTGTTCCAACGAACCAGCCGTGGAGCGATTCGCCACCGACTCCGAGCGGCTCGGTGAGACTCTGTTTCGGCCCGGCTCCGAAGCCGTCCAGCGAGATCGTGAAACTCTCGACGCGGACTAGAGACATGACGTGTTCCCTCGACGGAGGATTGGTGGACGGAAGGCGGCCGGTTTCGACCAGCGGGCTCGCTGACTATCCCTCTTTGGCGATCCGGGCCGTGCGTTCGGCAATCAGTTGATGGAGCGTTTCATCGGCCGGCCGGATCTCGAACGGGCCCATCTTGACCCCGGGATGCTTCGACATCAGCGCGATGGCGTGGTTCAGGTCGCGGGCTTCCAGAAACAGGATGCCGCCGAGCGTTTCCTTGGTCTCCACGAACGGCCCGTCCGTGACTTCGACCTCGCCCCCCTTCGCCCGGAGGGTGACCGCGTTGCGGGCGGAGTCGAGAGCCTCTCCCCCCAGGAAGTGGCCCCCCCGCCGCAGGACGTCGTCGTAGGCAAAGCACTCCTCCATCATCCGCTGCGCCTCTTCCGGCGGAATGGCGGCAAACTTCGACTCGTCAATGAATCCGAGGCAGACGTATTTCATGGGATTTCTCGTTCGATCACGGCTGTTCAGGGAGGTCCCGGCCAGGACGTCGGCCGAGCTTTCACCCAGTAGTCGAATGGCCCGGGCGGCAAATCGACACTCCCGATAGAATTTTTTCGACGAGCGATGACGCTACCGGCTCACCTCCCGGATTCGGCCTGCCAGAAACCGCTTTTCCGGCTCGGAGCGGGCCAGTTCCAGGGCCCGCTCGAACGCCGTCCGAGCCGCGGGTCCCCTGCCCGCCCGCCGGAGCAGTTCGCCCCGGGCGGAGTGGGCCAGCGGATACTGGCTAAGGTCGCCCCGGCCCAGGATGCGGTCGATGAGTTCCAGCCCCGCCTCCGGACCGTCCCGCATCGCGACCGCGACGGCGCGGTTGAGTTCGACGACGGGCGACGCATCGATCCGCTGCAGGACGGTGTACAGGACGACGATCTGGTTCCAGTCGGTCTGGGGGGGCGTGGCCGCCTCGGCGTGGATGGCGGAGATGGCGGCCTGGAGGGTGTAGGCCCCGAACCGCCGCGACCGGAGAGCCTGTTCGACGAGGGTCGTCCCCTCGGAGATCATCCCGGCGTTCCAGCGGGAGCGGTCCTGGTCTTCCAGCAGAACGATCTCCCCCTCCCGGGAGACACGGGCTTCCCGGCGCGACTCGTGAAGCAGCATCAGGGCCAGGAGCCCCTGGACTTCCGGATCGGGAAGCAGGTCGAGCAGCAGACGGCCAAGCCGAATCGCCTCAGCGGTGAGGTCGACCCGCGTCAGCGACTCCCCCTGCGAGGCGGCGTAGCCTTCGTTGAAGACGAGATAGATCGCGGACAGGACAGCGTCGAGCCGTTCGGGCAGGTCCCGCAGCGACGGCACCGCATAGGGGATCTCGGCCTCGCGGATCCGCGCTTTGCCGCGGACGATCCGCTGGGCCATCGTCGCCTTGGAGGTCAGGAAGGCGTGAGCGATCTCTTCGGTCGTCAGCCCGCAGACCTCACGGAGCGTGAGCGGCACCTGCAGTCGGGGATCGATCGCAGGGTGGCAGCAGGTGAAGATCAGCCGCAGCCGATCGTCCTCGATCTCCACGGCGGCCCGGGTCGCGTTCTCGTCGGCCACGTCATCCAGCCGCGCGGCGATCTCCGGCTGAAGCTCCCGCAACCGCCCCTGCCTGCGAAGCGAATCGATCGCCTTGAACCGCCCCGTGGAAACCAGCCACGCACTCGGATTGGCCGGAACTCCGTCCCGCGGCCAGACCTCGATCGCGACGGCGAACGCCTCGTGCATGGCGTCGTCCGCGAGATCGAAATCATTCAGCACGCGAACGAGCGAAGCGAAGACGCGGCGCGACTCGGAGCGGTAGAGGTCGTCGATCCGGATGCGGATCGTTGCCGCGATGTCGGAGCTCATGCCGTTCTCCGGGCCGACGATGGCTCGCTCCCTCAGGACTTCGGCATCGTGAGCAGTTCGATCGTCCCTCCGTGCTTCACGACGGGGTGCTGATCGAGAAGCCTTAGCAGTGGCTCCAGAATCTCCGAATCGAATCGCATGTAGCCGCCCACGGTTTGCGATGTGTCGGCGACCGGCTTGTTCCCGATCGTTTGCCCCGATCCGATCTCGCTCCCCCCTTTGAAGAGGCCAGTCTTCACGGCGACTTCAATGAAATGCTCCCACTCGGCAGAGGTCGGCGGGGTGTCGGCATTCTTGTGAATCAGCGCGATGTACTGCATGGGCTGACCAGGGATTCGGAACGAAGGAAGGACAGGGAACGATTGATGACCAAGCCCTCCGGGGTGGGGCGATTCCCACCCCATGGGCCGGTGAAACGGGGCTCAAGCGTATATCGGCGCCCGCTGGTCACCGCTTCACCCACTGGACGGCGTCGATCACCACGTAGCCGTCGGAGTCGGCGTTCGAGATTGTCACCACCGCAGGGGCGTCCGCCTTGAAGTCGTAGGTTCCGAGCGACACGAACGCAGCGTCCTCGGCCGGTTCCTTCCTCTGATCGACGTGGACCGTCTTCTTTCCGCCCGCGCTCTCGACCTCCACGGCGACCTTGGAGGAGCGGTTCGCGTTCGGCGGGGAGGCGAGGAGGACTTCATAGCGGCCCGCCTCCGGCAGCTTGGCGGTGAAGCGGGCGGCGGCTTTGCCATCCTTCGCGGCCCCGTCGTGGCGATAGCCGTCGCCGACGTACTTCGACGAGGCGCGGCTCACTTGCCAGTCCCCCGTGAGCTGGGCGTCCTCATCGTCGACAACGACGCCGGAGAGGGTCTTGAGGTCGATGCTCCCCTTGGCGGCCTGCTTCGCGGGGGTGGCGTATTCGAGCACCTGGCCGTCTTCGAGGAGCTTCTTCTGCAGGACCGAATAGGCGACGTTCTGCACGGGTTGATTGGCGTCGATCGCGAGGGCCGCGGCCGTGGCCCCGCTCTGGCCCAGGATCATGAACACCGGCTCCATCCGGATGCTGCCGAAGGCGATGTGCGAGCTGCTGACGCAGACCGTGACGACGAGGTTGTCACACTGGCCGCGTTTCGGGAGGAGCGACCCGTAGGCGATGGCGTACGGCGAGATCCCGACGCCGATGTCCCCCTCGTTCTGGACATAGCCTTCGGGCGTGATGTACCGCTGCACGTTGTGCGAGTCGATCGTGTAGCTTCCCATCCCGACCGAGTCCGGCGTCGGCTTCTTCTTCGTCAGCTCGTTCTCCGTCATCACGAACTGGCCGATCATCCGGCGGGCTTCCCGCACGTAGATCTGGTGCGGCCAGTTCCCGTTGTCCTGGAACTCGTCCTTCGGCAGGCCCCACTTCTGCATCGCCTCACGGACCTCAACCGGGACGCGGGGATCGTTCGCCACGAAGTACAGCCAGCCCTGCTGATACTGGCAGTGCTCGTCGAGGATCTTCTGCCGCTGCTCGTAGCTCGCCTCGGGGTAGTCGTAGTTCATCCCGATGTTGTCGGTGCTGAACGGACCGTGGTTGTTCGTGTCGGTCTTGTGGTTCGGAATCGGGTCGAACTTCTCGAAGGTCTCCCGCCAGCCTGCCTCGTACACCCGGACCAAGAGCTCATACTGCTTGGGGTCGTAGCCTTCCGGCTTCGGGAACGGGATGCGGTTCTCGGCGTGGTCCGTAGCGCAGTAGCGGTAGCAGTAGGCCTGCACTCGCTTGTCCCCTGCGCCGTACTCCCCCGGCGGGGCGGTGCTGATCCGCGGGAGGACGCCCGAAGTCTTGTCACCGGGAACGACGTACGGGCTGATCGGCGTCTTGACCGCGCCGAAGTGGTGGCGATGGTGGAGCACGCCGACCTGGACGCCGTTCCACTTCTCGCCGTAGACGGAGTTGGCTTCGCGGCCGACGTGGTAGTCGACGCCGGCAGCGGCCAGGAGATCCCCTTCGTAGGTGGCGTCGATGAACATCTTTCCGGTGTAGGTCTTGCCGGAGAGCATCGTGATGCTGGTGATGCGGCTCCCCGCCCTCTTCACGCCGGCGGCGCGGTCGAGCCATTCGTCGCGGTGGACGGGGATCTGGAACTCCTTGACGTAGTCCTCGAAGACCTGCTCGGCGACGTGCGGCTCGAAGATCCACATGGTGCGGTTCTCACCGTCGATCGCGGGGGTCCCCTGTCCCTTGTTGCCGTACTCCGACTGCTTCTGCCAGCGCCAGGTTTCGGGTTTCTGGTACGCCTTCCAGACCCGGTGGTAGAAATCGCGGGAAAGGCCGCCGATGACTCCCTTGTTTCCCGTGTCGGTGAAACCGAGGCCGCCGCTGGAGAGGCCGCCAAGGTGGCGGTCGGGTCCGACGACGATGACCGACTTCCCCATCTTCTTGGCCTGGACCGCCGCGATGACTCCGGAAGAGGTGCCGCCGTAAACGATGAGGTCCGCCTCGAAGTTGTCGGCAGCCGGGAGGGAGGACGAGGTGCCCAGGAGGAGCAGGAGGGCGATGGGGATGAGGGCTTTGGCGTGAAGCAAACGGAACATGCGGCGCTCTCGGTTGGCCGTTGTCCGCGGCAGGCGGACGACAACGGGATCAGTTTGTGGGACCGATCGGGAGAGCGTAGCAAGTTGGCCGGGCCGGCGTCCCGCCGGTGCCAGGGGTGTTCGGACACCGTGGCCGGCCGACGGGTCGTCCCGGCCAGGACCTGCTGACGTGCGATCCGCAGACGACTGGCACGGAGCACGCGGTCCGCGGCGACTCACTTCGCTGCGGACCGAGACCGTGCCAAGAGGGACCGTCGGGGAACCGAGGGGTTGCAAGCCCTTCCCCCCGTCCAGACCCGCCACGGCCGGCCGGGGACTTCGCGTCGCTCAGCCCCCGGCCGCACCGCTGCAGTCGCCCGCCGAGTTGCGGATATCGACCGGACACGCTGCGTCCGGCCTACGGCACGGAATAGATGTTGTCCGGGCTGTTGCTGTGGACGGGGGTATTGCTGAGGAACACTGTTGTTGCATGCTCGTCGATGCCGCCGCCGTGCACCCCCGCGACGTTGTAGCGGATCTCGGAATCGTAGAGCGATACGGAGGTTCCTGCTCCCGTGGCCCGGAGACCGCCCCCTTCCTGATGGGCTTCGTTGTTCTCGATCAGGCTGTCATAGAAGACCGCCGTGCAGGTGGCGCCCGTGGGGGCTCCAAACTCCAGAGCGCCGCCGCTCGGGCCTTCGTTAAAGACGAACGTGCAGGTGTCGAACTCCATCGTCACGGTGAGCCCCGTCGCATAAGGGACGCAGTGGACCGCCCCCCCTTCGGCCCCTGTGTTGCCGTCGAACGTGGTGTTGGAACAGTAGATGTCGCCGTCGCTGTTCCAGATCGCTCCCCCGCCGCCCGCCTGGTTGTCCGTGAACGTGGTCCCGTCGATCTCGATCAGACCGCTGTTTCCCGATCCGTCGTTGGAGTTGTAGACCGTTCCGCCGTACCCGACGTTGTCGTGGAAGTCGGAGGAAAGGATCTCGACGTAGCCGCCGCGGTTGGAGATCGCGGAACCGTAGTACGTGGTTTCGCGGCAGTTGTTGAACTCCGTTCCGCTCACGTAGAGGTTGCCCCAGTTGCGGACGCCTCCCGAGGTGCTCGGCTTTCCCTTCGAGTTGATGAAGACGCAGTCGGTGATCGTTGCCGTTCCAAGGTTCTCGATGCCGCCGGACGATCCTCCGAACGGGACGTTGCTCGATCCGTAGAGCGTGCAGGTATCGAGCGTCAGCGTGCCGCTGTTGTAGATCGTGTCGCCGATGACGTTGGCCCCCATCGACTTCTGCGCCTTCAGATAGACCCCCTGCACGACGAGCTCGGCGCCGGAATGGACATGAAAGATGCGGTCGCTGGTCCAGACCTCGTACACCTGGATCGTGGGATTCGTCCCCGAGCCGACGATGGTAAGCTTGGTCCCCGACTCGAGGATGTCCAGATCTCCGCTGGCGTTGGCGTCTTCTCCGCTCCCGGACGGAGAGGTCTGGTTGAGGATCAGCGTCCCAGTGATCGTGATTGTGCTGTCGACGCCGTCCGAGTTGGCCGAATTGATGGCCGTCCGCAGGGCTGCGCCGGTTGACGCCGTATAACTTTGAGCGTGAACCGTTTGAACGCCCGCGAGAAACAATCCACAAACAACGGCGCAAGTGAATACCCGATAGATAGCAGTCATTACACAACTCCTTAAGTGGATGGAATGAGCGCGAACTTCTCCACCTCCAGGGAGACATCCGCTCCATTCATCGAAGACGATGCATGGGCGGCGGAACCTGGAGTTCCGGAGGTCTTGAGGAGAGAAAGGCTTGCCGGCAGAACTCAGGCAAGCGGGCCACGAAGCGAGAACGAAGAGATTTGCAGGTGATGGGCCGGCGAATCGTCTGAGGTGGCGGCGGCCCGCGCACACACGGCTCACGAATGTGTGAGCGCATCACTCGGCCATGACCGTCTGCTCGAAAATCCATGAGCGCTAGAATCCTGGGAGGCGGTGGGCCGACGCTACCGCTCGGAAATCAGCGAGTCAACGAAAATGTGATGACCACCCTCATGGAATGTTAACAGCTCGGATGCACAGGCCTCCTTAACCTCTCTAATGAATGCAATTTCTGTTCAACGTGCTGATCTCGACAATTTATTTTCTATCGACTCACCCTCTAGCAACTCCGTATTAACCCGGAGCATGATGCCTTGTCGCATCATGCTGACCCTCGCATTGTCTTTGCAATTCCCTTCCCAACCAGCCCCTTTGTCACGTGCGACAGAAAGTGAGCATCGGGCTCTGGACCACTGCAGAACGTCGACGGCCGGACGTGGCAGTCATCGCCCGTCAGACAAGCTCCGCGAGCGGCTTGCCGTGGGAGAGGATCGAGATCGGGCGGCCGGCGCCGTTGGGGAACTGGCGCTCCGGGTCGATCCCGATCTGGCGGTAGACCGTTGCCAGGATGTCCGCCGGAGAGACCGCACGGTCGATCGGGAATTCCCCCTTGCGGTTCGTGGCGCCGATCACCCGGCCGGGCTGGAGGCCGCCGCCCGCGATCAGGACCGACATCGCCTGCGGCCAGTGGTCCCGGCCTTGCGAATTGTTGATCCGCGGCGTGCGGCCGAACTCACCCCAGAGCAGGACGAGCGTGGTCTCGAGCAGGCCCTGTTCCTGGAGGTCTTCGAGGAGCGTGGCGACGGCGCGGTCCATCGGCGGAGCGTTCTCCTTCATCCCCGATGTGACTGTTCCCCCCGCGTTGCCGTGATGGTCCCAGGATCCCATGCGGATGGAGACAAAGCCGGCCCCTGCTTGGACGAACCGCCGCGACAGGAGGGCCATCTTGGAGAAGGCGTGGTCGCCGTAGCGTTCGAGGATCGAGGCGGGTTCCTTCCGGATATCGAACGCGTCGTGGGCCCGGGTGCTGCTGAGCATCTCGTAAGCCTGCTGCTCGAGGTCGTCCATGCCGTCCATGACGAGCTGCGTTTCGCCGGTCCGCTGGAGGTGGTCGAAGGATCGCTTCAGCGAGCGGCGGTCATCGAGACGGGTCAGCTTGATCGTCGGGTAGACGCCGACACGCAGGACATCCCGCCGCGAACGGCGGTCACACAGCCGCGATGAGCCGGAGCCGAATACGTTCCACATCGCCGACCTCGAGCGCGCACAGAGCAACGGAGGGACCCGTTCGCATCAACAGCCGCCTATATTATCGGCGGTCGCGATTCGATGACAACAGAGTCCCTGGCCAACACCTGCCCGACGCTTGCCCCCAAAACGTCGCAGGCCCTGCGGAGAGCGCAGGGCCTGCGTGAATTGATCGAGGCCCTGCCCTCGCTCAGTACTCGCCGAGGCGCTGGCCGTCGTTTCGCGCTCCAAGCTGCTGCCATGTCGGACGGGCGATGTTCTCCGAGACGGCGCGGATCGCGCCGTCCATGAAGAGGACGTTCACGAGGCCGACGTGGTAGCTGCGGGCGGTGACCGCCGCGTAGATCGGCTTGCCAGCGCAGGCCGCTCCCTTTTCGCGGCAGGAGATGAAGTCGCCATCGACCGGCGTCGACGAGATCAACGTGACCGTGTTGGGGGTGAAGGTGGTCGTGAAGCCCGCCTCGTGGACCTTGCCGTCGACCCACTCCGTGTGGCCGTTGGCGCTCAGCGTTCCCGCCGTGTAGGACGAGATCGAGTCCGGGATCGTGTCGGTCCCTTCCTGTCCGTTGCCGATGTTCGGCGTATAAGCCTTGACCTCGGAGAAGCCGAGCGTGTTGCTCATCCCGTCCGTGAAGTCCTTGCTCGAGAAATTGCTGTTCGGAGCGAAGGCGCCGTTCCCCGCCGTGCCGCCGGCGTTAAGGTCGGCGGCGTGGGTGAACATCTTCCAGGTGCCGCCGTTGAAGGCGTAGTTCGGCGGGAAGTGGTTCGGAGGGCCGATGCGGGGAATCGACTTCACCTCGCTGGGGCAGACGTAGACCGGAACCCGCTTCTCGCTGATCAGGTTGCTGACGTTCGGTTCCGCGGAGTAGCTGACGGACAGGTCCGCCTTGAGGAAGGTGGCGGTCTGTTCCATGTACGGGAGCAGGCGGGCGTGGATCGACCAGCCGCCCCCCGGTCCGAGGCCGATGCAGTGGCTCGGCGGGAAGATCGTGTAGGTCTCGGCGTAGCTGTGGAGGCCGATGCCGATCTGCTTAAGGTTGTTGAGGCATCCGGTGCGGCGGGCGGCTTCGCGGGCCTGCTGGACGGCCGGGAGGAGGATGGCGACAAGGACCGCGATGATGGCGATGACGACCAGCAGTTCGATCAGGGTGAAGCCGTGGCGGGCGCGAAGCGGGGAACGCAGCATGGGGTGGGCCTCTTCAGGTGAGTGGCGGAACCTCACTGAGACTGAATCTCATTCCGCGCGACGATGTATAGGCGACTTTCAGCCCGCGCCAACGTGTCCGGAGCGTTCCTTACGGAGATGACATTTTGAACATTACGACCGCGCCGGTGGCGAATCCCTGGCCGTTCACATAATCCCGCCGTGGCGACCGGACCAAAAGGATGCCCGTAATCGTTTTACCAGCAGCCACTTATGGCGCGCACTGCCATGACGGGCCGGGCGAATCTGAAGCGACCGATGGCCGCCCAATCTCGCGCCGCGCCGACGGTCCCCTTCCCCAGGCCGCGCCCGCTGACGCCACGTTCGAGACGTCGACGCGAGATGGGGATCGGGCCCCGGAAGCGTCACCTTCGTGAGACGGTCGCTTCCAGAAGTCTCATCCCGGACGCCGTCCGAGACGGGAGCCCCCGGCCGATGTGGCCCCTCTCGAAGCGGATTGTGGCTCGCCAGGCTGTGGAACAGCGAACTCCATCCGGAGGGCCGGTATCCGAGTGTCGTGCTATCATCGGACGACACGAGGGCCTGAACTCTCCGGCGATCCTTGGGTTCTCCGAGACCTCCGATGAAGTCCGAACTGACAAGTTCGAACGGCGTCCGCCTGATCCGGGTGCCCGCGGGCTCGTTTGTCATGGGAAGCCCAGGCGACGAGGTTGGACACGCCCCCTGGGAGCGACAGCGCGAGGTCACGCTCCCCAGTGAGTTCTATCTCGGCGCGACGCCGGTGACGCGGAGACAGTACGAGCAGGTCATCACCTCTCCGAAGTACGCTGGCTGCTCTTGGACGGAAGAACGCTCCGAGAACGATGCGGCGGCCGGGGACGCTCCCGTCGACTCGGTCGGCTGGCGCGGGGCGACCGAATTCTGCACCCGGCTCACCCGGATCGACCGAGATGCCGGCCTTCTCAGCCAGGACTGCGAGTATCGGCTCCCGACCGAAACAGAATGGGAATATGCGTGCCGGGCCGGGACATCGGGGCCCGCGTACGGCCCGCTCGATTCCATTGCCTGGCATCTCGGGAACTCGAGCGATCGCCCGCATCCGGTCGGCCAGAAGGCCCCCAATCCCTGGGGATTCCATGACATGCTGGGGAATGTCTGGGAATTGTGCCAGGACTGGTATTCGGAGAAGAGGCAGCTGCGGGCCGGCCGCGGCGGCAGCTACTTCAACACCCGGAGGAGCTGCCGCGCGGCGGCCCGTTCCTTCTACGCGTGGGGCGGCCGCTACAGCGGCTTTCGCCTCGCCGCCGCTCCGGTCCGACCGTTCGAGTTATGCCCTCCGATCGAAGACTACCCTGCCCCGTCGGCACGACCTTCACTGTGGGACGCGTTCGAAGCGAGGGATTTCGCTCTGGCGGAGCGGATCGTGGCGGACGATTCCGACCAGCTGGAAGGGGTCGACTGGGTTCCCCCCACGTTGCACGCCTGCATCTACGGAGACCTGCCCGAAGCCCTCGAGTGGGTGCTCGACCACGGCGCCAATATCGAACGGCGCGAGCAGGACTATGGCGCAACACCGCTCACAACCGCCGTCGTCCATCGCCACAAGAAGATCGTCCGGACTCTTGTGGCCCGCGGCGCCGACACGACCGGCGTAATGGACGTTGCACTCCGCGGTTTGGCCGGCGGCTTCGAAGATCTCCCCCCTCCCGAGGCCTATCGGGAGATCGTCGAACTCCTTCAGGAGCTGGGCGTCAATTAGCGTTCCAGCGAGTCATGTCGAGTGCAGGCCGAACCTGCGTCTTTATCCAATGCAGGGCGCATTGGCATGTCCATTACCTGGCTTGACTCAAACGGAGACATCATGCACGAACAGGACCTCCCCATCGATTTCGTTCAGTCCCTACCCCAGGGAACTGAGGCCGTCGCCCGCCAGTGGTGGAATTCGCTCGGGCCAGCCGACCGAGCCACCATCGCCGACCTGTGGGACAGCCGCCTCGAAGTCTCGTTCTTTGCTCCTCAGTCTGACGACGCCGGTTCGCTCGACGCCTGGGATCAGATCCCCGCGGTCCAGGGAGGATGCTTCGTCCCTTCCGACGACGATGGCCGCGGCGAATGGATGGAAGGTTACTTCGAACACCTCCTCCAGCATCCCGAACTCGTCATTGCTTACGATCCAACCCAGCGGGCGTTTCACTTCGGCTGCACCGCCGAATCCCAGGCTCGGGCCTGCATTACCGCGGGGAAGGTTCCCGGTGGGTTCCGCTGCCCAGCCCAGTCAGCGACCTGCCCCTTCGAAGCGCTTCGCGGCGCAATTCTGAGAAAGCGGGCATAGCCGCGGCGGGAGGCCTGCTCGCAGCTTGGGGCCAGCTGTGATTGGAGGTTCCTTCTTCGATGAGCATTGCTGGTCAGAGCAACAGCAATGGCACCGGGCGCGACGGACGCCATACCCGATGTCCTGCCCCGACGGTCAGCCGGCGAGGGCGTACACCGCTCGAGTGAGCGTGCCGGCGGACCAGAAGGCGCCCGCCATTCCCACCAGTTGCAGCAGGCGCGAAAGGAGTCGGGGGAATCGCTCGGGGAGGTAGCAGACCGCCACGATGACCATGATCGCGTGCAGCAACGCCACGAGCATGCCGATCCGCATCCAGACCCCCGGGAGCCTTCCGGCGGACGCGGACAGATCGCTGTATCGGACGGCCAGCAGGACAGCCCCCGTCCAGACGGCGACCACGCCAAGCGGTACGGGATGAACGGAGCGCATGACATCCTCGCGGCAGCGGTCGAGACCGGTCGAACCCTCTGAAACCGTAGCTCGCGGCCGAACGAGAGCATCGACGATCGACATCGAGGCTCACCCGGCCGGCTCCGATCGTACGATCTGCGACGGTTGTCGCGGCCCCCCGGACCGAAGGGGGGGGCGGCGAGGCCCACCGCGACCCGGAGCTACGACCACGGCATTGAGTGCAGAGCCAGGGGCCTGCCCTCGCTCCCTTGATCTCCGGGGGCCCCGAATGGCAACAATGCGGTCGCGCGGCCCCCCTCTCTCGATCCCGGAAGACGCCCATGTCTGCGTGGCAGCTCACTCTCGCTGTGACTGGTCTCCTCACAACCCTCTCAGCGTCGGCCTGGGGGGACCTGCCGCCGATTGAACTCATCGCTCAGGTGGAGAAGAACGAAGCGCTCTATCGAAATCTGGAGACGATCGTCGACTCGCACTATGTGACGGCTCCTGACAAGGAGATGCTGTCCGATACCGAGACCATGGACACGAAGCATCGGCTGTATTTCATCCGACAGGGCGAGAGATACCGCGTCGACCAGTCTGAGGAGAGCGTGCTGATCGATGGTTCGGCCTCGGCCTCCTCGACCATCCGGGCCTTTGACGGTTCGCAAGTCGTCACGCGGCAGAAGGACGGGAGCGTGACCGTTTCCGATACTCCCAAGCTGGCCAATTTCTATCCGCACCAGATGTGGGTCAGGGGAGTGCCGTTCGTTCCCCCGCTGTCGGTCTGGCTCTCCGGCGACGACGCGGTCACGAAATTTACCGGCTGGGATCATCACGTCCGGGGATATCGGAACGAAATCCAGTCTCTCGGAACCGATGACGTTGACGGCCTGACATGCCACAAGGTCCGGCGGGATCGGATCGACTTGAAGAGCGGGAAACCGGCGCTGGCGGAACTGCTGTGGCTCGCGGAGGACCGCAACTATCTTCCGATCCGGGTCTACCACTACCGTTACAGTTGGTCTCTGGACGTGCCGATTTCGCAGACCTCGGTGGAGGAGTTTCGCGAACTCTCGCCAGGGGTGTGGTTCCCCGCCCGGATGACCCACACCAAGTACGGCCCGCTGGACAGCAAGGGCCTTGTCGAACGGCAATGGCAGTGGCGGGCGACGATCACGATCGCGTCCGTGAACATCGCTCCCGGTTTTCCGGTCGAGCACTTCTCCGAGAAGGGGGTGCGCTCCGCGCCCAAACCGTCTCCGGCCAAGGAGGTGGCTCAGGATCCATCAAAGGAGCCACCACAGGACGCGACTCGAGAACAGCCGCGGTGATGGGAACCGGAAGACGGCGGCACTGGCGGCCGCTTTGGGCTGGTCGTGATTGGAGATCTGCCGGCGGGTCTGTTGTGATGGACGGAGACGGACGGTCGATTCAGAAACGGGGGGCGCGACCTCAGGGACCGGATGAAGTCGCCCGAGGGCGTCCGCCGCCTGATCGACATTCGCGCTTCGTCGTGGGTAGGATCGAGACGGGGCGGGTTGCTCCTCTCAACCCCGGCCGCCGTTCGCATGCGGTCGAGCGAGGAGAGAGGCCCGCCGAATCCGCTTGTTCCGTTCGTTCCCGGTTCCGTGGAGTTCGGAGATGCCCACTTCTTCCTGGCGGCTTGGGGCGGTCCTGTTCGTGATGACGCTGTGGGCCGCCGCTCCGCTCTGGGGCGCGGATCTGTCAGCCGTTGAAAAGACGATCGGGAAGCAGCCGGCTTATCGGGGCAAGCCGCGATACTGCCTCATGGCGTTCGGGCCGGAGGCGAAGACCAAGGTCTGGATGGTGGAAGACGGACGGACGCTGTACCTCGACCGCAATGCGAACGGGGACCTGACCGACGACGGGCCGCCGCTCCCACTCCAGAGAGCGTCCTCGGGGACCTGGCACGAGTACCTCCTGAACGAGATCCGGCCGGAGGCGGGCCCTGCACAGACGGAGTTCTGCCTCAAGCGCTGGAACTACGGCGAGAAGGAAGACAGCTATGGGCTGTCAGTGAACATTCACGATGCCGCCCCTTCCGCGGAAGCCGCCGGAGCCCGCCTTCAGGTCCGGGACGAGGGGATCAAGATGTACGCCGGCTGGTTCGGCACGCTGTGGGCCGACTCGCCGGCGGAGGCCTCCATCCTGCATTTCGGCGGGTCACTCGAACCGCGTCTGCTCCGGAACAAAGACTTCGTCATCAACGCCGGCATCGACCGGCTGAGCGTCTGCTTCATGACCCCGGGCCACGGAGAGGCCGGCCCGACGCGTCTTGGGGAAACCGTGCTTCCCGTTTCGCCCCCGATGCGCGTGCGGATCGAATGGCCGGTCGCCGCCGGCTCCCCTGCCCTTGTGACAACCCATGAACTGAACGAACACTGCTGCTACTGGGAGTATTACAACTCGGAGTTCCGCGTGCCGCAGGACAAGGGGGTCGTCGAAGGGATGGCCAAGGTCACGGTCGAGCTCCCAAAGGGACAATTCCCGCTCCCCCTCCGGACGAACAGGATCGACGTGCAGGTGCGGCTGACGGCGCCGTCAGGTTCGTCGGCGAAGTAGGCCGGGACTGACACTGGTTCTATGGCCCGTCGATAGGGCTACCGTTGCGGGTCCGTCGTGGTTCGCGATTCAGAAACGGGGGGACGCTTCTGCGGGTGGCGAGCCACCGCGTCGGCCCGGGAAGAGAAGCCCTGCCGCTCGGGAGCAAAAACGGACGGTGTTTAGGGGGACCGTTTGCCATCGCAGTCGCCCGCGAACGCCTCTTGAGGATTCGCCCTTTCCTAATGCGACGTTGACCGCCGGGCGGTCAACTACCCGGCGAAACACGCCACGGGCGGGGCCGAACGTTCGCTACGGTGTCGAGCGGAACCAGTGCATGACTCGCTCTGCAAACTCGTCTCCCTGCTGAGCGACAACGTCCACGATACGGACATTGATTTCTCGGGCGGCAGGTGAGTCAAACTGTTTGTGGTTCTCGCTGGAGTTAGCGCCAAAAAGCCCTCGAAAGCCATCAGGCAACAGTTTCTGGAAGTCATCGAAAAGCTGGCAAAGCTCGACGAGTCCGACCACGGTCAGTGCTCGATGAACCGCGCCAAGTCGCCATACGTTGGGCGAATAGATCCATCTGGGGAAACCAGGCTCTGGCCCCCACGCCCAGTCGTCTGAGTCGCCATCGGACATCGCGTCGAGAAACTCCGCGACCAAGTGAAGTGTGTCCAACTTCCGCAGCCCGGCAAAGCCACCGTAGCGTTCAAGGGTCGCCCAGAGTTCGGATTCATGTTTCATCTGGATACGGCGAAGTGTCCGGTCAGCGTGGATGCCCCGTTCGTGCTACAGCTTGCATCTGAATGCATCATCTTCTCCCCAAATAGGGTACATCGGTATGCGTCCCCACCTGGAATGGCGTGTGACTTCCGACCTAGCTCGCTACTCCTCAGCACGACTCTCCAGGAACTCCGCTACCGTCATCTTGGCCGTGATTCCATCGGTATCAATCGCCTCCATCCAGGCGTCGATCTGATCCTCCAGGTCGTTGACCTCGGACTCGTTTGGTTCAGTTTTGCCACTGAGAAGTTGGTGAATGTGCGTCTCGCACTTCCCCACAATGGCTGTCAGTGACTCCTGTGGATAGTCTCGCCAGTTACGCCAGTCCTTCGGATCGAACTTCGTCTTGGATTTCGCCATCACTTCTCCTTGAGACGTTTGAGCGTCCTTTGGGGCCAGTCTACGCCACCAAGTCGCGGGGCAGGTATTCTCTTGCCGCCTCAACTGCAATCAGATCAGCCGCTGACCACCCAGACCACTGCGTAATAGTTGAACCCCAATCGACGTTCACCTGTCGAAGAGTCATGAGCAATCCCGAAATTCGCCAATGGAGATTTGACGAACACATCGATTCGTATGGACGAATCTACGACTTCGAGTGGGGCAGGAAGCTCGTGGAGCTGTCGCAACCAGCTCCCGTCCTGTCGGAGATGCTTTTTGACTTGTGCCTCTCCTTTCAAGGCGTCTCGACGACTCTCGCCATCCCAGTACTCGCCGTCGATGCGGTCGAGGCGTTCGCCAAGGGAACGAAACTTCTCGAACTGAGCAGCTCATTGCAGCTGCAGTACGCCAAACACATTATCGCAAGACTAGAGCAATCACATGCTCTCAACAGTTCAATCGAGCGCACCCTGCTAGTAAAGATGCTCGAGTGGTTCGGTGAAGTTCATGAGAAAATCAAAGGCGAAGAGATTCCTTTTCCCCGTCAAGAACTTTGGGACGGGTGGGTGAAGGTCGAGACCGATGAGGGCGTCGACAGCCGCAAGAATCAATTTCGAATTGGAATCTGGGCGTCGCAACGTCTCGCCTATTCGGCTTTGTTCTTCGCCTACGAGGACTTCATTCTTCAGCTGCTGAGCGCAATGGGCCACGGAGGGCTGTGGACCAGCAATGCACACAAGTTTGAGGACGCCTGTAGACGTGTCTTCGGAGACGCCCTGGCCGAGCGATGCTGGTTGGATTCCAGAATCGAGGATGCCAAACTCATTCGACATTCTCTGGCGCACGCGGGGGGGCGAATTACCAAGCATCTGAAGGGGCGCAACCACGGAGTTCACGTCGATGGCGACAGACTTCAAATCATGCCTCACAACGTGGCTGCGTTACACCACGAGTTAAAGGGGTGCGTTCTGGCCTTGGCTGAATGGGCCGTCGACAAGCCCCAATTCGGTCCGGCGAAATGAGAGATCCTTGGCCAGATTGCTCTAGGCGACGGGATGGCGGGGTGGCGCTGTCGAGATGTTAAACTGCTGGTGCCGACGGATTCAGCAGGTCAGAAGGCTGATACTGCGAGGAACCAGAGCCCACGCGGATCGTTTCCCCTTCACAATTCCATCCACCGCAAAGCCACTCGTGGTCCCGCGGGTACTCCTATCTCCTCGATCGCACATCGGCACTGGCAGAGCCAGTGGCACACTCCTCTGTGCCTTCAAGAGTGCCACCAGTCGACAGGATGGCTGGGGTCGCAGCGTAGCGAAGCCCCCAGCCGAGCGTTGCCGAGCGATACTCGCGAATCGCGATCTGAACTCGCGCTGGGCGCAGCTTGCCGACGAAATCTCTCAGTCACGACATTGGGTCAGGTCCCGAACACTCGCGGCAACCTGACCTCAGCCACCCCGTCGATCAAAGAACAGGCCGATGGTCTTAGCCCGCGTGAGCAAGGAAGGCTTTGATTCTCGACCAATACTGCTCGCGCCAACTGAGTTCGGTCTCAGGGATCAGGTCCTTTGGCACACCGCGATGCGTCAGTACGAGTTCCGTGCCGCCGTCAGCAGTGGGAGTCAGGGTCACAGCCGCCATGGAAAAGATGCCTTCGGGGAACAGTCGATGGCGCCAGGCCTGAACGATTCGCTGCCCGGGTACGAGATCGACGTTGATCCCGGAGACTTCGTTCCCGCTGGCCGAAAAAGTCCCGCCAATCTTGCGACTGATCGTCGCCTGCTTGCCGGTCACCGCTGAGTGCTTCTTCGAGTCTGCGAGAAGATCGTAAATGACCGCCGGTGGGGCGTTGAACTTCACGCGCTGCTTGATGGTCTTACACATCTCTACATCCCATGCCTTTCGAATTGTCACCTTGTCCGCTTTAAGTTGCTCCTCAGGTCTCACCGGTCCGGCGATTCACGTCGTTCGGACGGGACTCCACCCCGCGACCATCCACTGCAGACAGGAACTGATTGATCAGGCCTTCCGGGGCGTTGACGATGTGCTGGGGGCCCGGGAACGTGCCCCCTTTGACATCGGCGATATAGTCCCGGAAACCCTGGACCCGCTCGACCTGCATCGCCTGCTCCATCTTGTAGAGGTCTCGATACTGTTTTGTGTGTCGAGGATAGGGAGGAGCATGACAGCCGAGGATGTCTTCGGCGAACATGAACTGAATGTCGCCGCCGCTGCCGGCACCAATCGACGAGGTGACCAGTCGAGTCCGTCTGGAGATCTCCGCAAGCAACTGAGCTGGCACCACTTCCACTTCAACGGCCCAGGCACCGGCTTCTTCGAATGACTTGATCTGTTCGAAGATCCACATCGCTTCTTCCATCGTTTTGCCGACCGCCCTGAGGCCTCCCGTCCAGGTACTCAGGCGCGGCACCAGGCCGGCGTGAGCTTCCACGGGGATGCCAGCATCAGAAACGGCCCGAATCAGTTTGGGTCCCCATTGGCACATGATTCCATCGGCGCCAGCCTCCATCGCGATGTAGCCGGCTCGGACCGCCTCGTCCGCAGTCGCAATCTTTGTCAGCCCGATGCAGAACGTCATGAACGTATGAGGTGCGGCTTTCCGCATCGCGATGGCATCCGCCGGATTCGCTGGATCAAACCTGACCTTCAGCGTATCGATCCCCGCCTCTTCGGCAGCCACGGCCTCCCTGGTGGTGAAAGGCATTGTCTCGGTGAGAACGGTTTTGCCCTTCAGATCCTGAAGGTGTTTCACCGTGTAGTTGCGGGTCGCGTATTCTCCGCCGAGGGTCATCGTTCGGTGGAGTCCTCGTTTGTGCGCGTCTCTCGGCGCGAGCGCGCCAAACGGGTGTTCGTCAGATTTCATGGATTTTGCAGAGATCCAATCAGCGTGGAATGGCTTGTGGCGAGAATGAGATTCTCGATTCGCCAGCCCACTTTCAACCAGAACAACCCACCAGTCCCCCGCGGGGTGGCACTGTCAGAGGGACCAAATGGTGTGCCACTGGCTCTGCCAGTGCCGATGGGCTTTCAATCCATTGACCCCGGGATTGCCGACCGGGAGAAGAGGTTTCGATCGAATCCCGCTCCCTCCTGCCAATAGCGGGTCGCGTGGCACGCCCTGAGTCTTCGAAGGGCGTGGCCGAGTTCGAGTCGGCGGGGCATGGACGCAGAGCATCGTGACCAACTCGGCCACGCCCATCCGCAAAGCCTCCTGGGCGTGCCACACCATCCGATCCGAACGAGTGGAAGCCCGACGCCATTCCGTGGGACTGGTTGGACGAGCCCCCTATGACTTGTGCCGCATCATCGCAGGGACCACTCGGCAACACTTGCCGGGGCTTCCCGTTGGTCCAGCCCCGGCCACCCTGCCGCTGCCCATTGATCTGACACCGCATCGGCACTGGCAGAGCCAGTGGCACACGTCGCGTGCCACACGACACGTTGACTCTGATGTCGCTGGATTCGCAAGAATTCCGCCCACAGGACGGCTGAATTGTCGCTCAGAGAATTGCCCGCCAAGTGAGGCTGATTCGTGGTCCGGCGCCATCTTGCTTTCTGATCGAATGCATCCAGCCTGCTTGCACGTCCGATCCCATGTAGAGCAACGACCCCGGCTTCAAGCTGTAGTGAACCAGTTTTCTCTGATCCATCGAGCGGAAAGTGATGGTTCGTTCGCTCCCGAGTGACATGATCGCCACGCCGGTTCCCGGCAACAGATTAGTCGTATCGTCGGAGTGGAAGCCCATCGTGTTCTGGCCGCTCTCGTACAGGTTCAGCAAACAGTTGTTGAAATGAACACTCAGCCTTTTCGATAGTATTTCACCAACCGGAACAAGGCACGGCAACATCTCTGATACTTCGTAATTCATTTGGGAATAGATGTAAGGCTTGCCAAAACTCGCCGTTCTCCGTGCCTTCATGCTTTGATCCCACGTGACGGAACGGAGCAATTCGGCAAACAGCTCTGCATGAGCCGAGTAGAACTCTTGTTCGAGCAGAACGTCTGGTTCCATGTGATCTCCTGGATCCAAATATCCACGCTATCTGTCCATTCGTTTGGCACACGCAACGGACGGACTTGGACGCGAGTGGCACTCGGTCCTCCTGCGATTCCCCGCGCACGAAAAAGGCCGGCTGCATCTCTGCAGCCGGCCTTCACATGGAGGCGGGGGGAATTGAACCCCCGTCCTGAGAGCCCTGAGATGGGGCCTCTACGTGTGTAGTCCGTCGTTCAAGTCGTCAGGGTCGGTACGGCGAACAGAACGTTCTCTGACCAGATCGCCTTTGATCTCGTCTCCTCACCAGCGATCAGTGAGAGGAGACCAGCCCGAATTGGTAACCGACTTTTGGACGCCTCAGGCAGGGCTTCCGCAGACGGTCGCGCCTATCTCTAGGCAGCGAGGGCAAACTGCTTGTTGGCAGTTCTTTTTTGATCAGCTTTTTACGTGGCAAACTGATCAACCACGACACGCAACCACCACCCGCGGAGAACCAGTCGAATCCGATCGCCCCCGGTTGGCTTCCTCACCCGGACACCGTTTCCGGCTCCCAGGTTCGGAACGGAATCGTATTCGACTCCGGCGTGGGGTCAATTGGGGTTCTGGCTTGTGAGGCGGATTCCGTGGTCGGAGGGGGCCGTGGGGGGAGAGGGGGCATTTGCCGAATGGGGGTTGATGGAGGACTGAGGATGATCCCGGTGTCTCGAACCCGTCCTTGCCGGCACGACACTGTTTGCTCAAACCCAACGTGCTACGGCAGCCTGGGGTCAAGGGGGCCACGCCCTCTTGCCGCCGGAGGCACACCTGTGAGGAACCGTGGTAAACAACGGATGTCCCCTTTGTGGAACCAGCGATGAGGACTCCCTCAATCCAGAACGCTGGCTTTGCAATCCCCGCGGGTTGGTGAGGGGGCATCCGGCACGTTGTCCAAGTTCGGAGACGCCCTCCTTCAGACATCTCTCGACGGCCAGGCCTCCGGCGGGCAAAGGGGCGTTGCCCCTCTGCACTCCCCACCAGGGGTACCCCCTGGACCCCGGCTGGGGGCGATGTCGGACCACCATCCAGCAGACGCACGCACGGGAACAGAATCCTCTTCGCAGCTTGGTCAACCGACACTTGAATCGGGTAGGATTGATGGATTGCCTGCCCCGCCCCGACGGCCCTCCGATGCCTCCCGTGAGACCGCAATCGATGCCCCGCACCGTGCGACTCCCGTTTCTCCTGCTCGCTCTCTCTCTCGCCGCCCTCGCCACCGCCCGCGGCGCCGAGATCGAATACAACCGCGACATCCGCCCGATCCTGGCCGACACCTGCTTCGCCTGCCACGGGCCGGACAGCGCCGCCCGCAAAGCGGACCTCCGCCTCGATCGCCGCGATGACGCCATCGCCGCCGGAGCCCTCGCCCCCGGCAAGCCGGACGAAAGCGGATTCATCGAGCGGATCTTCTCGACCGATCCCGAAACACTCATGCCCCCGCCCGCTTCCCACAAGAAGCTGACGGACCGGCAGAAGGACCTCCTCAAGCAGTGGGTCGCCTCCGGCGCGGAGTACCAGCCGCACTGGTCGTTCATCGCCCCCACCCGGCCGACGCCCCCCGCGGTCAAGAACACCGCCTGGGTCCGGACACCGGTCGATGCGTTCATCCTGGCCCGGCTGGAAAAGGAAGGGCTTTCGCCTGCCGCGGAAGCGGATCGCCGGACGCTCGCGCGGCGGGTCAGCCTCGATCTGACCGGACTGCCGCCGAAGCCCGAGCTCGTCGAGGCCTTCGTCAAGGACGCCGATCCGAGTGCCTACGAAAAGCTCGTCGACACGCTGCTGGAATCGCCGAAGTGGGGAGAGCACCGCGGGCGGTACTGGCTCGACTATGCCCGCTACGCCGACACGCACGGGATCCACTTCGACAACTACCGCGAGATGTGGACGTACCGCGACTGGGTGATCGGGGCATTCAACCGCAACATGCCGTTCGACCAGTTCACCGTCGAACAGCTCGCGGGGGACCTGCTCCCGAACCGGACCCTCGAACAGCAGATCGCTTCGGGCTTCAACCGCTGCAACATCACGACGAACGAAGGGGGAGCGATCGCCGAGGAGTACCTTGTCCTCTACACCCGCGACCGGACCGAGACGGTGTCGCAGGTTTTCATGGGGCTGACCGCGGGGTGTGCTGTCTGCCACGACCACAAGTTCGACCCGCTCTCCCAGAAGGAGTTCTATTCGCTGGCGGCGTTCTTCAATAACACGACGCAGAACGCGATGGACGGCAACATCAAAGACACTCCGCCGATCATCCCCGTCGCCCGGCCCGACGAGCAGCCGCGGCTCGATGCCCTCAAGCAAGAGATCCCCGCCGCGCAGGCCAAGGTCGCCGCCCGTCGGCAGGAGGCCCGGCCGCTGTTCGACGAGTGGATGAAGACGGTCAAGCCGGAGGACTTCGCGACGACCCTGCCGAAGGAGGGGCTCGCCCTGCTGGCTCCGCTGAAGGAGGGGAAAGGGAACAAGACTCACATCGAGATCGACGGCAAGGGTCGCGACGTGAACCTCCCGCGGCAGACGAAGTGGGAGCCGGGGCATGTCTCGGACAACGCGGTGCTGATCACGACCAGCGGCGTCGCCGAGGTCAAGGAGGCGGGGGACTTTGAGCGGGACCAGCCGTTCAGCTGCGCGGCGTGGGTCAAGCTGTCTCCGAACGACGGCTCGGGATCGATCTGCGCCCGGATGGATGACCAGCACGACTACCGCGGCTGGGACTTCTGGATCGAGGGGCGGCGGGTCGGGACGCACATCGTCAACAAGTGGTCCGACGATGCGCTGAAGGTCGTTTCGACGGCGCAGGTCCCGGCGAACGAGTGGACGCACGTGGCGTTCAGCTATGACGGCTCGTCGAAGGCGGCGGGAGTGAAGATCTATATCAACGGCCAGGTCCAGCCGACCGGCGTCCAGGTGGACAGCCTCAACCACTCGATCAAGACGGATGTGCCGTTCAAGGTGGGCCAGCGGCAGACGGGGCAGTTCCTCCCGAATCTGGCTCTGCACGATCTGCGGGTCTATCGCCGTCCGCTGCCGGCGGAGGAGATGGAGTCGCTGGCCCGATCGTCAAAGTACGCCACGATCCTGGCGAAGCCGGTCGAGAAGCGGACGCCGCAGGAGATCGAGGAAGTCCACACCTGGTGGCTGGCGACGCAGGACGAGCAGTACCGGGCGCTGACGGCGGTTGTGAACGACCTGGAATGGCAGGACAAGAACATCCGTGCCCGCGGGACGGTGGCTCACGTCATGCAGGAGAAGACCGAGCCCGCGATGGCCTTCATCCTGAACCGCGGGGACTACGACAAGCGGAAGGATCAGGTTTCACCCGACGTTCCGGCGGTCCTGCCCGCGTTCCCCGCGGAGGCTCCGCGGAACCGGCTGGGGTTTGCCCAGTGGCTCCTCAGCCCGAGCCATCCGCTGATGGCCCGCGTCACGGTGAATCGCTTCTGGCAGGAGCTGTTCGGCAGCGGGCTGGTCCGGACGTCGGGGGACTTTGGGATCACGGGTGAGCTGCCGAGTCATCCGGAGCTGCTCGACTGGCTGGCGGTGGAGTTCCGCGAGCAGGGCTGGGACGTGAAGAAGTTCTACAAGATGCTCGTCATGTCCTCGGCCTACCGGCAGGCAGCGACCGTGACGCCGGACAAGCTGGAGAAGGATCCGTCGAACCGGTTGCTCTCGCGCGGGCCGCGGTTCCGGATGGATGCCGAGATGGTCCGTGACTATGCGCTGGCGACGAGCGGGCTGCTCTCAGGCAAGATCGGGGGGCCGAGCGTTCGTCCCTATATGCCCGATGGGGTCTGGGAAGCGGTGGCGATGGTGGAGAGCAATACCCGGAACTACCGCCGCGATACGGGTGAGAGTTTGTATCGCCGGAGTCTATACACGTTCTGGAAGCGGAGTGCTCCGCCGGCTCAGATGGACATCTTCAACGCACCGAGCCGGGAGACCTGCACGGTGCGGCGGGAGCGGACGAACACGCCGCTGCAGGCGTTGATGACGCTCAATGATGAGCAGTTTGTTGAGGCGGCCAGGCATCTGGCGCAGCGGGCGCTGACTGAGGGGGGGGCCGATGTGGTGTCGCGGACCCGCTTCCTGGCGGAGAATCTGTTATCGCGGCCGTTGCGGTCGGAGGAGCAGCCGGTGATCGATGCGTCGCTGGGCGAGTTGGTGGCGTTCTACAAGGCGAATCCGGCGGAGGCCGCGAAGGTGATTGCGGTCGGTGAGACGAAGCCGCTGGCGACGCTGGATGCGGGTGAGCTGGCAGCCTGGACGATGCTGTGCAACGAGCTGATGAACCTGGACGAAGTGCTCAACAAATAAGAACCGGGGTCCAGGGGCCACGCCCCTGGTGGGGGATGCAAGGGGGCAACGCCCCTTTGCCCGCCGGAGGCCTGGCCGTCGAGAGATGTCTGAAGGAGTGTGTGTCCAAGCGCGGACACCGTGCCGTAGCCCCCCTCACCAACCCGCTGGGTTTACAAAGCCAGCGGTGTGATGTGAGGGAGTCCTCAACGCTGGCACCACACAGGGGACATCCGTTGCGTACCACGGTTCCTCACAAAAGCGCCTCCGGCGGCAAGGGGTGACCCCCTTGACCCCGGCTGCCGTGGCACGTTGGGTTTGAGCTATCGAGTCCGTCCGGCAAGGGCGCGGGTTGAGCAGTCAGGGCGCACCGCGGAGCTCAGCCGCCGTCTTTCCATGCACCGACCGGTTGAACTCGTCCGGATCAAAGGGATCAGGAAGCGACTCCCGACGAACATCGCGGAGAAGATCCTCGTCGGACTGCTCCCCGGACTCTGCCGGGATAGCCTCTTCGGCTCTCCGTTCACCGGAGGTCAGGACGATCCCGCGGGGATTCCCCCCCTCGCTCACCTCATCGCCGTCGGCGGCCCGCGGCTTGATCACAATCGATCGCTCCGCACCACGCGGAATCGGCACGAGCCGCTGCGGAGCGGACTTGCCCCCCGCCGCGACCGTTCCCGCTCCGGACTTCTCTCGACTGACCCGGACCACCCATTCCTTGAGCAGGTCGAACTGCATCGTCCCCCGGCGTCCATCGAAAACGCCGTGGTGCGGATCGCCCGCCTTGGTGTTCCGCGTGACCGTCAGAAGCGGGCTCGACTCCGGCTCGGCCGACGTGATCTGACGCAGCACCTGCTCCAGATTGTGCTGACTCTGAAACCGCTGACTCCCCTGCCCCGGCCGGACCGCCATGATCCGGAATTCGGTCTCGGACTTGGCGGCATGGCAGGCGGCGTTGCCGCACGTGTTCATCAGCAGGGGCTGGATCATCCGCACGAAGTCGGCGTTGCTCCTGGGAGAGACCCCAACCGGAGCGGCAGCCGACGCTGACCGAACAGGGGGAGGCGCGGCGGCGGGGACGACCGACATCTCGGGAAGCTCTCCGACATTGGCCTGCCCAGTGGCGGCGTCGATCCGCAGGAGGAGTTGCCGCAGGTCCGCACGGTTCGGCTCCAGGCGGATCGCCTGCAGGCACTCGGCCCGCCCTTCCTCATAGAGTTTCTGCTCGAAGCACCAGCGGCCCAATCCCGCCACTTCGGATGCGGAGCCGTTCTTCATCGTCTCCTTCTGCTTCCGGTACGCCTCCTTGACGTCCGCCGCCGTCAGCCGCACCTGATCATAGGGAACGACGAAGCGGCCCCCCTGAACGAGCCGGATTGCGTATCCGTCGGCCACTGACGTCACGTCCCCCACGAACGTCCGCCCGTCGCGCATGATCACGCACCCGGCCTTGAGGCCCGGTTCGGGAGGGAGCGCAACGGGAGGCATCCCGCCGGAGGCAGCAGCGTCGGGAAGGACTGTCGGCGCCGCCGCGTCCTCCCCGCGGGAGAGTCCCGCCAAGGCCAGGACCAGCAGCGCAAAAGTCGTCGAGAGTGTACGGATCGTCATCGGAGGCTCCTGACCGGGGCGAGCGTAGGCTCGGCTCCCCGTTGGCCTCAACAGCGGTCCTCGGCGGCACAGGCGTTTGCGCGGAACAGCCCCCGCCTCCCGCTGCGGTCCGGCCGTTTCTGCTGCCCCCGGTCGACATGTCGTCCAAACGCAACACGCCGCCCCACTTTGCGCAATTCGCCCGTTTTACACGCGATGCCGTCGATTGCGTCAACCTTTCCGGACGGGAAGGTTTAGCGTCCCAGACGCTGTGTTATGTTTCCAGAGGAAATTGAAACCACTCCGGAATGCTCCGGACTGATCGGGAGATGCGGTTGTGAAGATTGTGATGATGGGAACGGGCTACGTCGGGCTGGTCACGGGGACGTGCTTCGCCGACAGCGGCAACGACGTCACCTGCGTCGACATCAACGCCCAGAAGATTGCCATGCTGAAGGATGGCGACGTTCCGATCTACGAGCCGGGTCTCACGGAGATGATCCAGCACAACGCCGAGCAGGGCCGCCTCAAGTTCACGACCGACGTCTCGACCTGCGTTCCGGACGCCAAGTGCATCTTCCTGGCGGTCGGCACGCCGCAGGGAGACGATGGCTCCGCCAACCTGAGCTACCTCTTCTCCGCCGCCGACGCGATCGCCCCGTACCTGCGGCCGGACGCCGTCGTCATCGTCAAGAGCACGGTCCCGGTCGGAACGAACCGCAAGATCGCCAATCGCCTGCGGGAGCTGACGGGCCGGACGGTCGACGTCGCCTCGAACCCCGAGTTCTTGAAGGAAGGCTGCGCAATCGACGACTTCACGAAGCCCGACCGGGTCGTCGTGGGGTGCGACCGCGAGGACGTCGCCGACGTCGTCCATGACCTCTACAAGCCGTTCCTGCGGACGGAGAAGCCCTATCTCGTCATGGGGCTCGAAAGCGCCGAGATGACGAAGTACGTCGCCAACTGCCTCCTGGCGACGAAGATCAGCTTCATCAACGAGATGGCGAACCTCTGCGAGCGGGTCGGAGCGGACATCAACGAAGTCCGCCGCGGCATCGGACACGATCAGCGGATCGGGTTCGCGTTCCTCTTCCCGGGCGTCGGCTACGGCGGCTCCTGCTTCCCGAAGGACGTCCGGGCGCTCTCGTCCGTCGCAGCCGAGAAGGGAATGCGGATGCAGATGCTGGAAGCGGTCGACGAGATCAACAACCGGCAGAAGAACGTCCTGTTCGAGAAGATCACCGCCCGCTTCGGCGCCAGCCTCAAGGGGAAGAAGATCGCCGTGTGGGGACTGGCCTTCAAGCCCCGCACCGACGACATCCGCGAAGCTCCGGCCCTCGTGCTCCTCGAGCAGCTCATCGAAGCGGGAGCGGAAGTTCACGTCCATGACCCGGTGGCGATGGAGAACGTACAGAAGGAGATCGGCGACAAGGTCCGCTATCACGAACACCACTACGACACGCTCGAAGGGGCGGACGCCATGGCGATCGTGACCGAGTGGAACGAGTACCGGAATCCGGACTTCGCCTACATCAAGCACAAGCTCAAGGCCCCGGTCATCTTCGACGGCCGGAACCTCTACGATCCCTCGCGGATGGCCAAGGAAGGGATTACGTACCTCGGCGTGGGACTCTCGTCCGAGAAGAAATGATAGCCCGCAGCACGCGGACGTAAGACGAAAAATGCCGGCCGGGGAATGTTCCCGGCCGGCATTTCTTCTTTGTGTGTCTCAGGCGACCGGGTGCGCGGCTACCAAGTGATCTGCAGGCCCAGGTTGCCACCGTGCAGGATGAGATGGTTGCTGGACCGCGGGTCGTAGTACTCGGCTCCGAGGGGCGTGGTCGAGATCCCTTCGAACTGCTTGGATCCGAGGGCGACGCCCCCCATGAAGATCGCTTCGTAGCCGGCAATCACGCTGATGTAGTCGGTGATCGGGAAGAGGCCGCGGAAGCCAAGCGTGCCGACGAACGAGGCGGCGCTCTTCTTGCCGCTGAAGGCCCGCTGGTAGATCGAGTCGTCGTTGACCGAGCCGGCGAGCTGCTCCAGGACGCTCCCCTGGACGTTGTTGTAGTAGAGTCCGGCCCGGCCGATGACCTCGAGCGTCAGCCACTCGAGCGGGAAGAGCTGGTAGGCCCCGGTGAGCTGGGCTCCGTGGAGCTCGTTGCGGGCGTAGCCGCTGTCGAAGATCCGCAGGGTGTCCGGCCCGCCGACCGCGATCGCGTCGAATCCGTCGGCCCCCCCGGCAACGAGCCCGTATCCGGCACTCGTCAGAGCCGCGTGCGAGAGGCCGTCGTTGGCGTCGTTGGTTCCGCCGCCGACCGTCTGGGCATCGTCGGCGTCGAGAGCGTCGAAGGTGCCGCTGATCAGGGAGCTCGTACCGTCGGTCACGATCCAGGTCCGGTAACCGACCCCCAGCCGCCAGGGGCGAAGGTTCCGGTTGGTACCGAAGTTGATCTCGCCGCTGCGGACATCCGTGTAGCTCTGAAGGGCAACGGTCGCGCCGGGAAGCAGGAACTCCGCTTCGAGCGTTTCATTGTCCCCAGCGCCGGCGTAGGTCGCGGCGCGGAAGAGGGCGCTCGAAATCGCGAGCGTGTTAGCAGGCGCCGTTCCGTTGGCCCCGCCGTTGAAGACGATGGCGTTATTCGCCTCCGTGTCGAACGAAAGGGCGCTCGTCAGCGTACCCGTGGAGCTCGACGAGAGTCCTTCGATGTTCAGGAACGAGGCATCGATCTCGAAGTCCCCGATGTGGCCGCCGATGCTGAGGCGGTAGCCGGAGCCGCTGCCGTCATTGTCCGTCGAGAAGCCGTTGGGGCCCGAGATGACGGGGACGTTGCTGCCGGAGAGGCGGGCGAAGTAGAGCCATTCGGCGTCGGCCCACATCTGCGCGTGGACGGACGTCTGCAGCAGACTCAACAGCACCACGGTCGCGAGAGCGATGCGCATCCCTGATCCCCCCACCCTCATCTGTCCGACTCCCCCCGGAACCGGACCTGCATCCCTGTCACGCCGGACCGTGGTCCGGGTGTAGCGATTTTTCCTTATCGTCCTAGATCGGCACTTTTGCCGCAGGAATCGAGGGAATGGGTTGAAATGGACGTGCGGATTGTGGGGGTTGCGAAGAGTGGGGAAGTTGTCAGTTGTCAGTCAGAAGTGCGGCTCCTGTCTCGCTGACAACTGAAAACTGAAAACTGATCACCCCAAAAACAAAACCGCCCCGCGGAAGCTCCGGGGGCGGTCGGGTATTCAGATTGCCGTGCGGTCGAGCTGCTTACTTCTGTCCGAGAACGAACAGCGTGTAATTCTTGACCTTGAGGCCCGCTTCGGCGAGGACCTGGCGGACCGACTTGGTGTCGTCCTTGGCGAAGGCCTGCTCGGAGAGGACGCCCGCTTCGTCGCGGTAGAAGACGCTCATCTTGCCGTCGACGATCTTCTCGATGATGTTGGCCGGCTTGCCGGACTTGGCCGCGTCGGCGGTCAGCTTGTCCCGCTCCGCCTTCACGAGGGCCGGATCGACCTGCTCGACGGTAGCGACGGTCGGCTTCATGGCGGCGACGTGCATCGCGACATCGCGGAGGATCGGGGCCGTCAGGTTCTCGCCGGTCGCTTCGAACAGGACCGCCGTCTTGCCGTCGTGATGGACGTAGACGCCGACCGGCCCCTTGGCGCGGGCGATGCGGGCGACGACGAACTTCTCGCGGATCCGGTTGACCGCTTCGTCGAACATTCCCTGGAGCGTACCGCCGTTCGGGGCAGGCTGCTGGAGAAGCTCTTCCGGGGTGGCGGCGCCGGGGCCGTTGAGGAGCTGGTTGACGAGGGCGTTGCCCAGGTTCACGAAGTCATCCGCCTTGGCGACCGGCGGGGACTCGCACTGGAGCTCGACGAGGGCGGCTTCGCTGCCGTCCGGCTTCGTCGCGGCGAAGATCCAGCCTTCTTCCGTGGCGTTCTGGGCCCGGCTCACCAGGACCTTGCCGACCTGCTGCTTGAGGATCTCGATCGCCTTGGCTTCGTCGCCGCCGGCGTCCACGAGGGCCTTCTTGACCAGCATCATCGACAGACCCGTCTTCTGGCGCAGGTCGTTCACCATCTTTGCCGTGATATCTGCCATCTCGAACACTCCTGATGCGCCGGGATCGACTCCCGACGAAATGCAAAACCCCTGGATACTGTCTGCTTCGCCGGCACGGCCCTCCTCCGGCGGCCGCGCGAGCACTTTTTCACACACTCGGAACGGTGGATTCACCCGCCGTTCGCATTCCGCGTTCTCATTCGCTCACCCCCATCAACGCGAAAACCCACGGAGGTCGGCCGTGGGTTCGCGAATCGATCGGGACAGGCTTAGCGAACGTTCGGAACGGCCTTGTATTCTTCCGCCTTGACCGTCTCTTCCTGCTTGCGGACGATCGCGCTCCGGCCGGACTTGATCGCGTCGCTGAGGTAGCCGGTGATGACGCGGATCGAACGGATGCTGTCGTCGTTCCCCGGGATCGCGAGGTCGACCGAGTCCGGGTTGGAGTCGGTATCGATCAGGGCGACGATCTTGATCCCCAGGCCGCGGGCTTCGGCGACCGCGTTCTTTTCCTTGCTCGGGTCGACCATGACGATCGCTTCCGGCAGGCGGGTCATTTCCCGGATCCCGCCGAGGTTGGCGCGGATCTTCTTGAGGTCCCGCAGGAGGCGGGACTGCTGCTTCTTGGAGTAGCTGGTGATCTGGCCGGTCTGCTCCAGGCCTTCCAGTTCCTCGAGCCGCTTGAGGCGGGCGCGGATCGTCCGGAAGTTCGTGAGCGTCCCACCCAGCCACCGTTCGGTGCAGTAGGGCATGCCGCACGCTTCGGCGGCCTGCTGGACCGCTTCCTGGGCCTGGCGCTTGGTGCCGACGAAGAGGATCAGCGAGCCCTGAGCGGCGACCTTCTGAAGGTACTTCTGGGCCCGGACGAGGCCGCGGACCGTTTCCTTCAAGTCGATGATATGAATCTTGTTACGACGACCGTAGATATACGGCCGCATCTTCGGATTCCACCGGCTCGTCTTGTGCCCGAAGTGAACTCCCGCTTCCAGGATGTCTTTGACGACGATTTCCGCCACGTCCGCTGACTCCAATGCTCGAATTACCACCCGCTGGAAATACGAAAACTCCACCGACCTCGGGGGTAAGGGGCGAAGGATAGTCGGCCCTTTCGGTTTCGTCAAACGGGGCACGGGAATTGACGATTGCGGCGCATCTTCCTGCCCTGCCCCGCTCCTGGGGCCGGGGATTCTCTCGGGCCGGCCGCGTTTCGCCAGCGAAGTCAGGTCGAGTCGGCCCGAATCCGCCTGTGAGTGACGTTCGGATCTCCGGACACCGTCTGAAAACCGAGGGCTCGATAGAACGCCGCGGCGTCCGGATTGTCGGTCCGCAGCTGAACGGCCCGAAACTGCGTGGCCGCCGCCGCGAGGGCAGTCTGGACGAGAAGCGAACCGACACCGGTCCTCCGCCAATCGGCACAAACGTACAGGCGACGGAGCCTCCCCATCGGTCCATCGGGTGACGTCTCTTCAATGTTCAGGCCGCACGTCCCGATCCACTGTCCCGCCACGGCGGCTCCCCAGAGCCCTTCGCCTGGGCCGGCGAACCGGTTTCGTCCCGCGGCCCAGTCGTCCGCCAGTCGACGCAGGAACCGGAAGCCTTCCCGCTCGCTCTCGGCAATCAGGCGTTCGAGTGCAGGGGGCAACTCCATCAGCCGGTGGATCTCGACCGGCGGAGGGGCGTCCTGATCCAGCATCACGGGTCACGGCCCTTGAACGCGGTAGACGGGCCACCTAGAAAAAGATCGCTCTGCAACACGGCCTGATGAGAGACGATTGTGGCTGACCGCTCCCAGCTTGTCGAAGACACCTACGCCGAAGCCTTCCGCAGCATCTACGCCGAGTTCCTGATCACGGCCCGCGACCGGAAATGGCTCGACCACGCCGTCAACGCCGCCACCGGGAACGCCTCCAGCTCCATCCTCTGCGACTGCGAGGCGGGGCTGTCCCGCTACGTCGGCCCCGGGGGGGATGAATCGTTCGCCACGCCCGACGGCCGCCCGGGGGCGATCGTCCAGGTCCACGTTCCACGCTTCAAGAAGGACCGGGAAGCCCACCTTGAAAAGGTGCTGCTGACCCGCATCAGCCAGAACGTACTGACCTGCCCGACCACCGCCTGCTTCAACCTGCTCGACACCGAGGTCTACTTCAAGCTCGGCCGGAAGATCGCCCTCTTCGGCGATCACCACCAGTTCCGCGACGAGCGGTTCGGCCGCAAGGTGTGGGTCCTCCCGATCATGTCCGGCGAGTTCGTCGTCGACCGGCGGTTCGGCTTCCGCGACGGGATCATGGGGGGGAATCTGTGGTTCATGGGGACGACCGCGGACGCCGCCCTCCTGGCCGCCGAGCGGGGCCTCGAAGGGGCGATGTCCGTTCCCGGCGTGATCGCCCCCTTCCCCGGCGGCCTGGCCTCGAGCGGATCGAAGGCGGGGAGCCGCTACTCGTTCCTGTTCGCCAGCACGAACGATCCGTTCTGCCCCACGCTGCGGGAGAAGCTCGGTACGGCGTCGCAGGTTCCCGAAGGGGTCGTGTCGATCCAGGAGATCATCATCAACGGCCACGACCTCGAAACGGTCCGCCGTTCGACCTATGCCGCCATCGACGCCGCTCTCGAAACGCCGGGTCTCGTGAAGATCTCGGCCGGCAACTACAACGGCCGGCTCGGGAAGAATTTCATTCACCTGCACCCGCAGCCGGACCAGGCGTAGCACTCAGCGGATGACGGTCTCTTCGGTGGCGGAGGCGGCGGCCGTCTGCACTTCTGCGTGCGTCGCCTGCTGGAGGAAACCGATCCGGCCGGTCGCGGCGATCTGCTGGACGAGCTGGACTTCCACGGCGTGATGAGTCGCCCACAGCTCGTGGCCCGCTTCCATCGCGGCGAGCCGCCCTTCGACGTTTTCAGGCGTCAGCCGGGTGCCGAAGTTCGGATCCGCTTCGGGCGCTCCGCTGATCCGCTGGAGCATCCGGTCGCCGAGGGCACAGGTGTAGTGCGAGGGTTCCCAGAACCACTCCACCCCTGTTACCGCCTTGCCGTCCGCGCCCGTCAGAGACTCGGTCGTATACGGGTGGAACCCGTTGAAGTCCCACAGGGCGACGGCCCCTTCGCCTTCTTCCTGGACAACCTGCGTGAGATGACGGGCCCACCGCTGGTATTCCTTCCACGTGCCGCCTTGCCAGTAGGTCTCAAGGAACGTGGCGTGCGTCGGGTTGATCGCCAGGACGAGTTCGACGTTCTGCTGCCGGCAGTGCTGGATCAGCTCGCGCAGCTTTTCCACCGTCGCCGGGGAATACTGAAAGCCCCGCTCCGCGGTCACGTTCCGGATGATCTTCTCGGTGCGGACGGCAAAGGACTCCTTGGCCCGCTGCCGCTCGGGGATGGGACAGGCAGTCGCCGTGAAGTCCGCCGGGATGCCGCGGACGACCATCCCGAGCTTCTCGAACGAGTCCTGCGACGTGTGGTAGTTCCAGACGAGATCGCACAGGTGGTCGAAAGGAGCCTTGGCCGGGTTGAACCGCGAGAGCGAAAAACTCTCGTTGAACTGGTACTCCTCGCGGAACGTCTGGAAGTCGACGAAGAACAGGATGCGGCGAATGTTCGACCGGTCGAGGCAGCAGCGGAGGATCTCCTGCAGTTCGCCGTACGAGGCCCCGGCGATCCCGAGGTTGCACGGCACGTCCGCATCGTCGTCGGCCGGTGAGCCTTCCGCCCCGCCGCGGATCCCGAGCATCACCCGTGAGTTCCCGACGAGCGCGGTCTCACCGTTGTAGGCGTGGAAAATCTCTCCCTTACCGACGCGGCTCGTCGCGAAGTCCCAGACTCCGGGAAAGACGCGGCTGTTCCACGAGGTGTAGGGGTCGACCACGACGTTGAGGGCCGCCATCCCGGAGAGCAGCGCGGCCGACGTTCCAACGAACGCCAGCAGGAAGCTGCGGTAGGGGCGGACGTCGTCGGCGTGATTCGGATTCATGGCTGGTTCCCCGTCTGGTCGCAGTGGGAGTGTCTTTGGCTGTCAGCGATCAGCTTTCAGCCGTCAGCGAACTCATTCGAACAGCGAACAATCTCCTGCGGATCCCGTCCGCAAGTCCTCACTACTGATTGCTGACAGCTGACAGCTCAAAACGCCGCCTTCGAGATCCGGCTAGAACTGGAAGTACAGGAACTCCTTGACCCGCGTCAGCATCGCGACCACTCCCACGAACCCGACCGCCAGCAGTGCCCCGCGGGCGGCCGACGGCTGCCAGGAGTACCACGCCATCCACGCGGGAGCGGGCGGGATGTGCTCGGCCAGTTTCTTCCAGCCGAGAGCCGGTTCGAAGCGGGCCAGAAGCTGCTGCGTGTTGGGAAGCAGGACGGTGGCGCCGAGCAACCCCAGCAGCCCCAGCAGGATCGTCTTCGCCTTGCGGACCGGTTCCGCTCCCTCGGCGACGAATCCGAACATCGAGGCCAGGAGCGACTGGGCGGTTTCGAGACGTTCCGCCCGGAACAGGACCCACCCCACGACCACTGCCGTGAAGGTCAGGCCCCATGCGACCGTCCGGCCGGCCCAGCCGAGGTCCCCCCAGCCGAAGTGCTTCTTCACCGCGTTCCAGCCGTGGTTCACGCAGAGGAGTCCGCCGTGGAACGCCCCCCAGAGAATGAAGGTCCACCCTGCCCCGTGCCACAGTCCGCCCAGGGTCATGGTGATCAGCAGGTTGGTGTAGCGACGGACCGGGCCGCAGCGGCTGCCGCCGAGGGGGATGTAAAGATAGTCCCGGAGGAAGACCGACAGCGTGATGTGCCACCGCCGCCAGAAGTCGATAATCGACGTCGCCTTATAGGGCGAATTGAAGTTGAGCGGCAGCTGGAAGCTGAACATCCGGGCGAGGCCGATCGCCATGTCGGAGTAGCCGGAGAAGTCGAAGTAGAGCTGCAGCGTGTAAGCCAGGACGCCGACCCAGGCACTCGTCATTCCAACGTCGTGCCCCGCCGCAGCGGTCCCGAAGACGTTCCCGACGAACGGCTGGATCGAGTCCGCGATCGCAACCTTCTTCATGAGGCCGAGCACAAAGATCACGAGCCCCACCGCTAGGTCGCGGGTGTGGAGCTTGAGGGTCCGCTTCCCTTCGACCTGATCGAGGAGGTCGTTGTGCTGAACGACCGGTCCCGCGATGAGGTGCGGGAAAAACATCACGAAGAAGGCGTATTCGAGGAGCGTGTAGGGGCGAACCTGATGCCGCCAGGTGTCGACGAGGTAGCCGATCTGCTGGAACGTGAAGAACGAGATCCCGAGCGGCAGGATCACTTTGTCAAACGTGATCCCCGCCCCCGTCAGACCGGCGAACACCTCGGCAAAGAAACCGGCGTACTTGTAGTAACTGATGACGGCCAGATTGGCCGCAACGCCACCGGCGAGCGCCGTGTTCCGTTGCCACTTCGGCGCGGAGGTCCGCAGAAACCGTCCCAGCCCGAAGTTGATGAGGGCCGACGCCGCGAACAGCGGCAGGTGGATCGGGTTCCAGAAGCCGTAGAAGAAGGCCGACGCGATCAGCAGCCAGAGCATTGAGGCCCGCGTCCCTGCTGGACTGCAGAGCGCAAAGCCGATCAGCGTGATCGGGAGGAACAGCAGGATGAAGACATAGGAGCTGAACAGCATGCCGTCGACCCGGGTTGGGGGACGTGGAAATCAGCAAGGAAGCGCCCGGCAAAGCTCTCCCAACTGGGCTGATTTCGACCCGTCAAAGCCCTCACCTTCAGCAAGTCAGCGCGAATCGGCACACTTCGCCTATCCTTCGCAGTTTGACGGAGGAGTAAAACACCAAGACACCAAGGAGGCACGAAGGACACGAAGAAGAGGCAGTAGCCGACTCCTAGCCGACTGGGTCCAGGGGGTGCAGGGGGCCTGTGTTGTTTTCTTGGCCCCCTCTTGCCCGCCGGAGGCCTGGCCGTCGGGAGATGTCTGAAGGAGATCGTGTCCAAACGCGGACACCATGTCGTATGCCCCCTCACCAACACGCGGGGATTGCAAAGCAAGCGGTGTGTTTTGAGGGAGTCCTCAACGCTGGTCCCACAAAGGGGACATCCGTTGTTTACCACGGTTCCTCACCAGACTGCCTCCGGCGGCAAGGGGTCGCCCCCTTGACCCCGGCTGTCGTAGCACGTTGGGTTTGAGCAAATAAAGCTGTGCCGGCAAGGACGCGATTCGCTGCCCCACCTTAACCGGCCGCCCTCCAGCGAATTCCCCCCCCGCGGTGTCGCCCCCCTTCCCTCTGTCTTCCCCTTGGTGTTCTTCGTGCCTTGGTGTTTAATCCTCTCCCGCCCCCCAAAACACAAAGCCGCCGGACTCTCGCGGGAGAGGCCGACGGCTTGAGGAAATCTGTGGGCGAAGTTCGGACTAAGCGGCCTTCCGTCCGACCGAGATCGTGTCGACGATCGGCGGGAAACCGTGCGACGGGGCGCGGAAGCGGATCAGCGAATCGGTCACGACGCGGACGAACCGCTTCGCCGACTTCGTGAACGGCTCAAGCGATTCGCAGGTGCTGAGCTCGGTCTTGAGGCCGGCTTCTTCGTGCAGCGTCCGCATCCCTTCCGGGTAGATCCGCCAGCAGTCGATCGGAGCCTCGTGATAGCCCCAGCTCACCGGGTTGATCGTCAGGACCATTCCGCCCGGCTTGCAGACGCGGGCCAGTTCCTTGATCCAGACCCACGTCTTGCGGACGTGCTCGACCACCTGGGCCGAGACCACGAGATCGAACGTGTTGTCCGCGATCGGGAACGAGTACTCCCCGCTCGTCTTATAGGTCAGACGCGGGTCGTTGAAGATGTCGATCGTTTCCCACTTCAGGTCCATATCGCCCAGCAGCTTGCGGAACGACGACGGATGGCTGTCCGGCCCGATCTCCAGGACCCGCATGCCGGGCTGGAAGAGATGCAGAGCGTGCTTGCGGAACAGGAGCTGACTGTTGAGGTGCATGGAAACGATTCCGGTCGGGAGTGATTCAAGCCCGCTCAGCGGGAGAGCCGTGTCCGATCAGGCGGCCGCCTTCTGCGACATCGCCTTCCGCCGCAGCCAGCCGTCCGGATGGTGCGTGATCGGGAAGCGGGTGCAGAGATCGCGGTCGATCTCGAACTCGGGATGCGTCGTGAGGAAGTCGTGCAGCGCCTTGAGCGGTCCCGGACGCCCCTTGCGGAAGCGGCCGAGGGTGTCGATCACGCCGTCCTGGACCAGCATCAGGCTGCCGGGAGTGACGAGCTGGGAATAGAGCTCGAGCTCGTCACGGACGTGCTTGGCGGAGTGGTCGCTGTCGAGGATCACCATCACCGGGCCGCGGGCGGCGCGGGCGGCCTTCTGCATTTCGCCGAAGACTTCCTGGCCCGTCGAGCTGCCGAGGAGGCAGGTGACGCGGGGGTGCTTGAGGTCGTGGAGTTTTTCGACGTCGACCGTGATGACCTTCCCTTCGCCGATCAGGTCGAAGAGCTGGGCGTAGAAGAAGGACGAACCGCCGCGGTTCGTTCCGGTCTCCAGGATGAGCGAGGGACGCATCTGGAAGATCATCTCCTGGATCGTCCAGAGGTCGAAAATGTTCTGCCAGATCGGATTGCCGGCCCAGGTGATGTGCCCGAAGTTCTTGGTGCTCTTCACGAGGTCGCGGAAGAAGACCTGCGAGACCATCGACTTCACGAACGAGAGCGGGCCCTTGTAGTAACGGGATTTGGGGCGCATCGGGTGGGCATCCTTGCCGGAATGGACGGTCGCTCAGGAGTTGAGTTCGTCCCGCCGGGACAGTAATCCGCGATCCTCTTTTGCAACAAGACGAGTTCTCGCCGAGGCCGCCCGGGGACCGGCCCCCAACCCATGTCCCCGCCGGGGAATCCGTCTTGCCGCTGAATCGAAAGCAGGCCTATAGTCCGGCCCCCGATGGAGCGGGGTGCAGATCCCGCTCGACCGTGGGCCCGCGGCCAAGGCCTTCCGCTCGACGAGCGGTGGAGGCCGCGAGGCAGGACGCCGAACACGCGATCGCGAAGTGCCCCATGGTCAAACGAGTCGACCACCCCTACTGGTACAACTGGCTCTCCTGGCACTGCTACTACCGGTTCCGGAACCGGTTCAAGGTGCAGCGCCGTGTGGCGTGGGAGTTCATCAACTACATCCGCACACTGCCCAAGGGCGCGCTGATCATCGACTGCGGGGCGAACGTCGGTCAGGTGACCGCGGCCTTCGTCAAGCAGGGATGCGAGGTCCACGCCTTTGAGCCGGACCCGTACGCCATCGAGAAGTTCGAATCCAAGTTCGCCGGGCACCCGCAGGTCCACCTCCACAAGGCGGCGGTCGGGACCGAGCCGGGCGAGCTGATGCTGTTCCGCACCGAACGCTTCGAGACCCGTCCTGAACGGGCCACGATCGAGTCCTCGCTGGTCCGGCGGGACATCCACACGAGCGGCAACGCGGTCTCCGTACAGGTCATCGACCTGATCGCGTTCATCCGCCAGCTCGACCGGCGGGTCGATGTCCTGAAGGTCGACATCGAAGGGGCCGAAGTCGACCTCGTCAACCGGCTCATCGACGAAGGCCTGCACCGCGAGATCTCCGCGATCTACGTCGAGACCCATGAGCGGTTCTCGGACGACCTGGCCCAGCGGACTCAGGCGCTCCGCGACCGCGTCCGCCGCGAGGGGATCCGCAACGTGAACCTCGACTGGGTCTAAGCCTCTCGCTTCGCCTCGCCTCGCCTTTACGGACGTCCCGTCGATGACCGCAAATGCCCGCTCGCTTCCGTTTGATGGCCTGCTCGGTTTTCTGAGGGACTACCGCGCGCGGAAGCAGCAGTGGAAAGAGGGGCAGCTCGACCGGCTCGCCGAAGTCCAGACCATCGCCACCGACCGCCAGCGGGGGCGGGTCATCACGGTCGCCTTCAAGTCGCCGGGCGCGACGTTCCGGATGCTCGACTACCTCCGCCCGTGGTGGAACACGATCAACCGGATCGGCCTCCGCGGAACGGTCCTGTGCAGCGGCGTTCCCGACGCCGAGATGCGGGAAATCACGACCGACTGCGTCGACTGTGTTCCAATCACGGTCGGTCCGCGGCATATCTTCTTCGAGCGGCACTTCGCCGTCCGCGACTTCCTGCGGACGATCGATGACCGGCTCGTGCTCATCACCGACGGCCGCGACGTGGCGTTCAAACGGGACCCGTTCCGGCTCATGGAGGAGGACGGCGGCCGGCACGCTCTGTTCTTCAACCGCGAGCCCCGGCGGATCCTGCTCAAGACCTTCATGCGGCGGGAAATGCGGCGACAGTTCGGCCGGATCCTGTTTCCCTGGAATCCGATCCTCAATCCCGGCATTCACGGCGGCCCGCGAACGGAAGTCCTGCGGTTCCTCGATCACCTGACGCAGTCGATCGACGCCCACGGCGAGTACGTCGGGACCGACATGTCGGCGGTCAACAAGGCGGCGTGGGAGCTGTATCGCCCCGAGCAGATCTGCTGCGGCGCTCCGCTCCACTCCGAGTTCAAGAAGTGGGAGTTCGACCGCGACGTGGCGGTGCTCCACAAGTAGAGCATGGTCGATGCTCGTTTTCAGTCATCAGTTTTCAGTCATCAGTCAAGCAGTCTGTTGGGGATCGAGAGCCGTCATGAACGACTTCTTCGTGAACTGGTTCTACCGCATCGCCGCGAAGGGATGGGTTTCACCGACGCTCTTCGAACGGCGGCTGCCGAAGGCGGAGTCGCTTCCGGCACGGACCGGTCCGCTGCATATCGAACTGGTGAGCCACTGCTGGAACTACGCGCACCTGCTCCGCTACCAGCTCAGCAGCCTCGTCCTGTCGCCGCCCGCGAAGACGCACGTCACGATGACGGTCATCTACTGCCCGGAAGATCAAGGAACCGTCGACCTGCTCCAGGAGTTCGGACGGCTCGCGATCTCGAACGTCACCTGGAACTGGGTCCCGGTCGAAAAGCCCCGCCTCTTCCGCCGTGCCATCGGCCGCAACCTGCGCGCCAAGGCGACGACGGCGGACTGGATCTTCTTCACCGACTGCGACCAGATGTTCTACCGCGACGCCTTCGACAAGCTCGGCGAAGAGCTGCAGGGGCGGCGGGACTATCTGCTGTTCCCCCGCGTCGCCCAGTGCAGCCATCGCGTCCACGAGGCGTCCGAAGTCCTCAAGGAAACACCGACGCGGCAAGGGGTGTCGCTGGTTGAGATCGACACGGAACTCTTTCATCCGGTCGTCCACCACAAGGCCGTCGGCGGGCTGCAGATCGTCCACGGCGACGTCGCCCGGGCGATCGGTTACTGCGAGGCACTGAAGCACTACCAGACGCCGTGCCCGGGGTTCGGGAACACCTACGAAGACCGCTCGTTCCGCTGGCTCCTGGGGACGCACGGAACGCCGATCGACGTGCCGCACATCTACCGCATCGAGCACCATCAGAAGGGCCGGTACGAGTCCCGCCGGATCCCGCAGTGGCTCCGCCCGGTCCTCAGCAACGCGGGACGCAAAGAACTCCTCGCAAAGCTCCGCCCGCAGGCGGGTGAGACGAACTCCCGCCGCGCGGCGTAGAGCCGTCAGCACACTAGCCCGAAGCGCCAACGAGGGATCGGAGCGAACTTCCCTCGCTGGCGCTTCGGGCTAGTGTGGCCAGCCACCTTCGAGCACCCATTTCGAACAGAACCTGACGCGTCGTTCCATGTCCGCTCCCCTCGACTTCACCGCTGCCATCACGGCTGTCTGCCGGGATGTCTGCACGCGGTTGACGGAGTTCGGGCATATCGACATGGACCGCGTCGCGGTCTGCTTCGCCCAGACCCGGACGTGGAAGAAGTACGGCGTGCAGGCCAAGCTGACGCCGCTGCGGTTTGAGAACGGGTCGTTGTTCTCCGATCGCAACGGCGAGACCTGGACGCTGCAGCGGGTGTTCATCGGGCGGCAGGAGATGCTCTACCTGCTGACGTTCTACCTGCCGCGGTTTCTCGATCAGCCGTTCGAAGAGAAGCTGATCACGATCCTGCATGAGCTGTATCACATCAGTCCGCACTTCAACGGGGACATCCGCCGCTTTACGGGGCGGTGTCATGCCCACTCCCGCAGCCAGAAGGAGTACGACGGCTGGATGGCGGACTACGTGAAGGCGTATCTGGCCCGTCGCCCTCCGGCCCGGCTGTTGAGTTTCCTCAAGCACGACTTTCCGTCACTCAAGGCGCGGCACGGGCAGATCCTGGGCCAGCAGGTGCCGATTCCACGGCTGATCAAGACCGGAGCGAAGGCGGCCTGAACGAGGCGGGTGCATTCGCGGATGGTGGTTGGTGAATCAGGGACGGGATGGCTCGTCCCGCCGGCTCAAACCGCGCCCTTGCCGGCACAGCGTCATAGCTCAAACCCAACGTGCGACGGCAGCCCGGGGTCAAGGGGGCCTCGCCCCCTTGCCGCCGGAGGCACTTCCATGAGGAACCGTGGTAAACAACGGATGTCCCCTTTGTAGAACCAGCGTTGAGGACTCCCTCACACTACACCGCTCGCTTTGCAATCCCCGCGGTTTTGTGAGGGGGCATCCGGCACACTGTCCGCGCTTGGACACACACTCCTTCAGACATCTCTCGACGGCCAGGCCTCCGGCGGGCAAAGGGGCGTTGCCCCTCTGCACTCCCCACCAGGGTACCCCTGGACCCAGTCGGTCAGTATTGGGCGCCCCCACTGCCCTAGAAAAGAAAAGCTCACGCGGAGACGCGGAGGTCGCGGAGAAGAGACGTTGGCCTGGCGTCTCCTCCGCGTTCTCCGCGTCTCCGCGTGAGGCTCATTCCAAGATCCTCGCCCTTACCGTTTGATCTCCAGATCGATCGCATTATCCCCCGCGGCGACCTGTCGTTCGAACTGCTTCTCCATCTTGGGACGGTAACCCTTCGGCAAGGGGGGCGTGACCATGAGACCGGTCTTCTTATCCTCGACCTGAATCTCGTCGACCGAGGAAGTCCGGACCGTCACGGCGTGCTTGCCGACGAGGGCCCCTCTCCGATCGCGGCTGTAGAGGAGTTCATAGCGTCCGTCTGCATCGGAGTAGGCCGCGCCGTAAGCTCCCTTCGGCTCGACCGGCTGGAAGACCACGTACGCGAAGGGAACGGGCTCGCCATTCCAGGTGACGGTCCCGCTGACGGAGCCCAGCGGCGGGCCGTGTTCGGAACAGCCGGCCCAGGCCAGGGGAATCAGGATCAGGGCCGTCGCTGTCAAAGCACGTTGGTGTGTCATGGTGGGTTGTTGTTCTGGTGGAGGTTGTGGGGGACTGGCGGCGGCTGCGGCTCTGCAGGAGCCTCGCCCTCCCGGGGCCGGTGTCTGGCTGAAAACTGAAAGCTGAAGACTCAAAACTCTCCCAACGACAGCCCGTCGTTGCGGCGGCCGAGGCGCTGGAAGAGGCCGAGGGTGTTGTTCGGCTTCTGCTGGGCAGGCTGGACGTTGTTGAACTCGATGTCCTGGCTCACGAACTGGACGCGGCCGTCTCCGAGGAGGAAGTGGACGCCGCCAGTGTGCGTGCTGCTGAAGCCGCGGCTGACGGCCGGGTTGCCGTTGGGCTGGAGGAGCGGGTCGTTGATCTTCACGTCGAGAATGGCGAGGTTCTGGCGGGAGCCCCAGATGCCGGTGCCAACGTAGTTCCGCTGCCCGACCCAGTTGGCAGCCCAGCCCAGCTCCCAGTCCCGCTCGCCGACGATGAACGTGTTCGACAGGCCGTCGGTGATGTCCTTGAACTGGACGCGGCTGTCCCCCCAGAAGACACCGTAGGGGTCAAGGCGGTTGACGATCCAGTCCTCCGGAGTCGCCCACCGCGAGCCCGAGATACCGACGTAGTTCGACGTCGAGAGGTAGACCGGCTGGTTGTTGAAGAACGTGCTGTAGGGGGTGTCCCACTCCCGCTTCGTGTTGAGATCCGGAGCGGTGTCGGAGGGGCAGCGGTAGACGGCGATCGACTTGAAGACGAGGTCCCGGGCCGCCGGCTGCGAGGTGTTCCGCAGGAGTTCGTCGAGGTCGGAACCGTTCGTCTGCATCGCCTCGAACATCGTCCCCTGATCGAGTTGCGGGAGGATGAACGTCCCCCAGCCGTAGGAGCCGAGGGCGGCAACATTCTGGTTTCCGTTCTTGTGGACGACGCCGGGGGGCAACGCCCCGAAGACCTCGTGGTAGTTGTGGAGGGCGATGCCGATCTGCTTGAGGTTGCTGCGGCACTGCGAAGCGCGGGCCGCCTCGCGGGCCTGCTGCACCGCCGGGAGGAGGATCGACACCAGGACGGCGATGATGGCGATGACCACAAGGAGTTCGATCAGCGTGAAACCGGACTTCCGCGACAAGGAGCCGCGGCGGAAGAACGAAGGGGCAAAGGACATGACGAAGGTGTTCCTGCGTATGGAAAGAGGGCGATGAATGCGGCCGACTTCTGTGCGGCGCGCATCCTCAGCGGGACCCACAGAACGCGCCGAAGTGAGGCAAGCGTCCGGTCGGAAAGAAAAGCGTTCAGCACAACCCATCCGTCAGCGACGGCGGGGCCTCAGTAAAAGCGAGATGTCAGGTTCCCGACCTCGGCGAAGGAACGTCCCGGGCGGGGATGCGTCATTTCGCGGGCGGGCGACCCGCTCCAACCGAAGCGGGTCAGCGGCCTGACGTTCAGAGCAGGCCTCAGCGGCAACAACAGCAAGACATTGTCGTGACTCCTCGAGTCCGCGTGCCTGCCTCCGGAACGTGCCGGTCAGCAGTCGCACAAGAGGTCCGATGTCGATCCCGGTGGCCGTGCCATCCATCCGCACAAACAACTACCACCAAAGTCGTGAATATATTTTACCAAGGGACTCTGTTCCTGTCAATGGCGTCATTCTGGAATCTGAAGAGGAGCTGACGTCGGACATCAGACCGCGACGCACGGCGCGCGGCCGGGGCGGAAGACGTCGGCGAAGGCCCGTTCCGCGGCCCCTTCCCCGCTCTGGATCGTGTCCGGGATGCCGACGCCGTCGAAGGCGTTCCCGGCCAGCGAGATCGAGCCGAGTCCCTCGGCGATCTTCCGAATCTCGCGGACGCGATCGAGATGGCCGACGTGGTACTGCGGCATCGCGCGGGGATAGCGGGTGAGGACTTCGAAGTCCGGCGTTCCTGCGACTCCCAGGAGGTCGCGGAGCTCGTCCCGGACGGTCTTGCGGATGTCGTCATCCGAGAGGTTGAACAGTTCCGGCTGCATGGCGCCGCCGATGAAGGTCCGGAGGATCACCTTCCCATCCGGAGCCCGCATCGGGAACTTCCGGCTGAGGTAGGAGACGGCGAGGATCTTCCGCCGCTCGACGTAGGGGATGACGAGGCCGAAGGAGTCGAGCGGATTGCGGATGTCGCTCAAGTTGTGTCCGGAGACGACGATCGAGCTGGAGGCGTAGGGGATCTCGTCGAGACGCGTGGCCAGTTCCGACGACCAGCGGCGCGTGAGGTCGGCCATCGTGTACGCAGACTGGGCCAGGATGACGTGGTCGAACGTTTGCTTTTCGTCCTCCAGGATCAGTTCGACGGTCGAGGCGGCCGGATCCGGTTTGTGGAGGGCGTGGACGCGTCGGCCGAGGTGGACCTGGGCGGTGGTTTGGACACGGTTGGCGAGTGTCTGGACGAACTGCGAGATTCCGCCTTTGAGGGAGACGAAGAGGCCGTAGCGGGCGCCGGCGGCTTCGCGATCGGCGTTGTCACGGGTGCGGCGGGTTTTCCAGACCGACTTCAGGAGGCCGCCGTAGCGGTGTTCCATGTCGAGGAACCGCGGGAGGGTGGCGGCGAGGCTGAGGTGTTCGGGGTCGGAGGTGTAGATGCCGCCGACGAGGGGTTGGACGATGTGGTCGAGGACTTCGGGGCCGAGGCGGCGGCGGGTGAAGGAGGCGAGGCTTTCGTCCCCGTGTGAGGTGCGGGGGGGGATGAACCACTCTTCGAGGCAGCGGAGTTTTCCGGCGGCAGACAGAAGCGGTGTGGAGAGGACAGCCCAGAGGTTGCCGGGGACCAGGAGGTTGAAGCCGGCGGGGGTGGGGACGGGTCGGCCGTGGGAGAGGATGTGGGAGCCGCGGTAGGTGGGGTCGGTGGGGACGAGTTCGGATTCGAGGCCGAGTCGGCGGCAGAGGTTGATGGCGCCGGGTTTGTTGGTGATGAAGGAGTCGGCGCCGCGTTCGATGGTGTAGGGGCCGAGTTGTTCGGTTTGGACGAGTCCGCCGAGGCGGTGGGTGGTGTCGAAGAGGTGGAGTTCGACGGGGCGTCCGGTTTTCTGGGCGAGTTCGGCGAGGTGGTGAGCGGCGGCGAGACCGCTGAAGCCGCCGCCGATGATGGCGATGCGGGGTGTGGAGTGGGAGGTGGGATGGATGTCGCTCATATCGCAATGATAGTTTCGCGCGTGGTACTTATTCACCGGGTCCAGGGGCACCCTGGTGGGGGATGCAAGGGGGCAACGCCCCTTTGCCCGCCGGAGGCCTGGCCGTCGGGAGATGTCTGAAGGAGTGAGTGTCCGAACGCGGAGACGGTGCCGGATGCCCCCTCACCAACCCGCTGCGAGCGCAGAGCGAGCGTGGAGTCCTCAACGCCGGTCACACAAAGGGGGCGTCCGTTGCTTACCACGGTTCCTCACAGGAGTGCCTCCGGCGGCAAGGGGGTGAGACCCCCTTGACCCCAGCGGCCGTGGCACATTGGGTTTGAGCTATGGAAGTCCGTCCGGCAAGGGCGGTTTACGGCGTGCCGACTTCTTCCAGCGCGTCCGTGTACTGCAGATCCGTCAATTGCCGGAAATACGGCGACGACGCCATCAAATCATGATGCGTCCCCACCGCCGTGATCCGACCATCCTCGATCACCAGAATCCGGTCCGTCTTCCGCAACGTACTCACCCGGTTCGACACCACCAGCGTCGTCCGCCGCTCCATCGCCGCATCCAGCGCCGCCCGGATCTCATGCTCCGTCTCCGGGTCGACGGAAGCGGTCGCATCGTCCAAGAGCAGAATCGGAGGATCCGGCAACAGGGCCCGCGCAATCGCCAACCGCTGCCGCTGACCGCCTGAGAGGTTGGAGCCATGCTCCCCGACCACCGTGTCGTACCGCTGCGGCAACGCTTCGACAAACTCCGCCGCGAGCGCGATCCGCGCCGCCCGCTCGATCTGCTCCAGCGTCGCCTCCGGATGCCCGAACGCGATATTCGCCGCCACGGTATGACTGAACAGAAAACTGTCCTGAAACACGATCCCCATGTTCCGCCGGAGATCGTCGACATCGAGCTGGCGGACATCCGTCCCGTCGATCATCACCCGCCCGGCATCGACGTCATAGAACCGCATGATCAGGCTCAAGAGCGTCGTCTTGCCCGAACCGGTCGGCCCGCAGATCCCCACCCGCTCCCCCGGCTCGCCCCGGAACGAGACGTCATGCAGGACCGGCTGCCCCGGACGGTAGCCAAACGTCACCCCGGCAAACTCGACGATCCCCCGCGCCCGCGGCAGCCGGACCGCCCCCGGCGGACTCTGGATCTGAACCGGAGCGTCGAGAACCTCGAACACCCGCTGCGCCCCGACGAGGCTCGACTGGATCGTGTTGGCGATGTTGACGATCTGGCTCACCTGGTTCGCGAACTCGTGCAGCAGGTTCGCAAAGACGAACAGCCCTGCCCCGAGCTGAACCTCGCCGCGGACCACCAGGATCCCGCCGTACCCGATCAGGACCAGCATGTTGACCTGGGTCAGCAGCCCCATGATCGGCTGGTAGGTGCTCACCTGCCAGAAGATCGACTCCTTCTGGTCCCGGATCCGCCGCGTCGCCGCTTCGAACTTTGCGATCTCCTCCGGCTCGCGGGCGAACCCTTTGATGACCTGAATCCCCGTCAGACTCTCGACGAGCGTCCGGACCATCGCGTCCCCCAGCTCGCTCGCCCGGCGGTAAGAGGGCTGCACCAGCCGCGAGAACAGCACCGCCCCGATCCACAGCAGAGGCGAGGAGATGAGGCACCAGAACGTGAGCCCGACATGCACGCGGAGCATGTAGACGAGATAAACCGCCAGCGTCAGCGCGACGGTCACGATCTTGACCAGCACGGCGTCGACGAACGACCGGACCGCATTCACGTCGCCGGCCGCCCGGTTGATGATCGAGCTGCTCTCGCCCGAGTCGTAGAAGTGAAAGCTCAGCCGCTGGAGTTTCTCGAAGACCCCGGCCCGGAGCGCCACGAGGATCGTCTGCGTCAGGTTCGCGGTCGCGATCGCGGCCAGGAACCGCACGAGGGCGTTCGCCAGAGCGGCGACAAGAATCAGGAGCGAGAGGATGGCGACGACCGTCCGCGGGGTCCAGTCGGCCGGCGGAGCGATGCCGAACGGCCAGGCGGGGGCGCGGCTGTCCGGCTGGACGACATGGCGGATGTAGTCGATCCCCAGTCCCGTCAGCCCCAGCGTCGCGATGCCGAGCCCCACGAGGAGGACGTGCATCACGACCATCAGGAGCGCGCCCCAGCGATACTCATAGCCCAGGCGCACCAGCCGGCGGAGCATCTGCCAGTTCGAGATCTCGGGAGCGTTGGGCTCCGCGGTCGTCCCTGCCGCCGTCGTCACTTCGTCCTCAGTCGGGAATCGATCATCGCGCCGCCAGCTGCGGGGCGTGATTCACGACCGGCAGCGACATCGGCATGGCGTCCGCTTCCGGAGGACCGGAGTCGGTTTCCGGGGCCAGAACGGTGTCGATGAAGAAGTACAGGAGCTGCCGCAGCGCGACCGGTTCGGTCGCGTCGGCGAGCGCTTCCGCCCGCTCGCGGGATTTCTCGATGAGGCTCTGGGCTTTCTCGAACGCGCCCGTCGCGGAGAAGATCCGCCGCAGCCGGCTCAGCCGCGCGAGGCTGTCTCCGTCGCTCTGCAGGATCGAGGCGACTTCCTTCCGCTGCTCGGGGGTCGCGGACTGCATCGCCAGAGCGAGCAGGACCGTCGGACGGAGGGCCAGCGCGTCCTGGCCCGCCACGAGCTTGTTGTCCTTGTCCCCCGCCCAGTCCTTGAGGTCGTTCAGGATCTGAAACCCGACCCCGACCTGCCGGCAGAACTGCGAGACCATTTCCGCGTACGGCTCCATCGGCCCGGCCATCCGCAACCCCGCATAGAGGGCCGCCTCGAACGCCGGGGAGGTCTTGAGGGCGTAGATCTGAAGGGCGTCGAGTGGCGAGAGAGTCCAGTCCGGATTCCGCTGCCACGCCATCTCGGCCCCCTGCCCGTCGCAGAGGCGGATATGGGCCGTCGCCATGCTGTCGAGGATGTCGCAGGCGACATCCGCCCCGAGGTCCCCGCGACACGAGTTGACGAGCCGGTAACCGAGGCCGATCAAGTAGTCGCCGACGTTGATCGCGGGACCGATCCCCATCGTCCGGTGGACCGTCTCGCGGCCGTAGCGGTAGAGGTCGTTGTCCTGGATGTCGTCATGGACGAGCGACGCCTTGTGGAAGGCCTCGATTGCCATCGCGACGCGGGCCACGGAATCGCTCACCGGGTGCTCGACGTCGGTCCGCAGGATCGCGCCGCTCGAGCGGGCGTGGAAGGCGGCCAGCGTGATGAACGGGCGGAACCGCTTGCCGCCGTTGGCGAGCCAGTCGTAAGCGACGTCTTCCGTGATCGCGAGCGGCGTCTTCGTCTTCTCCGGGTCCTTGCTCCGGACGCGGGGGAGGAGCCGGGGGAAATCCTCCTTGAACATCCGGTTGGAGGCCCGCATCAGCGGGATGTAGGTCGTCGTCTGCGGCTGGTCGAGCGGCTCGTACTTGTCGAGGACGTCCCAGACCCAGGACTCGTCGAGGCTGGTGTTCTTGCAGTCCCCGGAATGGAGCGGGACGGCGAACGACGGAACGCCGGCGAGAAGAACTTTGTCGATCGCCTTTTCGAGGACATTGAGGCACGCGACCCCCAGGATCCCGTCGACGTACCCTTCGACGATGATCTTGAGGACGATCGGAGAGCCCTCCGCGACGAGGACCTTGTAGCCGAGCTGCTCGGCCCGGACCTTGTAGTCGGCGATCGAGCAGGCGCCGCACTTCTCGCAGTCGAGGCCGAACTCGTCGTACTCGGCGGGGCAGCCTTCGGCGTGCTTCAGGCAGTGCGGCAGGAGGAGCAGCCGCTTCTCGAACGGGACCGCCAGGAACTGCCGCTTCCAGAACGAGTTCCCCAGCAGGACCATCACGAAGCCGAGGTACTTCTCCGGGAGCGCGTGCTCCTCAAGGAACCTCTGGCCGAAGATTTCCAGCTCGTCCTTGGTGAAGGCCTGGCTGCGGTCGATCGACTGCATGAAGCGGTCGCAGTCCGCCTTCATCTTGTCCCGCGCGGCGAGCGTCTCCGGGACCGCCTTGAGGTGGCTGGTGCTGCGGCGTCCGGTCCGCTTCGTGGGGGCCGCGTCGTCTCCGTCGGAGTCTCCCGACCGATTCGAGCGAGCCCCTTCCTGCCGGGCTCGTTCAGACGAATCAGTGTATACCTGTCCAGGTGAGGACATTTCCAAGGTGACTCCTCATTCCATGCGACGCTCATGGTCGACGCGCCGCCCGTCCGAACGCTCCGGACAGCAGGTTTCGAACCATCCCCGTCGAAACCGCACGCAGCTGGCTCGATTAACCCCGCCGGGCGGAGATCCGTGTCCGTCGGCGATGGAGGGCGTGGCGTAACGCGCCCGTCGCGAAGACGATCGGATAAAGCCTTTCAAAATACCACAATTTGGCGAAATAGAAACCGATGGGAGAAGGGTCCGACCACGTCCCCGCCTCGACCCGTTCAACGAGCCATTTCACTCCCCGCTGCACCTGCGGATCGCTCTCCGGATCGTCCAGAAGGGCGTCCACCACGAGGGCGGTCTCCTCAACGCTGGAGGGGAGCCCTTTTTCGCCCCCCCACCCGCCGTCGGCGTTCTGGACCGACCGCAGCCAGCGGATCCCCGCCTGATAGGCCAGGCTCTGCTCCGTCCGGGAGCCGGAATACGCCTTGAGGACGCGGGCCGTCCCGTAGACCGGGTTTTCTTCCTGGGGCGAATGCTGATTCCCGAACCAGAGCGGGAGCCAGCTTCCATCGGGCCGCTGGTGCCGGTCGAGATACAGGATCCCGGCGCGGATCGCCTTCTCGACTTCCGGCCGCTGCACGCCGTCGGGCGACGACGGATCTGATTCGGAGATATCGGGATGCGTCAGCCAGCCATGAAGGGCTCGGACGACGTGAGCGGAGATGTCGGCGGCGCTGCGATCGAACGGGAGCAGCCCCCAGCCGCGGCAGAAGGTGGGCCAGCCCCGGTCGCCGTTCTGGAGATCGAGGAGCCACCGAACACCGTTTCTCAGGGCGTCCCGCACGTCTTCCGGCAGAGCGGCGCCGCGGGTCAGATTGAGCAGCGCCAGGATCGCTCCCGGCGTGTCGTCGGCGTCGGGGACGCCGCCGGGGAGGTCGGTCCAGGCCCAGCCGCCGGGAGGAGCGTGAGTGTAGGGGTGGATGGTCCGGTACTGCTGGTTGACGAGCCACTGCTGGAGCGGCGGCTTCGCGTCGGGCGGCAGGTCCCCGTCGAGGGCATTCGTCGAGAGGGTCGAGGTCCAGGTCGCCAGGTTCGTGTCGATCGGCCAGCTTCCGTCCGGCCGGAGCGACCGGACAAGAAACTCCACCCCTTTGACGACGACCGGATGATCGGTCAGTCCCATCGCGGCGAGGCTCATCGTGACGAAGCTCGTCAGCGGGGCCGCCTCGAGGAACCCGCCGTTCGACGGCTGGATCCGGCTCAGAATCCGTAGGCTCCGCTCGCGGGCCGCCGCCCGGGTGAACCGCACGAGCGGATTCCACGGCTTGGCGAAGTGATGCCGGACCTGCCCGATGGCGATCAGGGCCGGGAGGGCGTAGCTGACGACCGGCAGCCGGACCGCGGCATAGAGCTGATGCGGCAGACAGGCGAGCTCGAACGGGAGCGGCGGGATCGTCCGCCAGTCGACGAGGCCGGCGAGCGCCGAGTGCGTCAGGATCGGGACGGAGAAGGTCTTGTCCTTGCCGTAACGGGCAATGATCGCCGGGACGCCCCCCGCGCGGTCGACGTACGCTTTGGCCCGGTCGCGCGTCGCCGCGTAGCGCCCTTCGGTATCGATCGCGTGGAAGACGGCGTACCCCAGCATCGTCGTCGAGATGTTGCTGAAGCTGAGCGTCGTGTCTCCCCAGCCGCCGTCCTCATTCTGGTGATCCGCCAGCCAGCGGAGCCCGCCTGCGATCCGTTCGTGATGCAGACTCGTCCCGTCCGCGTTGTCGACCTGAAAGAGGGCCATGACCGCCGTGGCGGTCGAGAGGGCGGAGGTGGACAACTCCCCCGTCCAATGCCCGGAAGGGCCCCGCTCGGCCAGCAGACGGTCGCGCGTCACTTGCGCGGCCTGTTCGAGTCGGTCGATCGAGACCGGTTCCGTCATTTCGTCTCCGCCATGAGGCGGCAGAAGAGCATCCGCCCGGCGCTGTTCTGAAGGACGCTCGTCACGACCGTGTCGACATCGCTGCCGATCTCGCGCGAGCCCTGCTCGACGACCACCATCGTGCCGTCATCGAGGTAGCCGACCCCCTGGCCCATTCCCTCCCCTTCCTTCACGATCTTGATCCGGACATGCTCGCCCGGGATAAACCGCGGCTTGAGGGCGTTGGCGACGTCGTTGAGGTTGACGACCTCCACCCCCTGGACGCTCGCCAGCTTGTTGAGGTTGAGGTCGTTCGTGACGAGCCGGCCGTTCAGTTCGCGGCAGGCTTCGATCAGCCGCTGGTCGACCGTCTTTCCCTTCGTCGAGTCGGTCTCCTGGACCTTCACGTCGATCTTGGGGTTCTGCTGGAGCCGCTTCAGAACGTCGAGCCCCCGCCGGCCGCGGCTGCGGCGGATCTTGTCGTGGCTGTCGGCGATGTCCTGGACTTCATGGAGGATGAACTGCGGGACGACGAACTGGGCGTCGAGGACGTTCGTGTCGATGACGTCCGCGATCCGGCCGTCGATCAGGGCGCTGCTGTCGAGAACGAGCGGCCGCCCCCCCTTGAGCTCCCGTGAGAACTCGACGTAGGGAATCACGAACCGGAACTGGTCCTTCGTCTGGAGCAGGAACGTCGTGCAGAGGTACGGCAGCATGATCGACGTCACGAGGGTCACGGCCCCCAGGACCCCGATCCCGTTCTCTCCCCAGCCGCTGAAGACCGGCTGCAGCCCCAGGTTGAGGAGGTGGCTCAGCAGCATCCCGATCAGGAGGCCGAAGTAGATCGCCGAGATCGTCTCGACCCGCTTGCGGGGGATCAGGATGTCGACGAGCAGGATCGCCGAGGCGATCACGACCATCACGCTGAAGACGAGGAACGGGTGATCCTCGATGACCGGCGGGACGCGGAAGAAGTTCGGATTGAGGACGTAGGCCAGCGCCGCTCCGACGGCGGCGGTGTAGTACAGGATGCGGACGATTACGACGGACATTGCTGTCTCACAACACGGCATCGTTCTTCCGGCGGTCGCAATCCCGTCGATCGCGACCGCCTGGGCCCGAGGCTGGCCCTGTCACGATATGGCATTCGGATAGCCATTTCCACTGGCGCGCCGCTTCTGGGGCAATGGAAAGAAGTTGCGGAGAACGTGTCGCAAACAGGCGGCAGAAATGGCCTCCCCCGGACGGGCAATTTCCCCTGTCGCCATTAGAATCCCGCTTCGCGCTGGCTGCCGTCGTCTTGGAATTGCGAGGAAATCATGGCCCACTCTCCGTTCATCGTCCTCAGTGCCTTCGCCGACGAGGCCGCGCTCTCCAAGACCGCGGTCGAACAGCTCTCGGTCATCTCCGCTCTGGGACTCAACTACTACAGCCCGCGGTTCATCGACGTCACCGGCGAGGGAAAGGTCGAGCACGTCACCGAGCTGAGCGACGAGAAGCTCGCCCGGCTGGCCGACCTGCAGGGGAAGTACGGGATGAAGGTCACGAGCATCGGCTCGCGGATCGGCAAGATCAAGCTGATCGACCAGGAGGACGGCTCGCACAACAAGTTCGTCCCGATCCAGCAGTACATCGAGACGGAAGTCGCCCGCAGCATCCACTCCGCCAAGGCGCTCGGCGCGAAGCTCCTCCGCGGCTTCTCGTTCTACCACCCCAAGGGGGACGATCCCTGGAAGTACATCGATCAGGCGGTCGAGAAGCTGAACCCGATCGTCGCCGAGTGCGCCAAGCACGGCCTGGTCTACGGCCTGGAAGTCGAAGCGAACCTGATCGGCCAGAACGGGCGGCTCCTGGCGGCCCTGGCCGAGAAGGTCAACCGGCCAAACCTCGTCTGTATTTTCGACGGCGGGAACCTCTCGTCGCAGAACCTCTCGCCAGTCGTCTGCTTCAACGAGTTCGTCGCCATGCGGGACTGGATGGGCTGGGCGCACATCAAGGATTACCGCGTCGATCCGACGCTCGAATGGACCGGCGTGGTGGACGAGGAGCGGCTGAAGAACTTCGTCCCGGCCGACATCGGCGACTCCGGCCACGAGGCGATCCTGCGGAACCTCAAGGAGAACCTCTCCGCGATGACCTCGAAGATGCAGGCCCTGGGCTGCCCGGGCGTCTTCCTGGAGCTCGAGCCGCACCTCAAGGGAGGGGGCCAGTTCGGCGGGTTCAGCGGGCCGGACGGGATGGGGGTCGCGGTCCGGGCGCTCTGCTCGCTCCTGGACTACGTCGGCATCGATTACGACCTGCGGACGATGGACGACATCAAGACGGCGCGTGGGTTCTGAACACACCGTCGGCAAACGCGACGGCTCTTATCTGCGTTCATCTGTGTGTATCTGTGGCTAGAAAATGAACTGGCCACAGATGAACACGGATGCACACAGATAATGCAGCGCGGGCGCAGCCTCGATGCTATTCTGGAGACTGGCAGCGGAGCACGGTTGGGTCGCGCCGTTCGCGGAGGGCAACCTGCTCGAAGGCGGTGGGGAGTTCGTCGACCGTGTTGAGTTCCTCGGTCGCGTATTCTCCCTCCTTCAGATGGATCGTCCGGCCGATCAGCCTCGAAACGGCTTTCGCGATCCCGGTCGGATGGAGTTCGTCGCGGGGGACTTTCGTCGAAGAGACCGGGACGCCCCCCGAGCAATCGGTCGGGAGATAGATCGCTCCGGTCGTGAAGTCGACCGCGAAGGCGATCACGCCCGGGATGACGAACAGGAGCAGGAAGATCCCGTCGAGAGCGAAGACCTTCCAGTCGATCGGCCCGCCCGGCTGGCCGCGGCGCTCCGGGTAGAGGATCGTGCCGCAACCGGACGCGGGGGCGGCCAGGGCGAGCAAGAGCAGACGGCGGAGCAGAGTCCGACGTGACCAGGTTCGAGGCATCCCTGCCGACTCCCATTGACCGCGATCATCCAGTCGATCGTGGCGAAATTTTAGCCCCGTCTTCGGGGCCCCAGGGAGACCAAGCCCAGGGTTGGGCCGGGAGAGTGCAAAGATTGCAACGCGTTTGCCTGGAGCGATTTGCCGCAGCGAATGACGGCAATCTGCTGCCGCACGATTCGCCGATCGCGACGCGGCCGCATCAGCGGACCACGCGCTCCGTCACTTCGTCAGGTCGTAGGTGATCGGGTCGTTGGGGCCCTCCTTGACCATGGCGGTCAGGCCGGAGGTGTCCATCGACCGGAACTTCGGCGGGATACCGGAGACCGTCTTGGGACGCGGCACTCCCGGCTCCGTCGGTTCCGGCTCCTTGGCCGTGATCGAGACCTTGTAGCCCGACGGCGTCACCGGCAGGGACGCAGTGAAGGTCCCGTCGGCGCCCGTCAGAGCGAGCCCCCCTGCCCCCTTCACCGAGTCGAAGAAGTTGACCTGGCACTCTCCGCCCGGAGCCTGCCCGGAAAGCAGGACCTTACCGCTGAGGGTTCCGATCGCGATCGGGGGGGGCCCCGAGCCGCCGCAGCCGGCAGCGAGCGATCCGACGCACAGGAGAGCGGTGGCCAACTTGAACGTGCGAGTGACGGGCATGGCGGGGAATCCGAGTTCGGAAGCGGCTCAGTGCAGTGAATCGAACACGCGGTCAGGAAAGGACGCGGCCGGGGTCGGCGGCCGCGTCCGACCGATCCGGGATCAGAACTCTCCGACCGGCTTGGAGTCGCCCCGCGACGCGAGCCGGCGGAGGGTTTCCATTTCCATCGAGTCGCCGAGGAAGACGACCGCCCCGTCCCCCATCAGGGCGTTGATTCCGCCGGTGTGGAACGAGTTCAGGAGCGTGTTCGCGTCGTAGGGGCTGTTGGCCTCGGCCGGGATCGCTGCGCCGTAGGTCCGGTAGTTGATCGAGTACATGACGCCGGTGACGCCCGTGCTCCAGGAGTCCGAACTGGCGGGGACGCTGGCCGAGACCGGAGCGGCGAACGTCACGCCGGCCCAGCCGCCGTAATAGGCGCTGCGGACGTCCGTCACGCCGTTCACCCGGCCGGACTGCTCGGCGATGACCATGATGTTCGACGAGCCGTCTGACATGTCGCGGATCCGCGTAATCTCATTGCACAGCAGCGTTCCGTTGTTGACGTAGAAACCGCCGTAGTTGCTGGCCGAACCGACGGTCCGTCCCGCGGGATCGGGAGTCGCCCCCATGATGCCGACGTACATATGCATCAGCAGGTTCGACGTGTTGTTGCTGCCGCCGACCGTGGGGTTCAGGTCGCTGGAGGGACAGGTGTAGACCGGGATCGACAGGTTGTTGAGAACCGTGTTCACGCCGGAGGTCGGATAGGAACCGCCGCCGGTCAGCGGAAGGTTGAAGTCGAGCTTGTTGTAGAGCGGTCCCTGGTCGATGTACGGCAGGAGGTGTGTCCGCCAGTTGGTCCCCTTGTAGAAGACCGCGGTCGAGCCCGGCGGGAAGCAGAAATGCGTCTCGTGATAGCTGTGCATCGCGATGCCCAGCTGCTTGAGGTTGTTCTTGCACTGGGAAGCCCGGGCCGCTTCGCGGGCCTGCTGGACCGCCGGCAGAAGGATCGCCACGAGGACGGCGATGATCGCGATGACGACGAGGAGTTCGATCAGCGTGAAACCCCGGTCCGACCGGGAATGGACGAGGCGCGCACTCATATTCCGCAAACTTCCCTTAGGAGTGGACTCAAACCCTCACAGCGCGGAGAGCGAGTCATCGAGGTATAGCCCGGACAAGGACATCCGCTGGCATCGGCCGCGTGTCGCATCGTCTCGGAAGAAGACCAGATCGCCTTCGAACGGAGCAGAAAGCAAACTTCAGACCAGCGAGGCTAACTTTCGAAACTGTGAGGCAGGGAGCGTTTAACGTCCCTGGAATTCAGTAATTGCCCCGATTGCCATCCAGCGTCCAGAGTCGGCCGGTTCCTTCGACTGCCGCGCATGCGCGCAGGTCTGCTGGAACTGCATAGTTTTCGATCATCCCGGAACGCCACTCGACCTGCAGAGTCATTTCGCCGCCTGGGGGCATGCGGTTCCGCGAAAAGATCCACTTCCGCTCGTTGCTCGCCATGTAGCCGTCCCCGGCGGTCACAATTTGGACCTGCTCCCCCTGCCCCGTTGTCAGGCGGAGGATGGCGCCGACTGCGTCCCGGCTGCCTCCGCGGGCCGAGAGGGTCACCGACAGCGAGTCCGCTCCGGCGGTGGTCTCGTTCGTCAGCAGACGAGACGGGGACTCCTGGTGGCCGACGGCGAAGTCGTCCAGACCGTCACGGTTCCAGTCGAGCCGCGCCAGGCCCCGCCCGAGGGCTTTCTGCTGGAACCATGTTCCGGCTGTGGCGGAGACCTCGTCAAAGACCGCACCGTTCCGATTCCGGAAGACCTGCGGAGCCATCTCATAGGGGACATCCGGTCGCCGCTGGCGGGCGACGTGGCCGTTGACCACGACGAGATCGAGGCGGCCGTCGAGGTCGGCGTCGAGGAACTGCGTCCCGAATCCGAGGACCTTGAGGCTCGGAATCCGCAGACCGGCCTGCGCCGCGGCATCATCGAACAGTCCCCCGCCTCCCGACTGCTGGACGAAGAGCATGTTCGATTCGTCGTAGTAGTTCGTGATCATGAGGTCGGGGAGGCCGTCGCCTGTGGCGTCCCCCGCCGCGACGCCCATGCAAGCGAGCGAGCGTCCCTCGGCGTCGAACTTCACTCCCGAGAGGAGCGCGTCCTCGGTGAAGCGGGTCTCCCCCGCCCCGCGGCGGAAGTACAGGTTTCCGTCCGTGTCGTTGGCCACGAAGACCGAGCAGGCGTCGGACGGGTTGAGCCGTCCGACGACGATCCCCAGACCTTTGCCGGCGTCGCTCGCGAAGCCCCATTCCTGCGTGACCGGCTCGAAGCGGCCATCGCCAAGGTTGCGATAGACCTCATCCGGCGCGGCGGGGAAGTCGTGCGGGTCGCACTCCCGCGGACGGCCGTCCGGACCGCGGCAGAGCCGCTCGGTGACGTCGGCCCCTCCGAGATAGTTCACGACGTACAGGTCCGGGAGACCGTCGCCGTCGAGATCGGCGACAGCGGCGCTGGTCGACCAGGCGGACTCCCGCAGCCCGGCGGTCTCCGTCACGTCTTCGAACGTGCCGTCGCCGAGGTTCAGGAAGAGACGATTCCGGCCAACGTTCGTAACAAAGAGGTCCGGGAAGCCGTCGTTGTTGATGTCTCCGACCGCGGGCCCCTGGCTGTAACGGTCCTCGTTCAGCTCCGCCGTTGAGGCAACTTCCACGAAGCGGCCGTCGCCGCGGTTGCGATAGAGATGATCGAGGAACTCGCGCTGTCCGGCGGCGACCGGCCAGCGGGTTCCCTGGGGAAAGTGAAGATCGGGCCAGCCGTCCCGGTCATAGTCGAGGACCGCGACGCCGCCGCCGGAGAACTCGAAGGCCCGCCGGGCGTCCGCCCCCCCGAAGGCGGGATCGTGGCCATTCTCGTAGGTCATCCGGAGGCCGACGCGGTCCGTGTCGTCGCGGAAGCGGATCACGGCCGCCGTATCGGTCGTTGTGGCGGGCTTCGGAGACTGAGAGAGATCCGCCCCCTCCGGAAGCGGATACTTCGACAGATCGAATCGTTCGGCGAGGTTCTCCTCCGGGGCGACGCGGGAGATCGAAGTCGGGCGAACGTTCGGAGAGACGTCCGCCGGTCGGCTCGCGCCGGGAACACGGGCGGCGAGCCTCAGCCAGCCCCAGGCGTCCCAGTCGAGCCGGGCTGCCGTCGCGAGCTCGCCAATCCGCTCGGCCCGCGAAAAGTCCCCCGTGTTGCTCAAGCCTTTGACGGCGAGGAGATACTCCTGCAGTGTGGTGGCCCGCTCCAGGAACGGGTCGGCCTCGTCCGCCCCCAGTTGTTTCAACACGAGCCCGAGCTGATAGCACGCCGGCTGGTCGACCGGGTTCCGCTGGAGGGCCTCCCAGTAACAGCGGGCGGCCACCTCTTTCTCCCCCGCTTGCCGGGCCGCTTCGCCGCGAAGGCGCCAGACGGACGCGGACTCGAGCGTGGCCGGACTCAGCCCGCGGAACCACTCGGGGATGTCGCCCGACCGCTCTGCCTGCCAGAGGAGTTCTCCCCAGAGGGCGTCGACGAGCCAGTGGCGGTCGGGGGCCGAACGGAGCGGTGTCAGGAGGTTCTCGGCCTCGCTCGTCTGGAACCGGCGGAGGGCGATCGAGGCCCGGGCGATTGCGACGAGCGGATCGTCTGGAGCCTGCCGGGCGAAGTCGTCCACGACGACGTTCTCCGGAACATCGGTCCCCAGCAGTCCCATGACCATGAGGTCGAGCGATTCGATCGCGCTTCGCTGGAGCAGCTTCAGCCGGAGTCCGTTCGCCTCGACCGGCCGCCCCGTGATCGCCAGCAGCGTGGCCAGTTGACCGAGCATCGGCAGCGAGTCGGGATCGAGTTCCAGGGCGGCGCGAAACCGCCGTTCCGCTTCGCTCAGCCGCTTCAGCGAGACGAAGGCAGTTTCTGCAGCCGCGACGTGGGCTTCCCGGGCTTCCGGGCGCGTGGTGTCGATGCGGTCCCACCAGGCGACCGCTTCGGCGAACTCGCCCCGGGCGTGGGAACCGCGGCCTTTGGCCATCAGGGCGGCTGAGTTGGTGGGCTCACGTTTCAGGATGCCGTCGGCGGCGGTCTCGGCGGCGGTCCAGTCCGCGTTGGCGATGGCGCGGCTGAGGTCGCGCTGGAAAGTCGCGGCGGATTCGGATCGCCACCACATCAGTCCCGCCAGTCCCAGCCCGCAGACGATCAGCACGCGGAAGAGGGTCTTAGACGACATGAAGTGGGAGGGGCCAGCGGTGGCGAGGTTTTAATGCTGTGGAGCGAGCACAGTGTGACTGTATCAACTCTCGTCCGGCAGCGGCTGACATCAAGGCGTTCTGCCGTCTCGGAACGTGTCTTCGCCGGACGGACGCCCATAGCTCAAACCCAACGTGCCACGGCAGCTGGGGTCAAGGGGGCCTCGCCCCCTTGCCGCCGGAGGCACTTCCATGAGGAACCGTGGTACACAACGGACGTCCCCTTTGTGGTACCAGCGTTGAGGACTCCTTCAAAAGACACCGATTGCGATGCAATCCACGCGGGTTGGTGAGGGGGCATCCGGAACGCTGTCCGCGTTTGGACACGGCGCGCTTCAGACAGTCCTCGACGGCCAGGCCTCCGGCGGGCAAGAGGGCGTTGCCCCCTTGCATCCCCCACCAGGGGATTCCCCTGGACCCCGGTCAGACCAATGGCATCACCCCGGGGTAGAGCGATTCCCCCTCAACTCCTACGATTCCCGGTCCGGGTCTTTTCACCCGAACCACTTTGAATCCGCGACTCTCGTCCCCCCCCTCCCCACCTGCCATGCTCGACAGCGAAACACGCCAGGAGTGCGAAACCCTCTTCCAACGGATCACCCAACTCCGGGGGTCTCTTTGACTACGACGTCAAAGTCCAGCGAGCCAACGAGATCAACGACCTGATGAGCGCGCCGAACTTCTGGGATAACCAGGAGAAGGCCCAGGGACTCATCGGCGAACTGCGGCGACTCAACGGGACGCTCAAGCTCCTGAAAGACATGATCGGCGGCGGTGACGACCTCCAGGTCCTCATCGAGTTCGCCGACGCGGATCCGACCCCGGAAAACATCCAGGAGGTCAAGACGCAGCTCGCGCAGCTCCGCGAACAGATCGCCGGAGTCGAACTCCAGGCGAGCATGGCCAACCCTGAAGACGCCTCCGACGTCTACATCACCCTGCAGGCAGGCGAAGGGGGGACCGACTCCGCCGACTTCGCCGAAATGCTCATGCGGATGTACTCCCGCTGGGCCGAAGACCGCGGGTTCTCGGTCGAACTGCTCTACCGCTCCGACGCGGAAGAGGCGGGAATTCGGAGCGGCACGATCCTCATTAAGGGGGACTACGCCTACGGATATCTCAAGGGCGAGATGGGGCAGCACCGCCTGGTCCGGATGAGCCCCTTCGGCTCCGGTGACAAGCGGCAGACGTCGTTCGCCGCCGTGGATGTCATGCCGGACATCGGCGAGGACATCAACATCGACATCGACTGGGAGAAGGATGTCCGGGAGGACAAACTTCGTGCTCAGGGGGCCGGTGGACAGCACGTGAACAAGACGGAATCGGCCATCCGCCTGACCCACGAACCGACCGGGGTCTCCGTCCTCTGCCAGAACGAGCGGAGCCAGCACCAGAACAGGGCCCAGGCCAAGAAGATGCTCACCGCGAAGCTGTTCCAGAGGGAGCAGGAGAAGCGGGATGCCGAGCAGGCGGCGCGGCGGGGAGAGAAATCGAAGATCGGATTCGGCGGGCAGACGATCCGCAACTACGTCCTTCAGCCGGAGCAGTTCGTGAAGGACACACGGACAGATTTGAAGACGACCAATCCGACGGAAGTGCTGGACGGCAAGCTGGATCCGTTCATTGAGGCGTATCTGCGCTGGACGATCACGGGCTGAGGCCGGCGACACACGGCTTCAGCTGCCCTCCGGTTTACTGAGCCAAGAACCGGGGTCCAAGGGGAACCCCTGGTGGGGAGTGCAGAGGGGCAACGCCCCTTTGCCCGCCGGAGGCCTGGCCGTCGAGAGATGTCTGAAGGAGCACGTATCCAAACGCGGACAACGTGTCGTATGCCCCCCTCACCAACCCGCGGGGCTTGCAAAGCGAGCGGTGCGGTTTGAGGGAGTCCTCAGCGTCGGTACCACAAAGGGAACGTCCGTTGTTTACCACGGTTCCTCAGGGAAGCGCCTCCGGCGGCAAGGGGGCGTGGCCCCCTTGACCCCAGGCTGCCGTGGCACGTTGGATTTGAGGTAGCAGCGCCGTGCCGGCAAGGACGCCTCCCTCGCAAAACACACACTCTGCGGCTCAGTAGCGATGATTCGTGTTCCCAAGTCCTCTCACTGGAAGGGTTTGGAACACTAACCTTCACTAATCAGCAGCGACCTCTGCGCGGGAGACGATCTCCCATTCCGTTGCGGCATCAGAAGTTAAGAGCGAAGCCGCGCGCTGGCGCGCCCCTCCCCCCTACAACCGGCCCCACCAGACAAACCGGCACGATTCGCAGTTTCCTCACGTCCGGAGCAATCCGTACAATCGCACCCACGTCGCCGGCGTCACCGCCACGACACATGGGGTGCCTGATTGCCGGACCGTGTTGCGAGTAACGAGACCGACTTTGACCGCCGGGGCGTCGTGCGCCAGGTCTTCGAATCGATCATCATCCTCGGGATCTCGGTCACGCTCTTCCGGACCTTCGCCGCCGAGGGGTACCTGATCTCGACCGGCTCGATGGCCCCTTCCCTGCTCGGCTATCACAAGCGGGTCGAGTGCCCGACCTGCCACTACACCTTTCCGCGGGGAGTGCCGGTCGAAGACTCCCCGGCAACACTCAACGCCAACGTTCATGCCGACCCCGATCAGGTCGACTTCCTAACCGTCGACGACTTCGCCTCCTCGCGCGGGGAGTTCTGCAGCTGCCCCAACTGCGGGCGTCACGAGATCTCGCTCGCCGCGTTTCCGAAGAACGAGGGGGACCAGCTCCTTGTCCACAAGAACGTCTTCGACGTCCGCGATCCCCACCGCTGGGAAGTCGTGGTCTTCCGCAATCCGGACGATCCGGCCCAGCCCTATGTGAAGCGGGTGGTCGGGCTCCCCGGCGAGACCATCCGGCTCCTCGGCGGGGACGTCTACGCGGGGGGCCAGCTCCAGCGGAAGCCGCTCTCGGCCCAACAGGGAGTGCGGATCCCCGTCGATGATCACGCCTTCCAGCCGGACGAGACCGATCCGAACTGGCGGCCGCGGTGGACCGCGGCGCGGAAGGACTCGCGGTGGAGCACGAGTCCGGGGCGGATGGTGTTCCAGCCGGATGACGAGACCGCGGGGGCCCTCGACTGGATCCAGTTCCGCAACTGGATCACCGACGGGGGACGGCATACGACCGAAGTTCCACTCCTCAAGCGGTCGCTGGAACTCCCGGCCGCCGCAAACGGACTGGTTTCGTTCGATGCGAACCGCCGCCGTCTGATCGCCCAAGGGGCGATGCCTGCCGAGCTTCGCGACGAACTGCTGTCGCTCAATGACGACGTGGAGACCGACAAGGCAATCCTCGACCTCTTCGAGCGGTCGCACGTCGCTCCCATCACCGACACCTACGGCTACAACCGCGATGACGCGGCCGCGAAGGATTTTCCCGTCCATGACCTGATGGTCGAGTTCCAGGTGGAACCGTCGGACGAGGGGACGTTCGTCGTCGAGATGTCGGACGATCAGCACACGTTCGTCTGTCAGTTCCAGCGGGCCGAGAACCGCGTTTCGCTCCTCGTCGACCGCGAGACGCGGCCGATCCGTGAGGCCACTCTTCCGAAGCCGAAGGACGAGAAGGAGCGGAAGCCGCTGACGATCGAAATGTCGGTCATGGATCGTCAGGTTCTGGTCGCGGTCGACGGACAGGTTTTGTTTGAGCCGCTGATGTACGCCGCCTCGAAGGAGTCGCGGCCCTCCGCGCGATCGCCGGTCCGGCTGGGGGCTTCGGGAGGGGATGTCTCGATCCGCGACCTGAGGCTCTATCGGGACGTTTACTACACGCCGAAGCATGAGAGCGAGACGCGGGAGTTTGTCCTGGGGCCGAGTGAGTTTCTCGTCCTGGGAGACAACAGCCCGGTGTCGGTCGACAGCCGTGCGTGGGACCATCCGGCGATCGACCGCTCGACGCTGATCGGCAAGCCGTTCATCGTTCATCTTCCCTCACGGCAGGCGAAGATCGATCTGCTGGGGGAGTCGCGGTATATCCGGCTCCCGGACTTCTCGCGGGTCCGCTACATCCGCTGATCACGTCCTTGCCGGCGCAGCGTCCATAGCTCAAACCCAATTGCGACGGCAGCCTGGGGTCAAGGGGGCCACGCCCCCTTGCCGCCGGAGGCACTTTCATCAGGAACCGTGGGACACAACGGACGTTCCCTTTCTGGTACCAGCGTTAAGGACTCCATCAATCCACACCGCTTGCTTTGCAATCCCCGCGGGTTGGTGAGGGGGGCATACGCCCCCGTGTCCGCGCTTGGATGCTCACTCCTTCAGACATCTCTCGACGAGACGGCCTCCGGCGGGCAAAGGGGCGTTGCCCCTCTGCACTCCCCACCAGGGGTACCCCCTGGACCCCGGTCGGCTCCGTGATGCTTCTGGGCAACATCTCGGAATCGTCCGCATAACTGCGCCAGCCGACTCGCCCGTCTATCTTTCCGTGTTCCGGACATCCCCGTTTCAGTGCATCCGATCCGACCGCCCTCTCTAGCGTGGCGTAGGCTTTGAGGGTCATGCGGAGTGCCCGGCCGCGCAGGGTGCGCTCCGGACTCCCCGCATGCGCCAAAGGAGGCCAATGGTGGCGTACGTCTGGTGGGCACTGCTGGGAATGGCGGGACTGGGGCTGGCTACAGCAGGTGCGGTGCTGCTCGTCATCCGCCAGCGGAACATGCAGTACTGGATCCCCCAGTACGTCTTCCCCTCCGAGCCCAAGGAACGGACCGCCCCCGGCGAAGCGATCGATGTCTTCATCGCCATCGGCGACCACTACGAGCCCGAGTGCCAGAAAGTCTCCCACGAACGGGCCAAGGAGCGCGTCGCCCGATGGGTCAGCGAATACCCCCGCCTCTTCGACCGCTACCGCGACTCCTCCGGCCGCCCGCCGCAGCACACCTTCTTCTTCCCGCAGGACGAGTACCGGCCGGAATACCTCGATCACCTCAAGGAACTCTGCGACGCCGGCTACGGCGACGTCGACATCCACCTCCACCACGCCCACGACACCGCCGATCAGCTCCGCGAAAAACTCGATGGCTTCCGCCAGACCCTCTACCACCGCCACGGCCTCCTGCGGAAAGACCCCGCGACGGGCGAGATCGTCTACGGCTTCATTCACGGCAACTGGGCCCTCTGCAACTCCCGCCCGGACGGCGACTGGTGCGGAGTCGACCAGGAGCTGACGGTCCTCCTGGAGACCGGCTGCTACGCCGACTTCACCCTCCCGTCCGCCCCAAGCGCCTGCCAGACCTCGACGATCAACTCGATCTACTACGCCCAGGACATCCCCGGCCAGCGGAAGTCACACGACAAGGGACTCCGCTCCCGAGTCGGATTCACGCCGCCGCGGGACCACCTGCTTATGATCCAGGGGCCGCTGGGCCTCGACTGGCAATCCCGCAAGCTCGGCGTAATTCCGCGGATCGAGAACGCCGACGTCCACGCCGGTCGTCCCGCCTCCTGGCGACGGATGCAGCTCTGGCTCCAGGCGGACGTCCACGTCAGCGGACGGCCTGAATGGAAGTTCGTGAAGCTGCACACTCACGGCTGCAAGGACGGCAACATCGATACCTGGCTCGGTCCCGAGATGCAGCGGTTCCATGAGGAGCTCGCCGCGCAGGCCAAAAACAATCCGCTGTTTCGCTACCACTATGTGACCGCCTGGGAAATGGCGCGACTGGTTCACGAGGCCGAGGAAGGGGCCGCCACACCCGATCTGATCCCCGCTGCTCGCGCGGCCCGCTCGAATCGCCTCGAGCTCGCGCCGAGCCGATAGGCCCCGCCATGTCGACCACCCTCGCTCCCCGCCCGACCTCCGGCCCCGCCGCTCCCCCGCCCATTCGGACGTCGCGGCGGTCCTTCCTCACTCCCCGCCGCCGGCGGACGGACGTGGCCGGGACGGTCCGCGTCGACCAGGTCATCACCTGGCTGTCCGTCGTGAACCTCGTCGGCGTCGTCGGCGTGATGGCCCTGCTCTGCATGGTTTCCGACGAGTGGTGGCTGAGCGCAGCCCTCTCGTTCCTCCCCCGCGCCCCGTGGGGTATTCCGGCCCTCGTACTCCTCATCGCCTCCGCGTTCCGCGCTCCCTGGATGATCCTGACGAATGCCGCCGCCCTGCTGGTCGTCGCGGCGCCGGTCATGGGATTTACCACTCCCGCCGCGGCCGTTCCTCCCGCTCGGGATTCGGCCATCACCGTCGTCTCGTCGAACATCCAGTTCGGTTCCGGCCAGCCGCTGAAGCTCGGTATGGAATTCGACCGGCTCCATCCCCAGATCCTGATGCTCCAGGAGGCCCACGCCGGAACCGAGACCTTCACGAAACAGCTGGCCGGCTGGTCCGTCGTCCATGTCGGCGAGTTCCTGGTCGCCTCGCCTCACCCGGTGCGGCTGATCGAAGAGTTCCGCTTCGAGCCTTTCGAGCGCCGGGCGGCGATTCTGTGCGAGGTGGCCCTTCCCTCCGGCCCGGTCCGGGTCTGCGATACGCACCTCAATACGCCCCGTCACGCCTTCGGCGAGCTGCATTGGCACTCACCGCTTACAGGAGCCGGGATCGAGGCGGTCACGGAGTTCTTCGCTCTCCGGAAGCAGGAAGCGGCTGAGCTGAGGCGGTTCGTCGAAGAGGGTTCGGCCGGGCTCCCCGTGCTGATCGGCGGCGACTTCAACACGCCCGCCTTCAGCAGCACGCTCACGACCACCTGGCAAGGGTTCACGAACACATTCGAGGCGGCCGGTTTTGGCTACGGCTACACAAGCCCCTGCAACACCGACTCCCGCTGGCCGCACAATACGCCCTGGGTCCGGATCGACCACATCTTCGCGGGGCCCGAATGGAGCGTTCACGAAGCGGGGATCGGCACGACCGACGGCTCGGACCACCGGCTCATCTACTCTGTCGTCAGCCCGGACAGAATCTGACCGACTTCGGCGGCGCGCCCGCGGGCGAGATGCCACTTCAGTCGTTCTGGCGTCGATCCTCGGAACGGGGCGGCGGACCATTCTCACCGGGCGGGCGTCGGTCATCCGGCCGGAACCGGTCGCGTTCTCCCCCCCGGAATTCCCCGCGCGGGCCGTCCGGCGGGCCAAACTCTCCCCGCCCCGGACGACGGTCACCTGGACCGAAGCCATCGGGACGTCCCATCCCTTCCGGTCGTCCCGGCGGACCGTCGGGACGCCGCTGGAAGGGGGCCCACCGCTTTGTGATCTCGTCGAATCGGTCGTACTCCGTCCGAAAATCGCGGAGCACCGACTCGGTCTTGCCGAAAAACGACATTCGCAGCGCCGAACGAAAGTCGTCGGCCGACAGTCGGGAAAGCCGGTCCTGCTCCGCCTGGCCGAGCGAGAGGAAGTGCGATTCCAGTTCGCTTTCGCCCGCCTTACGGGTCATCAGCTCGCGCCGCAACTCCAGCCGGACCGCGTTGAGGAGCCGCCAGTTCAGACCGACCGCCATCCCCCACCGCCCCCGCGGCATCTGCATCGCCTGCTGAACCATCATCCGGATCCCCGGATTCTGAGCCCGGCGGGTCAGGTCGTCGAACAACCCTTGCGACCACGGCGGAGGGAGCGTGGCCGGATCCGGCTGGGCCGGGAACTTGGACGAGAGCTTCGTAACAATGAAGGCGTCGCGGTAGACGGCGGGTCTCGACTTCAGGCCCTCGAGAGTCGCCTCGTCGTCGGACGAGAGCGTCGGTCGGACGTGCTCCTCCACAATCGAGATCACATCCGCCAGCTCGGCCCGGCTGATCTTCAGGGGGCCGGACATCTCGGCGAGCTCAGGAGTCTTGCGGGCCTGCTGCTCGCTCAGGATCGTCCGCATCGCCGTGATGCGCTCGGCCGGGTCCGTCGTGGCGGAGAGCTGTTCCCGGCTGGCGGCCGGGATCGTCGAGATCCAGGCCACATAGTCGTTCATCGCGCTCGTATTGAGGCCGTTCTTCGTCTGCCGATCCTGTTCGAGGGCGCGGTACAGCGTCCGGAGCCGGCTCTGGGCCTCGGGCGTCAGGGCCTGGTAGGCCCGGAACTTCTGATCGAGACGCGTCCGTTCAGAGGGCGACATCTCGGCGATCCGGTCCCAGTTCTTGCGGACATCCGGGCGTTCCGGCGGCATCAGGACCGCTCCGCCCGCCACTCCCGCGGCAGCCGCCACCATCAGCACGGCGAATCCCTTAGCGACGCTCACGGCTCACCTCCGATCGGACCTCCTGCAGCAGCAGAGCGTCGCTCGACAGCTTGTCGAGGAACTGGACGTCCCCGACTTCCGTGTACTCGTCCATCCGCTCGATGATCGGGAGGTCGCGGAGCATCACGTCGGACTCGAGGGGAACGAAGCGGTTCGCCGCAGCGAACCCGGCGAAGCCCCCCACCGCCACGAGCACTACGGCTCCCATAAGCGGCATCAGGCTGCGGAGTTTTTTGGCGAGCGGCGTCTGCGTGTAGTCGACCTTCACCTCGGTCATGCGGGCCGTGGCGATCGTCTTCTGCGTGAACTCCGCCGAGGCTTTGGGCCGGGGGAGCAGGTCGAGCAGGTCGTAGGTTTTGACGAGCAGTTCCACGTCGTTGCGGGCGACGGGGCTCTGGCTGAGGACGTCCTCGATCCGCTGCGTGGCGTCGTCTTCCAGTTCGCCATCGAGGTAGGCGACGAGGTTGTTGCGTTCATCGGTCGAGAGGCGGGTGAGTCGGCTCATCAGGTCCTCACTTCACATAGGATTCGAGGACTTCCCGCAGCTGTTCGCGGGCCCGGCTCAGCAGCGACTTGACCGCCTGCGGGGTCATCTCCATCGCCAGTCCGATGTCTTCGTAGCTCAGCCCTTCGAACTTGTGCAGCAGCAGTCCCATCCGCTGCCGTTCGTTGAGCTGGCCGATGGCGTCCTGGACCCGTTCCATCAGCTCGTTCTTGGCCAGTTGCCGGGTCGGCATCATGGCGGACTTTTCCGCGAGGTTCGCTTCGACACCCGTCGACTGAGCGCCGGAGTCGGCGGGGGCCAGGGCGACCTCCTTGCGGCGTCCTTTGGAGCGGCGGGAGTTGCTCGCCAGGTTGTGGGCGATGCTGAAGACCCAGGTGGAGAACTTGGCGTTGGCCTCGTAGCCGTTGCGGGCCCGGTAGACCCGCAGGAACAGTTCCTGGGTCAGGTCTTCGGCGGTCTCGCGGTCTCCGACCATGTTGGTCAGGAGGCCGATCAGCCGGTCCTGGTAGTTGGAGACGAGCTGGCCAAACGCCTGCTCGTCCCCTTTTTTGACGCGCAGCATGAGCTGGACGTCGGGATCCTTGAGGTATGGCGAACTCATCGTCCCTGTGACCACACACGTCCCCGAAGAGGTGATTCCCACGATGCCTCGATTCAGGTGCGGAAGGGTCTGGGGATTCAAACCCCGCGACGGACAAGAAGTTCCGTCGGATTCCGGCCTGGACCGTTTCCAGATGATATCGCGGTGTTGGACGCGGTACCAACCGGGAGGAACTCAGCATCGTCCACCGACCGGGTCCAGGGGCACCCTGGTGGGGGATGCAAGGGGGCGACGCCCCCTTGCCTGCCGGAGGCCTGGCCGTCGAGAGATGTCTGAAGGAGCACGTGTCCAAGCGCGGACAACGTACCGGATGCCCCCTCACCTAACTCGCGGGGATTGCAAAGCGAGCTGTGAGTCGTCAACGCCGGTCCCACAAAAGGGACGTCCGTTGTGTACCAAGGTTCCTCATGGAAGTGCCTCCGGCGGCAAGGGGGTGAGACCCCCTTGACCCCAGCGACCGTGGCACGTTGGGTTTGAGCTATGGACGTCGTGCCGGCATGGACGCGGTTCGAGCCGGCGCGATGAGAAACCCGCACCCCATTGACACGCCCCCGGCCCCATTCGACATTCAGCGACAGTGTCCTTATCCCCCGGTTGGAACCATGTCGCTCGCGGACCGCCTCCCCCGAACTGTTCAAACAATTCTCAACGGCGTCGAGAAAGGGTGGCACCACGGGATCCAGCTCTACGTCTCACGGAATGGGGAGACGATCGCCGACGACGCGATTGGAACCGGCGGTGAGGTCGACGGAAAACCCCGCCCGTTCGACTCCCGCACGCTCATGCTCTGGCTCTCCTCCGGTAAGCCGGTGACGGCCGTCGCGGTCATGCGGCTGGTCGAGCGGGGACTCGTCGATCTCGACACCGCGGCGGCGGAATACGTCCCGGAATTCGGCACGCGAGGCAAGGAGCGGATCACCCTCCGCCACCTCCTCACACACACCGCCGGGCTGGAGCCCGTCCTCTCCGGATGGCCGCACCAGCCGTGGGATTCGATCGTCCAGCGGGTCTGCGAAGCGGGGATCCAGGACGGCTTTGTCGTCGGAGAGAGCGCCGCCTACGACCCGGCCCGGACCTGGTTCCTCCTCGGAGAGATCGTCCGCCGGATCGAAGGCCGGGACATCGAGCATGTCGTCCGGGAAGAGATCCTCGAACCGCTGGGGATGACCGACTCGTGGATGGCAATCCCCAAGCAGATCCACCGGGCCTACGGCGACCGGATCGGCGTCATGTACTCGGTGAAGGACGGCTCGCTCCACGCCACCCACGGACATCAGGAAGACGTCTGCCGCGCCCCCTCCCCCGGCGGGAGCTGTCGCGGACCAGCCCGGGAGCTCGGGCGGTTTTATGAGATGCTGCTGGCAGGCGGCCGCGCCGGAGAACGGCAGATCCTCGCTCCGGAAACCGTCACCCTGATGACGCAGCGGCACCGCGAGGACCGCTTCGATCAGACGTTCAAGCACCGGGTCGACTTCGGCCTGGGGGTCATCGTCAACTCGAACCGCTACGGGCCGGACACCGTCCCGTACGGGTTCGGCAGGCACAGCTCGGATCGGGCCTTCGGCCACGGCGGCGCTCAGTCGTCGATCGGGTTCGCTGACCCAACCCACGGGTTGGCGGTCGCCGCCGTCGCGAACGGCTGCCCCGGCGAACCGGCGCACAACAAGCGTTTCCGGATCATGCTGACGACGCTCTACGAGGAGCTCGGACTCAGCGGTGCCTGACCGCTGACAGCGGCTCTACAGCGATTCCCCCTCAATCGCCTGCACGGGAGCCATGTTGAGCCCCTGCCAGTGCAGCCGCTTCCAGGTCTCCCACTTTTTGAAGGCCAGATCGCGGGCCTCCGGCGTCTTGAAGCCCGCCGTTTCCGGCATGTAGAGGAATTTGTCGCTGCGGAGTGGCTCGAAGCCGAAGGCGGCCGGCGACTGCTTCGTGAGATGAATCGCCGCCAGCAGGGCGACATCCCGGATCTCGGTCGTCACGTGGACCCGCTGTCCATTCGTCGTGTTGCTTCGCTCGTAGAAACGCGTCGAGTCTTCGAGCAGAGGCTCCAGGACTTCCAGGTGGTCGACATCCCCGCGGCGGGCGACGCTCAGGATCGCCTGGGCCACGATCGTGTTCTTGTCCCCCCGCCCTTCCGAAACGGCGGAGACCATCTCGAGGGCCGGGACAAGGATCTCTTCCAGGTCGTATCGCTCCGCCCAGTGGAAGCGACTCTCCGGCGGCGCCGCGTCGGGTCGCTTGATCCACTGCCCCAGGAGCCGCTGAAGCTCCTCGTGATAGTCGCCGTGAAGGATGGCCGACTGGGTCGGATTCAGCCCCAGAAGGCTGCCGACCCCCTGCTGCGACGTCCGGTCGACGCGGCACTGGGGCGACGAAGAGAGATACAGGATCGTCGCAAAGGTCACGACGTCGAAATGCCGCGAATCCTGCTGCCAGGGCCCCAGATCGGCGAGGACTTTTTGAAGCGTACCCTGGAGCGGCACGTTTCCGGCGGCGGCGTCCGCCATCGCGTCCGGATGCGCGAGGAACATCGCCAGGTAGAGGGCGAGCGCGCCGTCCGAGTGGCCGACCACCTCCGAGAACCGCTCCCATCCGGCGGGAATGAACTGCCGGTCCCCCGTCTCCCGGAACCGCTCGAACTGCCGTTCCAGCACCCGCCGCTGCACGATCTTCAGCAGACGCGAGGCCCGGGCCTGGAGCTCCGGGTCCTTCGATTCCGCCCCCGCCTGGAGCGCGGGGAACAGCCCTTCGGGATTGTCGAGGATCTTTCGCTCGGCGGCGTAGCGGTCGGAAAAGCGTCCGGCGCCGAGTTGCCGGATCACCTGTTCCGGACTCTCTCCGCGGGCCGAAGACAACGTCAGGGTCGCCCCTGCCAGGAGGGCGGCCGAAAGCCATGATCGGCGACTGATCCCCATCTCACCGCCTCCCCGCGTCGCACTCGCCGTCCTGCCGGACCCGAGGGGCCGCGAGCACGCGGCGATCTTCGGCCTGCCAGAACTTCGGATCACGAGCCGTCCTGCTCGATCCATTTCCAGTGTACTCCCGGCCGCCGGACCGGGCGAGACCGTTCCGCAGGCCGAAGAAGAGTTAAACACCAAGACACCAAGGAGGCACGAAGAACACCAAGGGTCTTCTGTGGCCTTTGAGGATCTCGGTGCCTTGGTGTTTAACACCCCGGTCCTGCCCGGCGGAGGCGCGTCGAAACGCGTTCGCTCTCCCCGAATAACGCCGAACTGCGCCCCCCACTGTCAAGAGATGATACCCCTATGCGCTAAACGCCTGTTGCTGGTCTTCCCGGTCGGCGCCTAGAATTCCCCCGCATCTTCGCGGCAAGTCGTCCCATCCATCGACCGTCAGCGTTTCCGGGCAGGGGCTGCCCGTTTTCCGCCCCTATCCTGGCGCAGACGTTGCTAGCCGATTTCGGGGACGGAGACGCGAACGTCATTCGACCAAAGTCCATCCCATGTCCCGCCCCCAATTCCTGGTCTACGGCCGATCGGACGCCTGCCTCGACGACGTCGTGGCGGGGCTGTCGCGGCATTGCGACGTCCGGGCGGTCCACACCCTCCGCGAAGCGATCACCGCCCTCCAGTCCGGCGGAATCCACGGTTTCTGCGTCCTCAACGAAGGAATCGCCTCGAGCGAGCTGCTCCTGGAGGCCGGCGGAATCCTGCGGGAGCTGCCGCAGGGGATCGCCGTCCTCGACCCGCAGGGGAACATCCTGTGGGCCAACGGCCAGTTCCGCGAGCTGACCCGGGCGGAACAGGATGTCGTCGGCAAGGGGCTGTTCGACACCCTTTCCGGCTACGAGTTCCTGCCGGGCGAGTACTCGCCGGTCCAGGCCGCCCTTCAGTCCAACCAGCTCGCCTCGGCGACGCTCAAGTCGAGCGATTCCACCTTCCTGACGATCGAAGTCAAACCGGTCTCAGAATCGGCCTGCGCCGGACCGGCGCTCCTGCTGGCGGTGGTCCACGACGTCACGGCCTCCTGGTCGGCCCGCCAGAAGATCGAAGCGATCTACGCCGCCGGATTCGAGCTGGGCGATCTCCAGCCCGAGGAGGTGGTCGACCTCTCGGTGGAGGACCGGGTCGAGCTGCTGAAGGACAAGATCCTCCGCTACACCCAGGATCTGCTGAAGTTCGAGACGGTCGAAATCCGGCTCCTCAACGAAGAGACGGGAATCCTGACGCCGCTCCTCTCCGTCGGGATGGGGACCGCGGCACAGCGGGAGCTGAAAGCCCTGCCGGAAGAAAACGGCGTCACCGGCTTTGTTGCAACGACCGGCCAGAGCTACCTCTGCATGGATACGCAGCGGGACTGCCACTACCTTCCCGGCGCTCCCGGAGCCCGCAGCTCGCTCACTGTCCCACTGGTGCTGCACGATCAGGTCCTCGGGACGTTCAACGTCGAGAGCACGAAACCGGACGCGTTCTCGGAAAGCGACCTGCGGTTCCTGGAACTGTTCTCCCGCGAGGTCGCGGTCGCGCTCAACACGCTTGAGTTGCTGGTCGCCGAAAAGGTGACCACGGCGGCCAACAGCACAAAGCAGATGCTGTGCGAGGTGGCCGACCCGGTCGACGAGATCCTCAACGACGCGACCTACATCCTCGACAAGTTCGGCGAGAAACTCCCCGCCGCAGTCAGCCGCCTGCAGAACATTCTGAAGCACACGCGCGAGATCCGGGACTCGATCCGCAAGGCGGGAGATGTCGCTGGAAACGGTGTCGCCAAGGGAGGGGGCGCGGGGCTGATGAACCAGTTCCAGTCCCCCAAGCTGCGGCACATGCGGGTCCTGATCGTCGACTCCGACAAGGAAATCCGCCGCTCCGCCCACGAGATCCTGGGCCGCTTCGGGGTCAGCGTCGAGACGGCTCACAACGGCGAAGAGGCTCTGATGATGATCCGGACGCACCGCTACGACGCGGTCGTAGCGGACATCCGGCTTCCCGACCTGAAGGGCTCCGAGTTCTTCCAGAAGGTGCTGGAGATCGACAGCCGCGTGGAAGTGATCCTGATGGCGGGCTTCGGCTACGACGCCAACCATTCGATCGTCAAAGCCCGGCAGATGGGCCTCCGCTCGGTGATCTACAAACCGTTCCGGATGGACCAGCTCGTGAAGGCGGTCGAGCAGGCCGGCGGCAATCCCAGTGGAAACAGCGGTGTCCACCGGGCGGCTCCGGCGCTGAATTGAGACTCGGCGCGGTTGGCTGTCGACGGCATTCGCGGCCCGGGCAACGAGGGGGCTGATGCCGTCCATCGGTGTTGGGGGGAGTCCGCATGCGGGGGTACATCTTCCAAGTGCTGGCGGCTGCGGCGGTGATTCTGTCGGCCGGCCGGGCCTCCGCTGAGCTGGAGGAATGGATCCGAGCTGTCCAACAACCCGGGAAGAGTTCCGAGCGGACGGCCGCCCTGGTGGCCATCCGCGGGATCGCCAAAGACCCGCAGACGCTTTCCGCGGTGCCGGCAATTCTGAGTTGCCTGAGGGACAAGGAGGCGAAGGTGCGGGAGGAGGCGGTCGCCGCCCTGGGGTCCATTCTCTACCTCCAGAAGCAGCCCTGCCCGCTCGCCCTCGTAGAAATGCTCAACGATTCTGATGCGGACGTCCGGCTGGCGGCGTCCACCTACGGCGGGATCTTCTCCGAATACCCAGAGGGCTCACTGGTCATCTTCAAGAAGGCCGCGCGAAGTCCCGATCGCAACCTGCGAAGCAACGCCCCTCATCTCCTGAAAGTGGCCGGGGGCAACGCGCCCGAAGTTGTCCGCATCATGCAGGAACTGGCCGACGATCCGGACTGGCAGGTGGCAAACAACGCCGAGATCGCGCTGTGGCACGTTACAAAGAACGTCGAGCGGTTCACTCTGTTCTGCCTTCGCTCGATCGCGGCCTATCGGCCGGTCGAGGGAGATGCAGCGAAGGCGGAGAACCAGCAGCAGGCGATCCGGAATCTCCAGGCCGCTTCCCTGGTCGGGCTCCTGAAACAGGAGGCCCGGTCACAACCGGTGGAGCTCAGCCGAGCCCTGCTCAAGGGGTGCCAGCACCCGACGCCCGAGATCCGCAGCCAGAGCATCCGGACGATCGCGGCCCTGCGCAAGGAGATCGAAGGGATCAAACGGCCGCTCGACGAAGCGGGGCTGCAGAACGTTGTGCGAACTCTGGCGGACGACCCCGAAGACGAGGTCCGGCTCGCCCTCTCCAACTCCGGGTTGCTCCCGCCGCCCCGCTGACGGGGCCGGCTGAAATCCGAGAGTTGCGGTCGGCAATCGCCCGCGGTCGGGTTCTACAGCAGTTCGATCCCCTGGTCGGTGATCTGGTACGGGACGATCTCCTCAGAGCACTTGCTGCCGCGGTGCTTGGCGACGTACAGCGCCCGCCCCATCTTCGTCCCCTCGCGGATCTTCCCCATCAGGATGATCGTGTTCGCGTTCGACAGGACGTCACCGGTTTCGATCCGCCGCGAAAGAAGATCCTCCAGCATGACTTCGTGCGACGTGCAGAGGATCGCGCAGCCGAGCGACTCGTTGTCGTAGCTGTGGCGGGCGACCGCTTCGGCGTGCTCACGGTAGTGGGCCCGGAACAGGTCGCGGGCGACCCACTCCGCTTCCTTGCGGAAGATCTGGTGATAGATGTACTCGAACAGCTCGAACTGGAACGAGTCGCTGGCCCGGTCGCTTGGCTCGACGCCGTCGATGAGGCAGCGGCGGGCGCCGTGGATGAAGTTGCCGTAGAAGAAGGCGATCGTCTGTTCGAGCTTCCGGTTCAGCTCGACTTTCCATTCCCGCTGGGCGTCTTCGTCGAGGTCGGACATGGTCACCCGCCGTCCGGCCCGGTTGAAGAGGTGGGCGGAGTCGAACCGCGCCCGGTCCCGTTCCCAGAGGCGTTCGGGCGGGGCGTAGAGGTTGCTCGGCATCTCGCGGAGAGCCCAGTCGGCGATCCGCTCGGCGTAGTCGGCGTGGTTCTGGGAGTCTCCCCGCGACGTCAGGTCGAACAGGACGCCGCGTTCGCCTTCCTGTTTCAGGCCGGCGTTCAGGAACTGGATTCCGAGCTGCGTCTTGCCGATGCCGGTCGCTCCCAGGATCACGGCGAGGGTCCCGGGAAGGAGGCCGCCGTCGAGGAGGTCGTCGAGGCGAGGGATGCCGGTGGAGAGGCGCTGCGGTGCGGGCATGGGAAGTCAAAGATTGCGGGCAATGAAAACAGAAAGTTTGACGAACCACTCCCCGGTTGAGAACCGCCACCTGGTGGAATTGGCCCCGAGGTGGGCCAGTTCATCGGGTCCAGGGGCACCCTGGTGGGGAGTGCAGAGGGGCAAGGCCCCTTTGCCCGCCGGAGGCCCTCTCGTCGAGAGATATCTGAAGGAGCGCGTATCCAAACGCGGACACCGTGTCGTATGCCCCCTCACCAACCCGCGGGGATTGCAGGACGAGCGTCGAGTCCTCATCGCCGGTCCCACAAAGGGAACGCCCGTTGCTTGCCACGGTTCCTCACAGGTGTGCCTCCGGCGGCAAGGGGGCGTGGCCCCCTTGACCCCAGGCTGCCCTGGCACGTTGGGTTTGAGCTATCAGCGCCGTGCCGGCAAGGACGCTGCACGACACGCACGGGAATGCGAAGACTCGCGCCGTTTGGCAGAATCTTCTTCATCGCCCCAACGGAAGGGACGAAGGGAGAGACCAATGCCGACTCGCCGCCACTACCTCCAGACTCTGCTGACCGCCTGGGCCGGCGGTGCCCTGCTCTCCGCGGGACGCCGTGCGGAGGCCGCTGAAGATCCGACCGTCGCCCTGAAGGCGATCCTGGAACGCGTGCGGACGAAACACGAGTTGCCGGCCCTCGCCTCAGTCATCGTCCTCCAGGGAAAGCTGTTCGCTGTCGGAGCGACCGGAGTTCGAAAGCTCGGGGATCCGACGCCCGTAACCGACAAGGACCAGTTCCATCTCGGATCCTGCACGAAGTCGCTGACGGCAACGCTGGCCGCGATCTGCGTCGAACAGAAGCGGATCACCTGGGAGACGACGATCGCCGACGTCCTCGCCAAGGCGGTTCCCAAGATTCACGACGACCTGAAGCCGGTCACGCTCAGCCAGCTCTGCTGTCACTGGTCCGGGGTGACCGTCCGCAACAGCCCTGAAGGGACGACGCTGGGCCAGCTCTATGAAAACGGCACGCTCAAGGGTTCGCCGCGCGAGCAGCGGCGGCGGTTCTGCCAGCTCATCCTGACCGAGGCTCCGGAGTCGAAGCCGGGCTCGCAGTTCGCCTACTCCAACCTGAACTACACGATCGCCGGACACATGCTGGAGAGCGTGCTCGGACAGGAATGGGAGCGGCTCCTCAAAGAGCGGATCGCCCAGCCGCTGCAGATGGCGTCGCTCGGCTACGGCGCGATGGGCCGGGCCGGAAAGATCGACCAGCCGTGGCAGCACCGGATCATCGACGACAAGGTGACCCCCATCGAACCGGGGCCGCGGTCGGACAACCCCGCGGTCCTCGGCCCCGGCGGGACCGTCCACTGCACCCCCGCCGACTGGGGCCGCTACCTGATGGCCCACGTCGACGGCGAACAGGGCCTCGCTCCCCTGCTCTCCCGTGAGTCGTGGGAGCGGCTGCACAGCGCGCCTTATGGGGGCGAGAGCGGATTCGGCTGGTTCCGGTCGGAACGCCGCTGGGCCGGCCCGTCGCGACGCGTCTACAACCACGCCGGGACGAACAACATGAACTACGCCGTCGTCTGGCTCGCTCCGGAACGGCGGCTGGCCATTGGCACGCTGACCAACCAAGGGGGCGACAAGGCGAAGCAGGCGGTCGACGACGTGGCCGTCGACGTGATCAACACTCTTCTACCGTCTGCCTGAAGGTCCGCCAAGACTCCTCCCAGTCCTCCCAATCTCCCCTGCCCCTTCCAGTCTTCCGGCTCAAACTGCCGTAGCTGCGTTCGGCGAATGGCGGTAGTCTCCGCCCCGACTCGCCCGAAGCCCTCCATTGTCTGACTCCATGTCCGCAGTCGCCCAGCCTCCGCGGGACACGTTTGTCCACGCCCTCGGGCGGATCGTCATCGATACGGTCCGACTGGTGGGGGACATCGTCCTCTTCGGCCTGCGGATGCTCTCCTGGCTGCTCGTCCGCTGGCCGCGTGGGCACACCTTCTGGTCGGTCCTGTACTTCGTCGGCGTCCAGAGCGTCTCCGTGGTCTGCATCACGGGAGGCTTCATCGGGATGGTCCTGGCGATTCAGGCCTATGACCAGTTCGCCATGATGCACATGGAGAACCAGCTCGGAACCGTCGTGAACATCACGCTCGTCAAAGAGCTCGGCCCCGTGCTGGCGGCGATCATGCTCGCCGGACGGGTCGGCAGCGCCATGGCGGCCGAGTTGGGGACGATGCGGGTCACCGAGCAGATCGACGCCCTCACGGCGCTCGGCGCCAACCCGATCGCCTACCTCGTGGTCCCGCGGTTCGTCGCCTGCGTCCTGCTGATTCCCCTGCTGACCGTCGTGGGGGATTGTATCGGGATCTTCATGGGGTGGCTCTTCAGCACGCAGGTGCTGGGGGTCGACAGCTTCTTCTACTGGTATCACTCGAAGCGGTACGTCGCCCCCTACGACGTCATCACCGGCCTCATCAAGAGCCTCTTCTTCGGCTGCGGGATCTCAGTCATCGCCTGCCACCGGGGTTTTCACTCATCGGCCGGAGCGGAAGGAGTCGGCAAGGCGGCGACGGAGTCGTTCGTCTACTCCTTCGTCACGATCCTCGTCCTGGACTTCGCGCTCGGCGCGCTGTTCATGAACCTGTACTACATCCTCTGGCCGCGGATCAACGCGGCAATGTGAAGGGAGTTTTCAGTCGTCAGTTTTCAGTTGTCAGCCAGAGAGAGACGCAGCCTTCCAATCGCCTGGCTGACAACTGAAGACTGAAAACCGACAACTCCTCCCCGATCATGGACGATCCCCCTCCCCTCCTTGAACTGCAGAACGTCTCCCGCTCGTTCGGGTCGCAGGCGGTGCTGCGCGAGATCAGCCTGGAGGTCCACCGGGGGGAAACGCTCGTCGTGATCGGCGAGAGCGGTTGCGGCAAGAGCGTGACGCTCAAGCTGCTGATGCAGCTCCTCGAGCCGAGCCGGGGGACGGTCCTGTGGGACGGCCGCCCGCTCAAGACCCTCTCTGCCCGCAAGATCAACAAGGAACGGCTCCGCTTCGGCTACCTGTTCCAGGGAGGAGCCCTCTTCGACAGCCTGACGGTCTTCGAAAACGTGGCCTTCGGCCTGCGGCAGAACACGCGAACCCCCGAAGACCAAGTCGAGCAGATTGTCCGCGAGCGGCTCCGCGATGTCGGGCTCAGCCTGGGAATGATTGCCCAGAAGAAGCCGGCCGAGCTCTCGGGCGGGATGCGGAAGCGGGTCGCCCTGGCCCGCGCTCTGGCGATGGATCCCGAAGTGATGCTCTACGACGAGCCGACGACCGGGCTCGATCCGATCATGAGCGACGTCATCAACGAGCTGATCCTGCAGACAAAGCAGACGCGGAACATGACGAGCCTCGTCATCACGCACGACATGCACACCGTCCGGAAGGTCGCCGACCGGGTGGTCATGTTCTATCCCCTGGCCCGCCTTCCGGCCCACGAGCCGCAGATCATTTTCGAAGGGACCGCCGAAGAAGCATTCGACGCCCCCGACCCCCGCGTCTCCCAGTTTATCCGCGGAGAAGCCCGCGACCGGCTGACGGAGCTCGCCGCCGCCTGAGGTCCCACGTCCGATCGCCCTCAGGCTCGCACGATCCCGACTGAAAACTGACGACTGAAAAACTCCCCATGAACGAACAGAAACTCCAGTTCCGCGTCGGGATGTTCGTCCTGATTACGCTGTTCTGCGGCGTGATCCTGATCCTGCAGTTCGGGAACATCCAGAAGTACTGGCAGGAGACCTACGCCCTCGCGATCCAGTTCGAAGAGGCGCCCGGCGTCCGCCCCGGCAGCCCGGTCCAGCTCAACGGCCTGCCGATCGGATCGGTGCGGGACGTCGTCATCAGCGAAGAGGAGCCGGGGGTCATCTGCATCGTCGATATCTACGCCGAACGGAAGCTCCGGAAGGACTCCCGGGCGGCGCTGACCCGTTCGCTCTTCGGCGATGCGACGATCGAGTTCACGCCGGGGACGAGTCGCGAGTTCATTCCGCCGAACAAGAAGCTTCGCGGCCTGGCTCCCGTCGATCCGCTCGCCTCGCTGGCCAAGCTGGAAGTGACGGTCAGCAAGACCCTCAGTTCGTTCAACGACACGAGCGAAGAGTGGCGGTCGGTCGGAAAGAACCTGAACGCCCTGATGGAGACGAAAGAGGGAAAACTCGACGAAGTCATCGAGCGGGCCGCGGCGGGACTTGAATCGTTCGCGAGCACGATGAAGGCCGCCAACGAAACCCTGACCTCCGCCAACTCGCTCCTTGGCGATCCGCAGGTCCAGCAAGACCTCAAGCGGACGATCGCGGCCCTCCCGGCGATCGTGCAGGAGACGCAGCAGACGATCGCCCTGACGCGGGCCTCGGTCCAGAAGGTCAGCGAGAACCTCGACAAAATCAACTCGGCTACCGACCCGCTCGCCAAGCAGAGCGAGGCGATGGTCGCCAAGCTCGACGGCAGCCTCGGCCAGCTCGAGGCCCTGCTGACCGAGCTCAACATGTTCTCCAAGAACCTCAACACGGAGAACGGCACGCTCCAGCAGTTCGCCAAGAACCCCGATCTCTACAACAACCTGAACCGCTCGACCGCGGCCCTCACGACGCTGCTGGGGAACCTCGAGCCGATCATCGCCGACGCCCGGATCTTCAGCGACCGGATCGCCCGGCACCCGGAGATCCTGGGAGTGAGCGGAGCGATGAAAGGGAGCTCCGGCATCAAGGACGCGGACGAAGGGGGCATCCGGCAGACGGGGTACAACTCGTCCGCCAAGGACTGATCCTGTTCTCAGACTCGCCGGGACGTCGTCCATCGCCCGGCCCCCTGCTGATAGGTCGGGACAGCGGCAATCAGTCGGAACGGCGGCACGTCTACAAATAAACAGCGGCGAACATCGTCCGCCGCTGCTCTGGAAAACTGGTTGTGCCGGAAGATCGGAAAACTATCCGACGCTTCCTTCCATCTGGAGCTCGATGAGGCGGTTCATCTCGACCGCGTACTCCATCGGCAGCTCCTTGACGAGCGGCTCGATGAAACCGGTGACGATCATGGCGCTCGCTTCGGCTTCCGTCAGGCCGCGGCTCATGAGATAGAGGAGCTGGTCTTCCGCGATCTTGGAGACCGAAGCCTCGTGCTCGATCGCGACTTCTTCCTCTTCGACCTCGATGTATGGGTAGGTGTCGCTCCGGCTCTGCGGGTCGAGGATCAGGGCGTCGCACACGACGTTGCTCTTGCAGTCGTGGGCCCCCTTCTGAACCTTAACCAGCCCGCGGTAGCTCGAGCGACCGCCGTTCTTGCTGATCGACTTCGAGATGATGCGGCTCGAGGTGTGCGGAGCACAGTGGACCATCTTGGCCCCCGCGTCCTGGTGCTGGCCATCGCCGGCGAAGGCGATCGACAGCGTCTCGCCGCGGGCCCCGGGCTCCATCAGGTAGATGGCCGGATACTTCATGGTCAGCTTCGAGCCGAGGTTGCCGTCGATCCACTCCATGAGTGAATCGCCGTACGCCATCGCCCGCTTGGTAACGAGGTTGTAGACGTTGTTGGACCAGTTCTGGATCGTCGTATAGCGGCAGCGGCCGCCCCGCTTCACGATGATCTCAACGACCGCCGAGTGGAGCGAGTCGCTGCTGTAGGTCGGGGCGGTGCAGCCTTCGACGTAGTGCACCGAGGCCCCTTCGTCGACGATGATCAGCGTCCGCTCGAACTGCCCCATGTTCTGGGTGTTGATGCGGAAGTAGGCCTGCAACGGGAAGTCGATCTTCACACCCTTCGGGACGTAGATGAACGATCCCCCCGACCAGACGGCCGAGTTCAGCGCGGCGAACTTGTTGTCGTTCGGCGGGATGACCTTGCCGAAGTGCTCGCGGAAGATTTCGGGATGCTCCTTGAGCGCCGAGTCGGTGTCGGTGAAGAGCACTCCCTGCTTGGCGAGGTCTTCCTGCAGCGAGCCGTAGATGACTTCCGACTCGTACTGGGCCTTCACCCCGGCGAGGTACTTCTTCTCGGCTTCCGGGATCCCCAGGCGGTCGTAGGTCTTCCGGATGTCGTCCGGAACGTCGTCCCAGGTCTTTCCCTGCCGGTCGGACGCCTTGACGTAGTAGTAGATGTCCTGGAAGTTGAGGCCGGACATATCGCCGCCCCAGAAGGGCATCGGGCGGCGGAAGAACTCTTCCAGCGAGTCGAGCCGGAACTGGCGCATCCAGTCCGGTTCCCCCTTCATCTCGGAGATCTGGCCGACGATCTCCCGGTCCAGCCCCTTGCGGGACATGAAGGTGTACTTGTCGGTCGGATCGTGGAAGCCGTACTGGTACTCGCCGATCTGGACGTCGGCCTTCTCAGGAGCTTCTTCGTTCAGGATTGCTTCAATCATCTCTCTTCAACTCCTCGCGGTGGAAAGCCGCGGTGGTTGGGACTTTTGTTCACTCACGGAATCCTCAGTGCCCGAGGGCACTGGACTCCGGCTTGTTTCAAACAGACTCAAACAACGGGACGATCGGAATCACGCGACAGGCGGTCTACTTGGCGCCGGTCAGCGGCTTCCGCTCCCTGGCGGCATCTTCTTCGGCACTCGCGTCCGGATGGCGGGCGCGGACGGCGGCGTAGCCGTTGGCGTGGATATCGTGGGCCAGCTGGGCATCGCCGGTTTCGACGATCCGGCCAGCCATCATGATGTGCGTGAACTGCGGGCGATTGAACTCGAGGAGCCGCTCGTGGTGGGTGATGATCAGGACACCCATCTGCGGACCCGAGAGCTTGGCCAGACCTTCGCTCACGACGCGGACGGCGTCGCTGTCGAGACCTGAGTCGGTCTCGTCGAGGATAGCAAACTTCGGTTTGAGCATCGCGAGCTGGAGGATCTCCATCCGCTTCTTCTCACCGCCCGAAAACCCTTCGTTCAGGTAACGGCGGGCAAAGTCCTCGCGGATGTCGAGCTCTTCCATCGTCTTGCGGAGCTCCTGCCGGAACTCGCGCATCGGCATCAGCTCTTCCCCTTCCTTGCGGGCGGGGTTGCGGATGTTCGTGATCGCGTGGCGGAGGAAGTCGGCGACCTTCACGCCCGGAATCGTCACCGGGTACTGGAAGGCGAGGAACATCCCCAGGCGGGCTCGTTCACACGGGTCGAGTTCGCCGATGTCCTGGCCACCGAGTTCGATCGTCCCGTCGGTCACTTCGTACTTCGGGTGGCCGGCGAGCGTGTAGGCCAGCGTGCTCTTCCCGGAGCCGTTCGTCCCCATCAGGGCGTGGATCTCTCCCTGACGGATCGTCAGGTTGACTCCCTTGAGGATCGGTACGTCGCCGACCGAAACGTGAAGGTTCGTGATCTTGAGTTCGATGGACATGGAGGCCTGAAAAAATCTCAATCGGACAGCGGACTCGACTCAGCGGACGACGCTCACTCGATCCCGGCAAAAAACTCGCTCACCGGAGCGACAAACTCCGGCAAGGCTCGCGATACCAACTGCGCGTCCTGCTTGAATTCGACCGCGGGAAGGTCGCCGCGGAACACCTCGACGGTCCGCCGCTGACAATCCACGATCCACACCTCCTCGACTCCGCAAGCGAGGTATTCGTCGATCTTCGTCCGCATCTCCGACCAGCGGTTCGACGGCGAAAGGACTTCGACGCTGAGCGTCGGCACCAGGGTCCGGCTTTTGGGCGAAAACCGTCCTCCGGGAATCTGGCTCAGGGCATAAAAGGCGACGTCCGGTCCGCGAACCGTATCCGGATCGCGATCGGTGATAACGCCGCTGTCGTTCGTCGTGACGAGTCCCCGCCCTCCTCGCTTCGCCCAGGACGTCAGGGCAAAAGCGACTTCGTTGCAGACGTTCCCATGCGGAGGCTCCGGTCTCGTCATCTCGACAACTTCCCCCCGGACGAGTTCGACGGGACCGTCAAACTCCATCTGAGAAAACTGCTCGGCGGTGAGAAGCGTCGCGACGGACATCGAACCGGAAAATCTCCTCAGGCGTTGATCAGTTCTGGCTGCTTGACGTAGCCGGTGTGGTGCGGGACGGGGAGGACTTCTGTCGCTCCCTTCGTGATGCGGCGGGCCTTGATCTTGTCCTGGATCCGCATGACCCCTTCGAGAAGGGCTTCGGGACGCGGCGGGCAGCCGGGGACATAGACGTCGACGGGGACCACGAGATCGACCCCCTTCACGACGTGGTAGCCGTACTTGAAGTACGGGCCGCCGCCGACCGTGCAGGCCCCCATGGCGATCACGTACTTCGGATCCGGCATCTGCTCGTACAGGCGGCGGACACGGCTCGCCATTTTGTAGGTTACGGTCCCGGCGACGATCATGAGGTCCGCCTGCCGCGGCGTGGCGCGGAAGGCACCGGCACCGAAGCGGTCGAGGTCGTACCGGCTCGCTCCCGTTGCCATCATCTCGATGGCACAGCACGCCAGCCCGAACGTCATCGGCCAGATGCTGGACTCTTTCGCCCAGTTCATTGCCTGCTCGAGCGTCGTCGTGATGACATTCTCTTCAAACCGGCCGTCAATCCAGGTCATGATTCCGTCTCGTTGCCTGTCAGAGGACTAATCAGAAGACTAGGGGGAGGGAGTGAGAACTCCGTGCCAGACCGAACTTGCATGTCTTTCGCAGCCGCGTCGTCCGAATCCAAGTCCGAATCGACACTTGCGAGGAACTTCAGCGACAGACTCTAACCGTCGCCATTCTTCAAAACCAATCTCCTGAAACGCGGGACTTCGCTTTCCAATTTTCGACAACGTTTTCGAATGTGTTCTTGCCGGTCTCCTCCGGCCTCTCGCCGGAGGACTCACCCCACAGGGGCAAATTCACAACAGGAATGCCCGTCCCGGCAACACTGGGAACGCCGGATCGGGACTCCCACGATCTCGGAGAACACGGTTTCCTCGAGATCGCAGATCGACGAATCTTTCATCGCCAGCTCGTGATACGGGCAGGCGTTCTCCCGCAGTACGGGGAGCAGGCCTTCGGCCGCGCCCGCTTTCAGCTCAACGTCGAAACCGCGCCGGGCGAGTCCCCGCCGCAATTCCTCCATCCGCTCGCCGGTGTTCTCCGAGCGGACGGATTCGCCGTACGCCTTGACGAGCGACTGCCGCAACTTATTGACCATCCGTGACTTGAGATCCGGCTCCTCGATCTGCTGGATCTCGTCCCAAAGCAGCAGAGCCAGTTCCCGGTAATTGTCTCCGAGCCGGTTCAACCCTTCTTGGCTGACTCCGTACAGGTAGTGCGGCCGCCCGCGCTCGCCGCGGACGACGTTCCGGTCGACCAGCCCGGCCGCCTGCAGGCGAACCAGTCTCTGCCGGACGGCTGTGGCCGTAACCTTCATCGCCGAACAGAGTTCCGAGATCGAAACCTGACCCCGCCGATGCAGTTCGGCGAGGAAGTCGCGGTCGGGTTGTTCGAGCGATGCTCGCATGGGATTCCAGGGGAAACTCGGGGGCTTCCCCCATCCTAGGCAGCGCGACAATTTTCACAAGGAAATCTGTCAAAAAGCAGCCGAGATGACTCCCGGTCTCAAAAACGGCATTGCGAACCGCAGCGTCTTGGAAAGACGCTCCCTCTCTTCGGCCGGTTCACCAAGCCGCGAGTCAGATGGTTGAAGAATGGGCAACCTGCGTCACGCCTTCACGAACACGGCCCCGTCCCGCACCGTGACTTCAAAGACCCGGACCGGCGAAGTGGCCGGCATGCAGGTCGGCTTTCCAGTCCGGACATCGAACTTGGCGCCGTGCCGCGGACAGGTGATCTCGCGGCCGTCGAACGGTCCATCGGTCAGCGGCTGGCCGTCGTGCGTGCAGACATCTTCGAGACAGTAGAAGTCGTCCCCGGCCCGGAGCAGCAGGACCGGCGTTTCGTCCACTTCCGCGGAGAGCCGGCCTCCCGGCGGAATGTCGGTGACGGCGGCGACGCGGATCAGTTCGGACACGGCACTCTCGTGGATGGCAGTTGTCGTGGACGGCCGTTGGGCCGCGCCGGCAACCGCCAGAGGCGTCGTGCGTGTCACCGGAGGCTGGTCACAACCTCCGCCCCGCGCGGCTCTTTAGGTTCCCGGACAGGCCAATGATAGTCGGGATCGGGGGTGGGCTGTACCGACTCTGCCTCGGGAGCCGGGGGCGGATTGGACGAGTCGCGGGTTTCGTCCGGCCGGGGAAAGTATCGCTTCAGCCGGAGCATCGGCTTCTCGATCAGGATCCAGCTCAGCCCGGCGACGAGGAGCGAGAGGCCCAGCGTGGCGGCGAACTCGGCGTAGGAGCGAAGACCGGCGGGCAAACCGTCGAGATTCCAACCGAGGACGAACTTGTGGATCGGGCGGTGGAAGACATAGAGCCCGTAGCTCAGCTGCCCCAACAGAACGAGGAACGAGTTCGACAGCCCCCGCGCGAGCCAGGACCGCTCGCCCGAGGTTCTTGCAGTCACGATGAACGACGCGAAGACGACCGCGAAGAACGTATGTCCGATGGTGTGCGTGCCGACGTGATCGTTCGCGAGGACCGGCCAGACCTTGTCGACCGCAAACAGTCCGACGAGCGAGGCGGCGGCGATCGGCGGACTCCAGCGGGTCACGCGGTCGCGCCAGGAGTCGGTCCGGAGCAGCGTTGCCGCGAGGGCACCCATCGCCAGGCCGTCGAGCCGGCAGATCGTCGGGGCGAACGTCGTCACCCAGTGGTAACCATTGAGATAAAGCCCGGTCCGAACCGCGACCGAGGTCCCGATCATCGCCAGGCAGAGAGCCGGCATCGATCGGAGTGAAACCGCCGCGACCACGAACGGCCACACGAGGTAGAACTGCTCCTCGATCGCCAGCGACCAGAAGTGCTTGAGGTAGTCCGGCTCGGGCCAAGACTGCCGGAATGCGAAGAGCCAGTTCTGAAGATAGGTCCAGTACCAGACCTGATCGGCGGAGAGGGCCGCCAGCTTCGATTCGAGCTCCGGGTGGCCGCCGCTCCAGCGGCACCACATCGGGAGGACCACGAACGTGAACGCGAGGGCGATGTAGTACAGCGGAAAGATCCGGACCGACCGCCGCAGGAAGAAGCTCGAGAAGTAGCCGGGCCGCCCTTTCGAATCGAGCAGGATCCCGGTGATCAGAAATCCGGAGAGGACGAAGAACAGATCGACGCCGATCCAACCCGCCGTGCAGATGCGGCGGATCACGTAGTTGATCGGGCCTCCCGCCTCAGGCCGGAGGCAGTCGTAGAGGAAGACCAGCAGGATCGCGAGGCCCCGCACTCCGTCGAGCGCCCGGACGTGGCCGGCTGTGTCGAGGGCCCGGACATGGCCGGAGGTATCGGCTTTCGTTGAACTCACGAGCTGCTCCGTCCCAGCAGGACATCCCGGATCGACTTCACTTTGTCCACGAACATGGCCGCAACGCTCGCGGCGCGGCTCGTCAGGAACAGGCGGCTGCGGACCGTGGTCCGGCCCCCCCAGAGGTGTTCGATGAACGAACCTTCCGACGAGCAGCTGTCGACCCAGCGGATCTCCGGCAGGAGCTCGTCGGCGTGTTCCGCGAGATGCGCCTTGAGCTGGAAGCCCGGGCAGCCCCGCTCGAACGCCGGGTCCCAGCCGAGCTTGAAAGCGAAGGCCCCTGCCCCGCTGACGATGTGGGCCACCGTTCCGACCGTGGCCCCGTCGACGGTGACGGTTGTGAACAGGGTCCGTCCCGAGGCGGCGAAGCGGTCCATCATGGAGACGAAGAAGGCCCGCTGTTCCGCGCAGCACTCCATCGCGGTCCCTTCGTCCGCTTTCCAGCCGAGCGACTCCAGACGGAGGAAGTCCGTGACGGGGCCGGCGACGGTGGTCTGGTCATGCCGCTCGACGTGGAAGGCTGTTGCCCCGCGGCGCTCGAGCTCGTGCCATCCGCGGCGGAGGCTCTTGGCCCGTTTGGGGGAGATCGCGGCCTGCTGGACTTCGGGGCTCCAGTCGGTCTCCAGCTGGGCCCGGACGATGGACCGGCCGTCGACCCAGTCGACCTCGGCCTGTTCGCTGATGAATGTCAGGGCGGCGTCGAGTTCGTCCCCCTCCCGCAGGCGTGGGAATTCCACACCGTGCCAGGCGTGCGAATCGTTGACGAGGTACTTCCAGAGCGACGAGACCGCCAGTTCCGGGATCCGCCGGTCGAGGAGGAGTCCGTCGAGATAGGTGTGTGGTGTCTGCCAGGAGCGGAGGTGCGGAATCGGCAGCCGGCGGGAGCCGGACACCTCTTCGAAGATTCCGAGGCCGACAAGCGCCCCGCGGTCTCCTTCGACCGCCAGGAAGATAGGGCGGGCGAGGTCCGGCAGATGCTCGAGGGCGGGGAGGACGAATTCCGGTTCGAGGAACGGGTTCGGCGTAAGGCTGCGGCGGGCAAGGTCCTTCCAGCGGCGTTCGAAGGCGGTGTCGATCTCTTCGAGGAGCAGCCGGCGGACGAAGGTGCGGTCCGTACGGATAGCCGGGGGGGCGGGGGTGGGGGCGACCGGGTTGTCGAGAGCGGAGAGTTCGAGGTCGGGCATTCGGGACACGCGACGCACAGAGTGAGTGGCTTTTTCGAAACCTAGTCCGCGCTGCAGACGGCCCGTCGGTTGTGGGTGTCAGGCAACGAGGTTGTCACCTTTCGTGGGCGTAGCGGGACCGACCGTATCGATTCTGCCGGTTGTTCGGTGGGGGGGAGACGCTTCAGGTGGAAGGTCGAGAGGGGCTCTCTGTGATCTCTTTGTTTCCTTCCGGAAGAGGTTTTGAAACACAGAGGGACGGAGGACGCGGAGAATGCCCGGAGATGGATTGGCCGCGGGGGCCACCGACGCGGCTCGGCAGGAGCCTCGCCCTCCCGCGGGACGCAAAGATCGGTTCACAAATGCGATCGGCCACTCATAATGAACGGCTGATCCTTCCTGCTTCGAACGTTCCCGAGGTCACGCATGCGTTCCGCCGCCGCCTTCTCCCTGGCTGCCCTGCTCTGCTCTTCCCCGATCCTGGCGGACAACTGGCCGAACTGGCGGGGCCCGCAACACAACGGCGTCGCCGCCGGTGCGTTTCCGATCGAGTGGTCGGGCGAGAAGAACCTGAAGTGGAAGATTGACCTCCCGAGCGGCGGGTCGACTCCGATCGTGTGGGAAGGCCGGATCTACGTCACCTGCGGCAAGGAGGGGAAGAACATCCTGGTGGCTCTCGATCTGAACGGGAAGACTGCGTGGGAAGCGGTGATCGGGGACGAGCGGAAGGGGAAACACCAGAAGGCGACGGGAGCCAATCCCTCCGCCGTGACCGATGGCCAGGTGATCGCGGTCTACTACAAGAGCGGCGACGTGGCGGGCGTGGACCGGTCCGGCAAGGTCCTGTGGGAGAAGAACCTGCAGAAGGAGTACGGAGAAGACACGCTGTGGTGGGACCTGGGAACTTCGCCGGTGATGACGAAGAACCATGTCATCGTCACGGTCATGCAGAGCGAGCCCTCCCCTTCGTACCTCGCGGCCCTCGACAAGAAGACGGGCGAGATCGCCTGGAAGGTCGACCGGAACGTTCCCGCCCCCAAGGAGGCGGCCCAGAGCTACACGACACCCGTTGTCCTCCAGCACGGCGGGAAGGAGATTGTCGTCGTCCTCGGAGCGGACCATGTCACGGCCCATGACGCCGCCAATGGCCAGGAACTGTGGCGGGTCGGCGGGCTGAATCCGGAGCAGAACGGGTTCTTCCGATCGATCTCGTCGCCGGTCATCGACGGAAACATCGTCGTGGCGCCGTATGCCCGCGGCAATTCGCTGACGGCGATCCGGCTGGGGGGAACCGGCGACGTGACGAAGTCTCATGTCCAATGGACGAAGGGGGAGCTGTCCGCGGATGTCCCGACTCCGGTCGCGCACAACGGCAAGGTCTATGTGGCGACCGACAAGGGGAAGGCGGGCTGCCTGAACGTGGAGACCGGCGACGAAGTCTGGACCGCGTCGCTCCCCAAAAACCGCCTGGCCTACAGCGCTTCTCCGGTCCTGGCGAACGGGCATCTCTACCTGACGCGGGAAGACGGGACGACGTTCGTCCTCGACGCCGCCAGCGGAAAACTGCTGGCGACCAATCCTCTCCCCCAGGAAGAGAAGACGGTGGCGACTCCGGTTCTCGTCAACGGAAACGTTCTGCTCCGGACGTTCGAGCACCTCTACTGCTTCGGCGGCGAAGCCGCTCCGGCGGGTTGAGCCCGAAAAGCGATCCGGTCGCCCACGTTGCGAGCCGATCCGTATGAACGGCGGTTCGGCTGCAGCGAAGCGAGGCTTCGACTTTGAGGCCTCCCCCTGCGTGCTCCTCTCGTGGAGCGAGAGGGGGACCGTGACAGCGGGTGCCCGCTTCGGTAGAAAGAACGACCATTCTTCTCCTCTCGGACCGCCTCTGAGACACTGCCGATGAATGAGCTGGATCGGCTGGAATGTGTCCGCGAGTTCCACAACGAGGTCGAAGCGGCCTCGGCGCAGGCGCTTCTGGAACAGAGCGGAATCGCCAGCACACTCCTGGGTGGGCAGATCCGCACGACGCTGAGCTACGTCGGCACCGCGGTCGAGTATGTGAAGCTCATGGTCGCCCAGGAGGACGCCGCGGCCGCGCGGGATCTGCTGGCGCGGGAGGAGCAGGAGGCGTCGGACCGCGCGGTTCGAACGGCCTGGACCTGCCCGCGGTGCGGGTCCGACGTCGACGCCGGATTCGACGTCTGCTGGAACTGCGGAAACTCCGGCGATGTTCCGTCGGAAGGGACGCCAGCAGACACTCCGGATTCAGCAGATCAGACAACAGGCACGAAAGCCCCCTCCGAACTCACGGAAGACGACAAGATCCGCCGCCTGCTTCGCGGGGCGATCCTGAACCTGGCCTGTGCCCCGCTCCTCTTCATCACGGTTCCGCTCGTTCTTTCGATCGACAAGCCCAAGCTGTCGCCGCGCGGACTGCGGCGCTATTGGGTCGCCATCGTCCTGCTGGTCGCCACGACTTTCGTGTGGGGGGCGTTCATCGCGTCGTTCTTCATTCCGACGCACTTCTGACCGTCGCCTGTCAGAACGAACGATCCGCACTCCCGAGACTCCGCCGCAATCGTGCGCGCGCACAACATCCATTCTGTAGCGCCCTTCCGATACGATCCGCCCCCTCTAAACTCGCTGCGTTGGCGCAGAGTGAGTCTGCACAGGATGGGGCCGGATGTCTGTTGAGTTGAGTCTGAAGTTGCGTCCCGCGTTCCTGGAGACGTTCAACTGGAATCAGGAAGGAATGACCCGCAAGGCTTTCTTCACCTGGGCCCGCAAGCAGCGGGTCCCGGCTGTCCGTCTCAGCGAACACCAGTGGCGCCCCCTGCGGTTGGGGGAGCCGGTGACGCGGGTCACCATTGAGTCGTTTTCCGAATACATCTCCGACCATCTCCGTCTGGGGAAATTCCCCGTGGCCGAGATCGCCGAGCCGAGCGAACTTCCCCCCGCCTCCGGCCGCGATCGCCGCGACGACTCGAGTGGAGGCGTCTGGAAACTGGGGTGGGGCCGGCTGTACTCGTACCTCATCAGCGGCTGGCAGATCCCCGAAGAGGCCTATTGCCGGAACGAAGAGGACATCGCGCTGGCGGCGCGAATCGTCGTCGAGAGCGTCGGGTATCACAACGACCATACGCTCTCGCCGGAGAAGGCCCGTGTCCTTGGGGAGCGGATCATGCGGCGGACGGTCGATGAGTACATCGACCTTCTGCTGCGATTCTGGAAGGGGGATGAGCGGTCGGTCCTGTTCGCCACGATCGACGAGAACGGTGAACCGATGCGGGTGGGGGTCAACGTCGTCGTCCCCCTGACGAGGGGGGCCTACGAGCGGTTTCGCGACGGTCAGATGGAGGACATGGACATCCGGCCGGAGGACATCGAGAGCCCCAGCCCGTTCGTCCACCAGAACGCCGTCAACGAGCGGATCCTTCCCGACATGCGGCGGGCCAAGGCGGCTCGGGAGAGTGCCCAGATCCGTACGCTGGCTTACCAGTACAGCTCCCTGTTCCCGCTCGTCTACCGCCCCTCCGTCCACCCGCACATCATCACTTTTGCCGGGACGCCCGAGAACGGGAAGCGGCTGGAGTCGTACGAGTACTTGCCGGTCGGAACGCGGACCCGCGAGACCGGGATGGCGATTTACGAGTTCGGCAAGCCGGGACGGAAGAAGGCGGGGGCGGCGTACCTGAAGGCGGTCTCCAGCTACATGGCGATGCGGGCCTCGATCATGCTCGGGCAGGCGGTCCTCCGCCACGAGGAAGAACAGCTCGAGGCGGGGCTTTGAAACCGGGAGGCGGGCCAGCAGGGTGGCCGGGACGCGGGTCCCGCCACCCTGGCCCCCGGCAAATGTCGAGTCGAGGACCCGCACCACATCGCCGCCGGGTGCAATCGTCCAAGGGTGGTCGGTCGAGGAATAAGACTGAGCGGTGTCTCGAAGCACGTCCTTGCCGGCACGACGCTGCTCGCTCAAACCCAACGTGCTACGGCAGCCGGGGTCAAGGGGCCAAAAAATAACACAGCCCCCTTGCCGCCGGAGGCATTTTCGATGCAGAACCGTGGCACACAACGGATGTCCGTTTTGGGGAACCGGCGTTGAGGACTCACCGCTCGCTCTGGAATCCCCACTGGTTGGTGAAGGGGCATCCGGCACGGTGTCCGCGCTTGGACAAGTGGTCCTTCAGACATCTCCCGACGAGACGGCCTCCGGCGGGCAAGGGGGCGTCGCCCCCTTGCATCCCCCACCAGGGGTTCCCCCTGGACCCCGGTTCACTTGTTCATCGGAGTGGCCCGCTCAAGCCGCCTTCAGCCGGGACGGCGTCCACGGCGTCTCCGAGTAGGCACACGTGATCTCCCGCAGCGCCACGAGAGCCGACTCCGCCGAGACTTCCGTCCCTTCCCGCAATCGCCGCAGATCGGCCAGGACCTGGATCGCAGGACGGATCTGCTCCCGATCGCCCGCGAAGATCTTCTCGTGGACTTTCCGGGCGCCCTTCTCCGAGGAATAGAACAGCTCCTCGTACAACTTCTCGCCCGGCCGAAGTCCTGTGAAGACGATGTCGATGTCGTCCGGATACCGTAGGCCGGAGAGGATGATCATGTCCTTCGCCAGGTCGACGATCCGCACCGGATCGCCCATGTCGAGGATCAGAATCTCGCCCGAGACGCCGAGAACACCCGCCTGGATGACGAGCTGGACCGCCTCCGGGATCGTCATGAAGAACCGCTTCATCTCCGGGTCGGTGACGGTGATCGGCCCCCCCGCCTCGATCTGCTTGCGGAACGTCGGAACGACGCTCCCCATCGAGTTCAGCACATTCCCAAACCGCACCGTCAGGAACTGCGTCTCGCCGTGCTGCGCGAGGGATTGAACGTAGTTCTCGGCGACGAGCTTCGTCGCTCCCATGACGCTGGTGGGGCGGACTGCCTTGTCGGTCGAAATCTGGACGTACCGCTCCGCCTTGACCCGCAGGGCAGCGTCCGCGACCGCCTTCGTCCCGAAAACGTTGTTCATGATCGCCGACTGCGGGTTGTCCTCCATCAGCGGGACGTGCTTGTAGGCGGCGGCGTGGAAAACGAGGTGCGGACGAAAGCCGTCGAAGACCTGCCCGAGACGATCCTCGTCGAGGATGTCGGCGATGACGTACCGGATGTCCGCGCCCGGGTGGGTCTGCGAGAGCTCCTGCTCCATGCTGAAGACGCCAAACTCGGACTGGTCGTAGATCACCAGCCCTTCCGGCGCCAGGCTCAGGAGCTGGCGGCAGAGCTCGCTGCCGATGCTCCCCGCGCCGCCGGTCACCAGGACCCGCTTGCCGGTGACGGAGCTGCGGAGCGAGTTCATGTCGAGGCGGTTCGGCTCGCGGCGGAGGAGGTCGTTGACCGTCACGTCGCGGACGCCGAGTTTGATCCGCCCTTCAACGAGTTCGCCGACGGCCGGGATCATCGAGACCGCGATGCCGGCGTCGGCACATTCCCGGAGGAGACCGCGGACCACGCGGCCGGGAACGCTGGCGGGAATCAGCAGGTGGCCGGCCCCGGACAGCGTCCGGATCCGGTCCCACCCGAGCCGTTTGGGATACACGGGGCGGCCGCCGATCCGCGAGCTGCGGTGCTCCCGTCCCGCCTGGACAAAGCCGGTGATCCGGAACGGGCGGGACTCCATCGAGGTCGAGGAGAGCATCCGCAGGATCCCGATCGACTCATGGCCGATGGTGTAGATCAGCGCCTTGGGGAGCCGCCGCGTCCGCAGCCGCGGCCCGACGACTTCACCGAAGACGCGGTAGGCGACGCGGAGCATGCCGAGCCCCAGCAGCCCCAGCGCGCCGTCGATGACGATCACGGTCCGCGGGATATTCGGAGCACCGGGGACCAGGAGGTTGATGGCGGCCAGGAGGAAGGCTGTCGTGGCGGCGAAGCAGCCGACCCGCACGATGTCGTAGACGGTCGGAAACCGGAAGCTGCCCCGCCATTCGCTCCACAGCAGACAGCAGAGGGCCTTCACGCAGACCGCGATCGGGACCGTAGCCCAGAAGGAATCGATGAAGCGGGTGGTCTGGAAATCGAACCGCAGTCCAAACGCCATCGCGAAGCTGCTGAAGTACAGCAGCAGGTACGCGGGGATGATGGCGAAGAGACGGTATTTCATGACGGAGCGGGAGCCGCAGACGGGCCGGACAGCGCGACGCTCTATACCCTCCCCTGCCCAGTTCAGGCAATCTCACTTTGGCGACCGGACCGGCGGCACCTCCTGCCGGAAACGTCTTGACCCGTTTTTTGCTGCGGCCCTATAACGCCGCGCGAGCCTCAAGCGTTAAGTCTTTCGCCTCTCTCCCACCCTGGAGTTTCCCATGAGTGAACGGACTCACTCCGATGCCGGCACCGGTCCCGCGCCGGCGACCAACGCCTCTCCTCTCCGCCGCCGGATCGTCCCCGTCTTCGCCGGAACCTCCCTTGTGGCGATCGGCGGAGCCGTCCTGTTCCAGCTCCTTCGTCCCGAGCCTGCGGCCTCGCAGACGCGCGAGCCGCGGCAGACCGCTCAGGCCCCGCAGCAGCCGGGCCAGCCTTCCGCCGGCCCCACCTCCACGGCGGTGGCGAGCGTCAACGGCCAGACGATCAGCTACGAGGCCCTGGCCCGCGAGTGCGTGACCCGCCACGGGAAGGAAGTCCTCGAAAACCTCATCAACAAGACCGTCATCCAGCAGGCGTGCGACCAGCGGAAGCTCCAGATCTCGCAGGCGGAGATCCAGCAGGAAGTCATCGCCATCGCCAAGAAGTTCAACCTGCCGCCCGACACCTGGTACCAGATGCTCCAGGCTGAGCGGGGCCTCAATCCCGAGCAGTACCAGCAGGACATCATCTGGCCGATGCTGGCCCTCAAGAAGCTGGCCGGTTCGGAAATCGCCCCGACCGAAGACGACATGCTCAAGGCGTTCGAGCGGGAATACGGACCGCGCGTGAAGGCCCGCATGATCCTCTTCGAAGGGAACGTGCGGAACGTCAACCAGATCTGGGAAGAGGCGACCGCCAACCCGGACACCTTCGAGCAGCTCGCCCGCAAGCACTCGGCCGACCCGAACACGCGTCCGCTGGGCGGCGTGATCCCGCCGATCCGCAAGAACGGCGGCAACCCGACCGTGGAAGACCAGGCGTTCAAGCTCAAGCCGGGCGAGATCTCCCCGGTCATCGAAGTCGCCACGAACCGCTACGTCATCCTCCGGTGTGAAGGCCGGACCGAGCAGATCGTCGAAGACCCGAAGCAGGTCTGGAACGAGCTCTACAACCTCGTCGTCGAAGAGAAGACCCAGCAGGCGGTCGCCAAGGTCTTCGAGCAGGTCAAGGAAGAAGCCCGGATCATCAACTACTACTCGAAGGAAGCGACTCCGGTCGGCCAGGCCCGCACGGGCCAGAAGGTCCAGCCGGTCTCCGGCACTCGCCCGACGGGCGCCAGCACCGCCTTCCCGGCCAGCGGCAACTAGTCCGCCGACGGATCGAAGTGAAACTCGGAGAGGACGCGACGAAGGTTCGTCGCGTCCTCTTTCGTTTTCCGGACGGGGGCCGCTCACTTGGCGGGCGCTGGAGGAGGTGCGGCCTTGAGCACCGCCTTCGTCTCGTCGATCAGCAGGTCAAGAACGATGTCCTGCGACGTCTGGTTCTGCTTCACGTAGAGCATCGAGTCCTTGTGGACGATGCTCCCGCCTTCGATCTTCTCCTTTTCGATCGCCGTCGTCACCTTGCGGATCAGCTCGTCGGGGGTCTTGCCGGCCGCGACCATCGGCCGGAGATCGTAGATCCGCGTATAGAGCGCCCGGTCGGCCTCCCTGGCCGACGTGATCAGGAGTCCGTCGGATTGGATGACGACCCCGAGCCCTTTGGGAAGAACTTTCTTCAGGGCCTCCCGCAGGGTGACTCCCGAGACACTCGCGCTGACGCGGGAGAGCTCCGAATGTCCGGTCGCCCCGAGCCCCTGCACATCGAAGTGGATCGGAATGCCATGGATCTGGCTCAGGTAGGACGCGACCTCTTTCAACTTATTGTTGGGGAGCTGCAGTTCCACCTGAGACTGCAGCGCCTGGCGAACCAGATATTCCTTGCCCGAATCCCGCGTGATGTCGACGCGTCCCACACGGCGCTGCTCAGGAGGAATGGGGACAACCTTGCCGGCCTCTTCGACGGGGGGCGCCGCGACTGCGGGAGGAGCGGCCTGGAGCGGGGGGGAAGAGTCCGCCGCGAGCACCCCGGCGAGCAAAATGGCTGGCAAGCAGAAATGGCGAGACATGAGGCCATCGTGTCTTGGGACGGAACTTCCGGAAACGAAGAGCGAGGACGGGTCCGCTCTTCCTTCCTACAAACGGACGGAAACGCGGCCATTTCACAACGGCGGCGCCGCGGGAGGCGGAGCGGATCCGAGTGCCTCGCGATTCTCCTTGTTCAGCAGGCTGAGAACGATGTCCTGCGACGCCTGGTTCTGCTTCACGTAAATCATCAAGTCCTTGTGGACAACGCTTCCTCCTTCGACCTTCGCCTTCTCGATCGCTGCGGTCACTTTGCGGACCAGTTCCTCCGGGGTCTTGCCGGCCTGAACCATCGGCCGGATATCGTAGATCCGCGTATAGAGCGCCCGGTCGGCTTCATTCGCCGCCGTAATGAGAAGGCCTTCGGGCTGGACGACGATCCCGAGCCCCTTGGGAAGAATCTTCTTCAGGGCCTCCCGCAAGGTGACGCCCGAGACGCTCACGGTGAGGTGGGAAAGCTCTGAAACGCCGGCTGCTCCCAGTGCCTGCACGTCGAAGTGGATCGGAATGTTATGGATCTCGCTCAGGTAGGACGCGATCTCTTTCAAAGTGTTGTCGGGGAACTCCAGCTCGCATTGAGCATTCAATGCATTGCGGATCCGATCCGCTGTGTCCGAATCCCAGGTGATATCAACGCGATTCCGGTGGCGCTGCTCGGGAGGCACGGGGAGAATCTTGTCGGTCGCTTCGACTGGTGGCGCAGCGGCCGCCGGGGGATCGGCCTTCGCCGGCTGAAGTACGCCCGACACCAGGACCAGTCCCGCCGCCAGGACCTCGACGAACAGGCATCGACTCATCGATGGCTCCCTTGCGAATTCGCTGGCCGAGTTCAGGTGACGGCGACGGACCTCGGTCGTCTCCCTCGCCCCTCTCAAAACGGAGAGGTCCGACGCGATTTCACCGAGGTCCGTCAGGCTACCGCGGAAAAATCCCCGATCCAAAGAGAAAACCGGGCGTGGGACGGGGATCCATTCCGGGGGGCCAGGGGTTAAACACCAAGACACCAAGGAGTCACCAAGAACACGAAGGATTGAACTCGCGGCGGAAATCCTTTGTGAACTTGGTGGGCTCTTTGTGCCTTTGTGTTTCACGCTTTCTCGGCAGACAAATCACTCTGCGGGCGGCGGGCGGCGTTTACCGCGCTGTCCAGCCGCCGTCGACGACGAGGAGGCTTCCCGTCGTGTAGCTCGCGGCGGGGCTCGAGAGGTAAATCGCCGCTCCCTGGATCTCCTCCAGCCGGCCCCAGCGGTTGAGGGCGACCGCGCCGATGATGTTCTTCCTCGCGTCCTCGCTGTCGGCGATCGGAATGTTCATCTCGGTCAGGAACGGTCCCGGGCAGATCGCGTTGACCGTGATGTTCCACGGCGCGAGCTCCAGGGCCAGGGCGCGGGTCATCTGCACGACCGCCCCCTTGCTCGAAGCGTACGGCGTCCGGTTCGCCAGCCCGACCATCCCGAGCGTGCTGGCGACGTTCACGATCCGCCCGAGCCCTCCCGCCCCGCTGCGGGACTTCATGTGCGGCACCACCGCCCGCGACATGAGCCACAGGCCGTCGACGTTGATGTCATGGACCTGCTTGAACTGCTCGTACGACAGCTCGTCGATCGGGCCGCGGATGTTGATTCCCGCATTGTTGATCAGGATATCGATTGCCCCGAAGCGCTCCAGCGTCGCGGCGACGACGCGGTCGACGTCCGACGACGACGTGACGTCCGCTCCCAGCCCCAGGGCCTTCGTCCCCCGCTCCGTCTGGATGCGTTCCGCTGTGGCCCGGGCTTCCGCCTCTTTGCGGCTCAGGACGACGACGTTCGCTCCGGCCGAGGCGAGACCGTCCGCCATCGCTTCGCCGAGGCCCCGAGTCCCTCCGGTCACGAGGGCGGTCCGTCCCGTCAGATCGAACAGTTTCATTCCCGGCAGCATCGACGTCTCTCCTCGGTGGATAGGGAAGGCGGTTGTCAGCAGATCGATTCGCGGCCGGCACTGCAAGCGCGGGCCGGAGGCGTCAACATCGCAGGCCCGATCGGGTCCAGGGGCACCCTGGTGGGGAGTGCAGAGGGGCAACGCCCCTTCGCCCGCCGGAGGCCTGGCTCGTCGGACACCATCGAAAGGAGTGCGTGTCCAAGCGCGGACACCGTGTCGCATGCCCCCTCACCTAAGACGCGGGGAGTGCAAGGCGAGCGTTGTGGAAATGGGGGCATGCAACACCGGTCCACAAAGCGGACACGCGCTGTTTGCCATGGTTCCTCACCGGAGCGCCTCCGGCGGCAAGGGGTTGCCCCCTTGACCCCGGTGGCCGTGGAACATTGGGTTTGAGCTAACAAAGCTGCGCCGGCAGGGACGCGGTTCGAGCTAACGGGATAGGCTGCGGCAGCTCACTCAGACAGCGCCTTCGCAAAGGCCTCCATCGGCAGGTCGCGACCCGCCAGCGCCTTGAACTGCATCTGCAACTGGTCCGTGTAAACCTTGCTCGGCTCCACCACCCGGCAACCCCGCTCACGGGCCTCCGTAAACAGCGGATGCTCCAGCGGCGGATCGCTGACGTCGAGGACCGTCTGGTTCGGCCGGAAAACCGACGGATTCACCGCCCCCGCCTTCGTCCCGCACACCAGCCCCTTGTCCGCAATGACAATCACGTCCGAAAGCGTGTCATACAGGTTCTGGTACGGCACGAACCGGCACTGCAGTTCCTGGGCAATCTTCTGTGAGACTTTGTCATTCGGCCCGCAGATGCTCACGATCCCCTTCCGCTGCGTCACCGCGTAAGCGATCGACGCCCCCACAGGGCCATTCCCCAGGACAAGGATATTGTGCTTGTCGAGCGGACGGGGGCCGGTCGCCGCTCCCCCGCTGAGCGTGCCTTCGAGGGCCATCAGCCCCGACCGCCAGAGGGTGTTGTACCCGGACCAGGACTCGTCCTTCTTCAGCAGCAGGTCGACGTACTGGCTCTTGCGATCCTGCTCATCGATGTGGTCCGCCAGCGGCAGCAGCTGCCCTCCCGACGGCCCGCTCGCCAGGATCGCCCGGACCTTCAGGATCTCGAGCATCTTCTTCAGCATCGACAGGTCGCCGATCTGCAGCGGCAGGCAGCGGACATTCGCTCCGAGAAGCTTGAACGCATGGTTGAAGATCCGCGTCGTCATCGTGGGGGTCTCGCCGAACCCCGCCACAGCGATGAACGTCGAGTTCCGGTCGATCTCCCGCCAGTGGTAAATCTCGTCGAGGTCGAACACCGTCGCCTGCCCGGAGAAAGCCTCCATCCCCTTCTCCAGCGCCGCGTAGATCCACGGAGACCCGTACTTGCGGCCCAGGAGCGAAAACGTCCGGTCCGCCGGCCCCAGGCCGATCCCGACGATCGGCAGCCGCCGCTTCTGGCTGACGGCCGAGAGGAGAGGCCAGGCGTCGTCGAGGGTCGGCGTCGGCCAGCAGAACTTGACGACGTCCGCCTGGGCCTGTGCCGCTTCGTCAAAGATGGAATCGATGTCCCGGACGGGGCGGTCCATGCTGGTGAAGCAGATCACCCGCTGCGTCTTGCCGAACCGCGGGATCCGCGAGGCGATGTCGAGGTCGAGTTCGATGTAGGCGGGTCCCGCGACGATTGCCTGCCGGAGGAGCGTCATTCGGTCCGACTCGCTGCCGTCCCACTGGCCTCCATCCTCCTTGCGGCGGCAGGAGATGATGATCGGTTTCTCCCAGCCTTCGAGGAGGTCTTTGACGTCCGGCTCCTTGACCAGATGGTCGAGGGCCACTTCCACGATGTCGGCGTAGCGCATCGCGTTGAGAATGTCGACTTTGGCCAGCGTCCGCGAAGTGGGCGCTACGGTGATGCAGATCATGTTGCCAGACTCCCCTGCCCCGACCGACTCGTTCGCCTCCCGACTTCGCCCGCGACGGCGGACGAACGGGGGGCTCGAGACCGGTGCTGCGCTGCGTGTCGGCGTTCCCGCTGGCCCTGGAGACGGGAGGACGTTGCCCCGCATTGCCGGCCCGGCTCGATGGGGACAGCGTATCGAGAACGCGAACCGCATTCCAACAGGCTGGTAACACGCCCCAAAGGGAGAGTGTTGCATTCTCCAACCGCGCCCACCAACGTCGACAGTCAGGCGGGGTCCAGGGGCTCGCCCCTGGTGGGGAGTGCAGAGGGGGCCTGTGTTGTTTTTCTGGCCCTTTGCCCGCCGGAGGTCTGGCCGTCGGACACTGTCTGAAGTGAAGCGTGTCCAAACGCGGACGACGTGCCGTATACCCCCTCACCAACCCGCGGGGATTGCAAAGCCAGCGGTGTGTTTTGAGGGAGTCCTCAACGCCGGTACCACAAAGCGGATGCCCGTCGTGTTCCACGATTCCACATGGAAGTGCTTCCGGCAGCCAAGTTCACCGCAGGCCGCCGTAGGCTTTGATCAATTCCGCCTTATTGGTCACTTCGAGAACCTCGAAGATCTTGCGGGCATGATTGTGAACGGTGTGCTGGCTCAAATGGAGCTCTTCGGCAATCTCCCGTTCGCGCTTCGCCTCCAGCAGGAGCCAGAAGACCTTCAGCTGTGCCTGGCTGAGCTTTCCGATCGGGAACAGATCCTTGGAGTCCCGCAATGGGCCGATCGTGGAATCGGACGCAATCCGGCGGTTTGTGTCCCCCTGCGCGATATCGACGATCTCGCACCGTGCGTGGCCGAACGAGACGAAATCCCCGATCTTCAGCGGCGAGTCCTGGATCCGCTCGTGGTTCACGAACGTCCCGTTGCGGCTGCCGAGGTCCGCCACGCGAATGGTCGCTCCCGAGTGCGTGATGACCGCGTGCACACGTGAAATCGACATGTGCATCAAATGAATATCGCAGTCCGCGGCCCGGCCGACTCGATGAACACCAGGCCGCAGCGGAAACCGCAGGCTGGTCTTCCTTTCCGTCTGAAATACGAGGCTCAGCTCTGGCAGCATTGGGAAAGGCCGCGACAGGTGACTGACCGAAAGGTCTCGTGAAACACAGTTTCCAGAAAGAATAGCCTCAACAGGTCATGCGTCACTAGGCAAAACAACCGATCTTGTGACTTGTACAGAATGCTCGTGAGGATGCGTAAGCGGGCCAGCCGCATCCTCACGAACAGGCCCCGGTTGCTTGGGCTAGGCAACCGGGGTTTTTTCGTTTTCCGCCCCTCTTCGGCGCCTGTCGGCCCCGTTTCATTCCCGCGGCGGCGTTCACCGAACGGCCGGAAGACTCTCGGCGTCACATGCCGCCCGGCATCGTCCGGGGAAACCCGGACCGCTCGCTGGCTTCGATCCCGTTCCGGAAGAAGGCTCCGTCCGGCGCGAAGCCGGCCGACAGGCGCTCCCCCCGTTCGCTTGGAACACGCGGCGGTTCCCGGTACGGTCACGCGCGGATCGGGCTTGTCCCGGTCTCCATCGAGCAATTCCTCAGTCAAAGCGCAGCGGACGAGGCAGGACATGGCGGAGCGGGTGTATCTGGCGGTCGACTTGGGAGCCGAGAGCGGGCGCGTCATCGCCGGCACGCTGAACGAGGGCATCGTCCGGCTGGATGAGCTGCACCGGTTCCCCAACGTCACCGTCCCGATGGCAGGGACCCGCCGCTGGGATGTCCTGCGGCTCTGGACCGACATTCAGGACGGCCTCGCCAAAGGGGCCCAGAAGTACGGCGACCGCATCGTTTCGGTCGGGGTCGATACGTGGGGCGTGGACTACGTCCTGCTGACGAAGAACAACGAGATGCTGGGGGCGCCTTACACCTACCGCGACCCGCGGACGCAGGGGGTGATGGGACACGCCTTCACGCGTGTTCCACAGGCGGAGATCTTCGCTCAGACCGGTCTTCAGTTCATGGAGATCAACACGCTTTACCAGCTCATCGCGATGTCGCTGAAGGATCCGGAGCTGCTGGCCCAGGCGGACAAGTTCCTGATGATGCCGGACTTCTTCCACTGGCTCCTGAGCGGCAGCAAGGTGGTCGAGTTCACGAACGCTACCACCACGCAGTGCCTGCATCCTCTGAAGCGGAACTGGGCCAATGAGCTCCTGACGAAGTTCCAGATCCCGACGAGCATCTTCCCGGACCTCGTTCAGCCCGGGACGCGGCTCGGTGCGCTCCGCGAGGAGGTCTCCCGGCGAACGGGGCTGGGCCGGATTCAGGTCGTTGCTCCAGCGACACACGACACCGCCGCGGCCGTCGCCGCCGTGCCGACCGACCAGACGGGGAAGGCGAACTGGGCGTACATCAGTTCGGGGACGTGGTCGCTGATCGGCGTCGAGGTGCAGCAGGCGGTGATCGGGCCCGAGGCGCTGGCTCTCAACGTGACGAACGAAGGGGGGATCGACGGGACGTATCGGCTCCTCAAGAACGTCATGGGGCTGTGGCTTGTTCAGGAATGCCGTCGGTCGTTCGAGCGGAAGGGGAACACGTTCGACTACGCCACGCTGGTTCAGAAGGCGGAGGCGGCTGAGCCGTTCCGGTCGATTGTCGACTGCAACGATTCGGCGTTCCTCAGCCCGGACGATATGGCAGCGGCTCTGCAGGCGTGGTGTCGCAAGACGGGCCAGCCGGTGCCGGAGACCGAGGGACAGCTCATCCGTTGTGCTCTGGAAAGCCTGGCTCTGAAGTATCGGCAGGTGCTGGAGGGGATCGAGTCGTTGACGGGAACGCGGATCGAAGTGATCCATGTCGTCGGCGGGGGTGGGAAGAACGAGTTGTTGAACCAGTTCACCGCCAATGCCTGTGGACGGCCGGTGATTGCGGGGCCGGTGGAGGGGACGGCGCTGGGGAATGTGCTGGTCCAGGCGCGTTCGGCCGGTGATATCGGTTCGCTGGAGGAGATTCGGGCGGTGGTGCGGGCGAGCAGTGAGCTGAAGCGGTTCGAGCCGCAGGCGGGGGCGGCGTGGCAGGGGGCGCATGAGCGGCTGATTTCGCTTTCGCGGTAGGGAACGTCCTCGCCGGCGCGACTCCCATAGCTCAAACCCAACGTGCCACGGCCGCTGGGGTCAAGGGGGTCTCACCCCCTTGCCGCCGGAGGCATTTCCATGAGGAACCGTGGTAAGCAACGGACGTCCCCTTTGTGGTCCCCGCGTTGAGGACTCCCTCAAACCACATCGCTGGCTTTGCAATCCCCTCGTGTTGGTGAAGGGGCATACGGCACGGTGTCCGCGCTTGGACACGTGCTCCTTCCGACGGTTTCCGACGGCCAGGCCTCCGGCGGGCAAGGGGGCGTGGCCCCCTTGCATCCCCCACCAGGGTCCCCCTGGACCCGGTTCTTGATCCGCAATGGACAGATAGGCACGCGCGGCCTACAAGTCCAGACGTCACCCACTCACGGGAAAACTCCATGCTCCGCACCGGACTGACCTCGGCCCTCCTCGCCCTGCTCCTCATGTCGCCTCCCTCGCCACTCCCGGCCGCTCCCCCCAAAACCAAGACCGGCTCACAGGTCGACACCTACCACGGCACACAGGTCCCCGACCCCTACCGCTGGCTCGAAGACGACGTCCGCAACTCCAAAGACGTCGAAGCCTGGGTCGAAGCCGAGAACAAACACACACAAGCCTTCCTCGAATCGATCCCCCAGCGGGAAGCAATCCGCCAGCGACTCACGAAGCTCTGGGACTTCGAAAAGTTCGGCACGCCGTTCAAAGTCGGCGGCAAATACTTCTTTGAGAAGAACGACGGCCTCCAGAACCAGGACGTCCTCTACATCCAGGACTCCCTCCAGAGCGAAGCCCGCGTCCTCATCGACCCCAACACCTGGTCCAAGGACGGCACCGTCGCCCTCGAAGGCATGTCCTTCAGCGATGACGGCCGCTACCTCGCCTACGGCGTCCAGGACGGCGGATCCGACTGGCGGGTCTGGCACATCATGAACGTCGAGACGGGTAAAGTCCTCGACGACGAAATCCACTGGATGAAGTTCAACTCCCCCGCCTGGACAAGCGACGGCCAGGGCTTCTTCTACGCCCGCTTCCCGGAGCCGAAGGAAGGGGCCGAGTTCCAGAACCTGAACCTCAACCAGAAGGTCTACTACCACCGCGTCGGCCGCCCGCAGTCTCAGGACACTCTCGTCTTCGAACGGCCGGACGAGCCGAAATGGGGCTTCTACTCCATAGTCTCCGAGGACGGCCGCTGGCTGATCCTGACCGTCATGGTCGGGACCGACGACCGCTTCCGGGTCTTCTACAAAGACCTCACCGACCCGTATGGGGCGCCGGTCGCGCTGATCGACAACTTCGAGAACGAATACTCATTCATCGGCAATGACGGGACCACCTTCTACTTCCAGACCGACCTCGACGCCCCGCTCAAGCGGGTCATCGCTATCGACATCCGCAATCCGGACCGCAAGAACTGGAAGGAGATCGTCCCGCAGGGGACCGAAGCCCTCACGAACGTGAGCCTCGTCGGCAACCTGTTCGTCCTGGAGTCCCTCAAGGACGCCAAGACCCGGGTGGCCCTCCACACCGTCGATGGAAAGTTCGTGCGGACGGTCGACTTCCCCGGCATCGGCTCCGCCGCCGGTTTCAACGGGAAGCGGACAGACACGGAGACGTTCTACACGTTCTCCAGCTTCGCCACGCCGCCGAGCACCTACCGTTACGACCTCATCACGGGCGAAAGCGAGCTGCTGCGACGGGCGAAGGTCGACTTCAACCCGGACGACTACGAGGTCAAGCAGGTCTTCGCCAAGAGCAAGGACGGAACGCGGGTGCCGCTGTTCGTGGCCCACAAGAAAGGCCTCAAGCTCCACGGCCAGAACCCGACGCTCCTCTACGGCTACGGCGGGTTCAACATCCCCCTCACCCCCGGCTTCTCGATCAGCCGCCTCGCCTGGATGGAGATGGGAGGCGTCTTCGCGATGGCGAACCTCCGCGGCGGGGGCGAGTACGGCAAAGACTGGCACCAGGCGGGGACGAAGCTCAAGAAGCAGAACGTCTTCGACGACTTCATCGCCGCGGCCGAGTTCCTGATCTTGGAGAAGTACACGCAACCGTCCAGGCTCGCGATCCAGGGGGGCAGCAACGGGGGCCTGCTCGTCGGAGCCTGCCTCACCCAGCGGCCCGACCTCTACGGCGCGTGCCTCCCGGCGGTCGGCGTCATGGACATGCTCCGCTTCCATCAGTTCACGGCGGGGCGGTACTGGGTCGACGACTACGGCTCGGCCGACGACGCCGCGGAATTCAAGGCCCTGTTGGCCTACTCCCCGTACCACAACATCAAGAGCGGAACGAAGTACCCCGCCACGATGGTGACGACCGCCGACACCGACGACCGCGTCGTCCCCGGCCACAGTTTCAAGTTCGCCGCCCGCCTCCAGGAAGCCCAGGGAGGCGACGCCCCGATCCTGATCCGCATCGAAACCCGTGCCGGCCACGGCGCCGGCAAGCCGACCGCCAAGATCATCGAAGAGCTGACCGACCAGTGGGCCTTCCTGGTCAAGAGCCTGGGGATGAAGCCCGCCTCGTAGGTCAGTGGAATCTCTCCAGCAGTTCCGTACCGCCATCGTGCCCCGAGGGAGTCGCGAGCTGGCAAAGAACCTCCGCGTCGACGTTGTCGGCGACTGGGCGTACGTGACCGGAGCACATCAGGAATTGGGTGGGAGCCGGACCGGGGGCTCCGAAACTGGCCGGCTCCCGTTTCACTCCGGCCGCCGGGTCGCGGAGGTTGCACGGGTCCCCCCAGGCCCTGAACGCCTCCCGCACCTCGCCCATCAGGATCGTCTCGGAAGTTCCATCGGCGACTTCGTCCATCGACTGGCTGCGTCCCGGTCCGAGAACGTGAACGTTGCCGGCGAACGAGGCCACTCCCAGGCCGTCGACATCCGGAGGAAGAAGATCCTGGTAGGGATCCGGGTACCGATAGACCGCGATCTTCGTGGTGAGCAGCGGCCGGTTCCGGGGAGCGTTCCACGGCTGGGACAGGTCGAGTCGCCGAAACAGCGCGGCCTGCTCCATGTAGGGAAGGAGAAACGTCATCCAGCTGTGGATTGCCGCCCCGGAGGGCGAGAACGTCCCCTTCACGGGATAGGCATGGCGTTCCTGGTGGTGCCAGATGACGCCACTGCCGATGGCCTGCATGGCGTTTCGACTCCCCGCACGCCGGGAACTCACCCGTCCCGTTTCAACGAGCGGCCCCGGAGTCGTCAACAGCCATGTCGCGTGCCTTACGATCGCGACCGCACAGGTCCCCACGGCGAATAGCACGAACAACGAGGCGACCAGTCCAGCGGCGCGGAGTGTTCGGCAGACGGGCAGGGTGCCGGACGGAACGACGTCGAGTGGACCGTCCGACGCAGTGCCCGGCGCCGCACGTCGAATGAGTCCCGCGAGGACTAGCGTTGCCGGAACACAGACTGCGAAGGTGATCACCTCAAGCGGGGCAATCGTCACGTCCCCCGCGATCCGAACGGCATGCCGCCACCAGCCCGCTGTCAGGGCGAAGACGATCTCGGGCAACAGGGGGCCGCCCAGGCATGCAAAGACAACGAAGGCCAAGCCTCCCGCCGAGAGACATCCAGCCCTTCCGAGAGTGCGTTTCCGGGAATTCATTGCATCGACCTGATTCCGCGATTCGATAGCGGAAGTCTTTTCACGGCAGGCGCGGCCAGCCCCGCCGCCGCCCCGGCCTCCCTCAGAACGGATCGAGCAGCTCGCTTCCACCATCGCCGGCATTCGGCGTCGCGAGTTGGAGTAGGACTTCTGGCGACACCCGGTCCGAGATACGGCGGACCGAGCCGTCGCCCATCACAAATTGCGTCCCGTACGACCAAGGCGCACCGAACCCGACTGGCGAACGGTTCACCCCGAGCGCCGGGTCCCGCAGATTGGACGGATCTCCCCAGGCCCGAAAGTTCTCGCGGATCTCGCCGAGGAAGAGTGTCTGGGCGAGACCATCCTTCACCTCCCGGGACGTCTCGCATCCATTCGGTCCGAGAACCCGAACGTTCCCGGCATACGTCGCTATCCCCCGCCCTTCGATCGATTCGGGGAGAACGATTCGCTCCCGCTCGGGATACCCGAATTCCTCGACGGTCTGGGAGAGCGGGTCGGCGTTCACAGGATCCCGCCACGATCTCCCGACGTCGATCCGGCGATACAGTTCCGGATGTCCAACATACGGAAGCAGCCTTGTCATCCAGCTGTGAAGGGCGCCTCCGCCGGCGGAGTAGGCGCCGGTTCCCGGAAGTTTCTGGAACTCGTCTTCGTGCAAGGAGACGCCGTGGGCAATCGTGTGGAGATGTCTGCCACTGATACTCCCTGCGATGGAGAGCGAAAAACGGTTCTCCGTCCAGGGCTCCGGAGAGACGGCCAGCCAAGCCAACTGGTGGGCGACCCCGACCATGGCGATTCCCGCCGTGAACGCGACAAGGCAGAGAGCCACCGCTCGCCAGGCGAATCCGGCGGGGAGCCGACGAGCCGATCGAGTCTCCGGGTGGTCCGGAGCCTCAGTCGGCGGCGGCCCCTCGGTCATCATCAACCGGCGGAAGAGGCCCACCGCGATGAACGTCAGCACGAGAAACGTTCCGAGCTGGATCGGCTCGAGGCGGACCTGGCTCGCCAGTCGCCAGGAATGCCGCAGCCAGCCGAACGCGAGGGCGAAGGCGGCGTCGAGCGGGACGACCAGACCGATGAACGCCAGCAGGAGGCCCACGACGCCGAGAGTCGCCGCGCATCCCAGAGGTCGCCCTCTCATGGCTGTTCCCCCCGAGCCTCTCGCGGCTGGCTCGCTGGAGTCGCGGCGGGAGCGGCGGCGGAGACCGGCTCGACGCCGGGGAAAGGGCGAACGGCCCCGTCGGAATAGAGGGCCCACTGCCCGTCGCCGTAGAGGTCGTACTCGATCGCCAGCGGCCGGGCCTCTTTGCCGATCTCGAGACCGCCGCGGTAGATGTATTCGATCGCGGGATGGCCGGGCTGCCTCCAGAACTCGGCGGCGAACTCCGCCTCCTCCTTCGAAGAGGGGAGGCGGCCTTCATGGCGGGCAGCGTGACTCCAGAGCACGAGCCGCAGCGTCTCGAGCCCGCGGATCCGGTCCTCTTTGGAGACTCCGGGGGCCGGCGCGGTGGCCGATTCCTTGACCCGGTACGTGAAGCCGACCTTCTCCCACGCTCCTGGCGTCAGCAGCTCCCGGGCTCCGGAGATCATCGTCAGGACGATCAGGAACAGGAGGCCCCACAGGACCGTCCAGCCCAGGGCCCGGCGGTAGCTGAGTTGCGGCAGCCAGGGGACGTCCCGGACGAGCGAATTCCAAAGCCAGCGGAAGGCTCCCGCCGCCAGAAGCAGGCCCATGGCGAAGAACGAGATGGCGTCCAGACGGGCCCGGGCAACGTCGGTGAGGGTGATCGACGGCATCCCCGCCGCGGCCGGCTCGGCCGACACGAGGGCCGCCAGACCGACCAGGACAATCGCCCCGGCCCGTGTCGTTCCCTGCGGTCGATCGTCCGTTTCCATCGTTCCGCCCCAAATCACCGAAACCCGCGAGGCCAATCTTTATACGCACATCGTTTCGGAAATCGTCAAGGCGGTTTTTGCCCGTCCTGTGAGATTGACCCCGATCACGCTATACTGCCGGAAACAATTCGCTGTGAAGTTTTTGGACCGATCTGTATGGCCGCGAACAAGCCCGCCTCCGCCCCCGCCCCGGTTGACAAAGCCGCCGAACGGGAGGAGATCGAGGACTTCGTGGATCGCCGTGTCATCGCCCGCGGATCTCGTGTCTATCACGACACCTACACGCAGGCCAAGGCGATGAAGGAGTCCAAGGCCACCGCCGACAAGATCCGCGAGGCTCTGCTCCGTAAGCCCAACGCGCCGGCCAAGGACAAGGACGGTCTCGTTCCGCTCCCGAAGCGGAAGGAATTCGAGGCTGAGAAGCGAATGTCTTCGATCCGTGACCAGGCGATCAAGGACGCCATCAAGGGGAAGCCGGCTTCTTACCGGTAAGGGCTGCGTCTCGCGACGATGCATTGCGGCGGCGTTTCAAGGCGGGGTCGGCCAGTTTTCGCCGGGTCGCCCCGGACCGAGGACTTCGCCGCTCTCTCCACGGGATGTCGCCCGCTGCAGCATGAACTCCGCTTCCTCGGTCAGGATGCGGAGCGTCATTCGCGTCTCGAGGACGAGCAGCGACGTCCCCGTCACGAGCCCTCCCACGCCGACGCAGCCTGATGTCAGAGCCGTGGCGAGGAGAAAGTAGCCCGCGCTCGCCAGGGTCCCGACGAACAGCCCCGCCGCCAGGAGCGACATGAGGGCGGCCGCCGAGAACGAACCGACGGAGACGTAGAACGCCGTCAGGGCCCGCACCAGGTAGAGTCCCCGCCGCTCGGCCACCCGGAGCTGGCGGACCTTGAGGGCGATCTCGGGGCTCAGCCGCGGGTCTTTCCCTTCGACCTGCGAGACGAGCGTCCGCAGGCGGTCGATGGCCCGGGCGAAGCGGTTCGACGTGCCGAGAGCCATGACCGACGACGCGTTGGTCAGGATCGCGGGAGCCACGATGAAGGTCAGGACGCTGAGCGGGTTCTCGGAGAGCAAGATGGCTTGATCGGGACGAACGACTCGGGGAGAGAGGCGGGCGGACAGTTGCGGAGAGCGTGGTTCAGGAGCGGCGCTCGCGGGCGTAGCGGATCCGGCAGCCGTGGGCGATCACTTCCTTCTTCTCGGGAGTCTTTCCTTCGAGGGCCGCCGTGATCGCGGCATCGAGGTACTTGGTCTTCACCTTGGCGGCGTCGGCGTTGTCGTCCATGGCTCCCATGTAGACGACCTTGCGGTCCTTATCGAGGACGTAGAACTCGGGGGTGAAGTTGGCTCCGAAGTCCTTGGCGATCTTCTGGGACTTGTCGTGCAGGTAGTGGAACGGGAGCGATTTGGTTTCGACCCGTTTCTTGAGGGCCTCAAGGTCATCGCCCGTGACGTTGTTGACGCAGATCGGAACGACGGCGACTTTCCCCTCGGGGCCGCCGCGCTGGGCGATCAGTTCGCCGATCCGCTGCTCGTAGGCGACGGCGAAGGGGCAACTGGCGCAGGTGAACACGACGACCACGACCGGCTTGTCGGCCAGATCGGTAAGGGAGTGCTGTTTCCCGTCTGTGCCGGGGAGGTTCTCCCACTTCGGGGCGGTATCGCCGACGGAGAGGACTTCGTTGAACTCGCCGGCCGGGGCGGGCTGGGGAGCCGCGGCTCCCGCGACGAGAAGTCCTGTGAGGAGCAGGGCTGATAGGAACCGCGTCATTTCCGCCTCCTGTCGACCAGTCCGGAGCCTTGCTGGGGAACCGGTGGAGCTGTGACTGTCTCAGGAGTGTGGCGACCGCGAGGTGCGTTCCTCAAGCGATCGTCCCTGCCGGACGGACTCTATAGCTCAAACCCAACGTGCCACGGCAGCCTGGGGTCAAGGGGGCCACGCCCCCTTGCCGCCGGAGGCACTTCAATGAAGAACCGTGGCAAACAACGGACGTCCGCTTTGTGGAACCGGCGTTGAGGACTCAGCGCTCGCACTGGAATCCGCAGCGGGTTGGTGAGGGGGCATCCGACAACGTGTCCGCGCCTGGACACTCACTCCTTCAGACATCTCTCGGCGAGACGGCCTCCGGCGGGCAAAGGGGCGTTGCCCCTCTGCACTCCCCACCAGGGGTTACCCCCTGGACCCCGGTATAGGACGACGTTCCTTCAGACGCTCTGCGCCTGACCATGGACCAGCGTGCCGATCCGCTCACCAGCCACCGCCCGCTCCACATTCCCCTCGCGGAGATAATTGAACACCACGATCGGAATCTTCCCTTCCATGCAATGATGCACCGCCTGAAGGTCCATTACACCGAGCCGCTTCGTCAGCACGTCCTGATAACTGATCTCGCTGTACCGGACAGCATGCGGATTCTTCTCCGGATCCTCCGAGTAAATCCCGTCCACACGCGTCGCCTTGAGCAGCGCATCCGCCTCAATCTCCCGCGACCGGAGCGCAGCGGCCGTGTCCGTCGTCACGAACGGGCTCCCCGTCCCCCCCGAAAGGATCACGACGCGGTTCTTCTCCAGATGCCGAATGCACCGCCGCCGAATGAACGGCTCCGCCACGCTCTCCATCCGGATCGCCGTCTGCAGCCGCGTCGGCACGCCGATATTCTCCAGGGCGTCGTGCAGCGCGAGACCGTTGATGATCGTCGCCAGCATCCCCATGTAGTGAGCTGTCGCTGGCTGGATCGCCGCGCTCACCGCCGAAAACTGCTTGCCGCGGAGGATGTTCCCCCCGCCGCAGACGATCGCCAGCTGGACTCCCGACTCCGCGACCTTCCGGATCTGCTCCGAAACGGCCCCGACTTCGGACATCGAGATCCCCCCTTCCCGATTCCGGCAGAAGCACTCGCCGCTGATCTTGAGGAGGATGCGCTTGTAGGCAGGCTTGAACGACATGGTGCGACGCAACGAAGAGGAACAAAAGTGAGGCTGGTGCTTCCGCCAGGCGAGACGGATTGCCCGGCGGCATACCGAACATTCGCCGAGGACCGCCAATCCACAACGAAGAAACAGACAACATCTTCGCTTTCCCGTCACGACATCCGCGATGCGTGACGGGACGTGTCTTCGGACAGAACACTACTGCGGAGCCGCTTCCTTGGCCTCTTTCGCGGCCTTGGCGAAGTCGCCCGCCTCAACCACCGCGATCCGCTTCCAGATCAGGCGGTTCTTGAGGGCATCGGCGACGACTTCCGTGCTGAGTCCGGCAATCGCCTTCTCCAGCTTCGTGTAGTACTCCATCGTCCGGTCCGTATTGAGCGTGTCCGCCAGCGTGCTGGCGAGCTCGTTGTCGCTCGTGCGGGTCACCTTGAGGTTCTCCAGGTACCCCTTCTGAGCATCGGACAGCTCCGAGCTGGTGACCCCGTCGGCCACGAGCTTCTCGACCTCGGACTTCATCGCCGCTTCGACCTTCGGCATGTTGACCGGGTTCGTAATCGCGTACAGCAGGAACGTCGAGCGGTCGTCGAGCGAGCTCGCCCGCAGGATCGAGCCGACCCCGTACGACAGCCCTTCCTTCTGGCGGATCCGGTCTCCGAGGCGGGAGGAGAGGCCACTGCTTCCAAGAACCTGATTGGCGATCAGGATTGCCGGATAGTCCGGAGCGGCGTCTCCCATCGGGATCACGGTCCCGGCGAGGTAAACGGCGTTCTCCTTGTCCGGCGTCTCGATCTGCTGGCGGGTGTTGGCAGCGATGTCGACCTGTCCCGACCGCTTGATCCGCTCATACTTCTCGCTCGTCGTCCAGCCGGCCAGGGCCTTGTCGAGAGCCGGGCCGACCTCTTCCAGATTGAAGTCGCCGACGACCGCCACTTCGCCGTACTGGCCGTTGAGGAACGTCGAGTAGAGGCTCGTAACTTCCTCAAGCTTCAGGTTCGTCCAGCGGTCGATCTCTTCCTGGACCGTCGGGACGTAGCGGACATCGTCCGCCGGGTATTCGCCGAGGTACCGCGAGACCGCCACGCGGGCCAGCGATTGCGGATCGGTGAGCTGCTGCTTGAGAGCGGCCAGTTTGCGGTTGCGGATGATCTCCATCTCGTCCGTCGGCAGCGTCGGCTCACGGAGGACCTGACGGAGCAGGTCGAGAATCTCCGGCAGATTGGCCCGCCGGGTCTCGATCGTGAAGCTCGCTTCTCCGGCGCTCCCGCTCGGAATGAGCTGGGCCTTGTTCGTGTCGAGGATGTCCTGGATCTGCTGCCGGGAGAGCTTCTTCGTTCCCCGCAGCATCAGGGCCGGCAGGATCTCGCTGGCGGCGTTCTTCCCTTTCAGCGCGTCGACCGTTCCGTACCGCAGCCGGACCACGAGGCTGACCGACTCCCCGCGGGTCTTCTTGGGAAGGAAGGCCGCCTTGAGTCCGCTGTCGAGCTTCGTCCGTTTGGTCCGCTTTTCAATGTTCTCGGCGGAGACGTCGAACGCCTCACCCTGGGCGACCATCTCCCGCCCTTCGTAGTTGCCGATCATTTCCGCCAGGACGGGCGTCGGCGGGACGGTGACCCGCTGGCTTTCCTTCGTCGGGACAAAGATGCCGACGGTGCGGTTGTTCCGCTGCAGGTACTTCTTGGCCACTTCCTGAACGTCGGCCGGGGTGACCTTCTCCAGCCGGTCGCGGTAGAGGAACAGCAGCCGCCAGTCCCCCTGGGCCGCCCATTCGCTGAGCTGCACCGCGAGCTGGGCGGAGTCGTTCATCGCGTTTTCCCAGTTCTTCAGCCAGTACCGCTGGGCCCGCTCGACTTCTTCCTGGGTGACTCCCTTTTCGCCAACCGTCTCGACGACTTCTAGGAGCGTCGTCAGGACGTCATTGGGATCGTTCCCGGCGGCGACCTCGGCACTGACCTTGAAGATCCCCGGGTCGTGGAGGGCGTAGGCCGCTCCGCTGATGCTGGCGCACCGCTTCGTCTCGACGAGCGCCTTGTAGAGGCGGCCCGACGGGGACGAGGTCAGAACGTGCTCCAGGACGTCGATGGGGACGTAGTCCGGATGCGGCCCCGCGCAGATGTGATACATCGCCCCGACGATCGCCACGTCGCCGACCCGGCGAAGGGTCACGCGGCGCTCGCCGTCCTGGGCCGGCTCTTCGGTGTAGGTGTCGTCGAGCTTTCGCTCGGGCCGGGGAATGATCCCGAAGTACTTGTTGGCGAACTCGAGGGCCTTCTGCTCGTCGAACTGGCCGGCGACGATCAGCATCGCGTTGTCCGGCTGGTAGAACCGCTCGTAGAACTTCTTGAGGTTCACGACCGGCACGCGCTCGATGTCGGCCCGGTTGCCGATCGTCGACTTGCCGTAGTTATGCCACTCAAAGCAGGCCGACGTCATCCGCTGATCGAGGATCCGGGACGGGCTGTTTTCCCCCCGTTCGAATTCGTTGCGGACGACCGTCATTTCCTTCGCGAGGTCCTCACCCTTCACGTAGCTGTTGACCATCCGGTCCGCTTCGAGGCGGATGGCGAACTCGAGGTTGTCGTCGCTCGCCGGGAGGGTCTCAAAGTAGTTGGTGCGGTCGAGCCAGGTCGTCCCGTTGAAGTCCGCCCCGTGGTCCTTGAGAACCTTGGGGATCTCCGGATGGGCCGGAGTTCCCTTGAAGAGCATGTGTTCCAAGAGGTGGGCCATCCCGGCCTCGCCGTAGCCCTCATGGCGGGAGCCGACGAAGACCGTGAGGTTGACCGTCACCTGCGGCTTGGAGGGATCGGGAAACAGCAGAACCCGCAGCCCGTTTTCGAGGACGTATTCGGTGATCCCCTCGACGGTTGTCACCTTCTGCGGCTCCGCCGCGCTGGAATTGCTGGTCATTGAGAGTCCTAGAAGCAAAGCGATCAACGCGAGACGCAGCTGCATCGTCGAGTTCCTGGTCCGTGGTCTCAGAATCCTAGGCCGTTCATGGTGAACAGGCGGATGGTATCACGGCATTCCAAGGCTGGGAACCTCCAGTCCCCGTCGGAGGCCGATGGGAGCAATGATTTTGCGATGGGTCCCCGCGGCCGACGGGCGGCGCGGGCCGGCCGCGCCGGTCGGCCGATCTCTGGACACTTGGCGAGCCCTGCACTTGTTGCCGGCGGGCTGGCGTTTCCCTCACCCGTTGCCGTAGTGTCCGATCTCTTTCGTGAAGAGTTCCGACGTCGAGTCCCCTGCCCCGCCACCGCCCCCATGCTGTCCCTCATCCGATCGGTCCGCCGTCAGTTCCGGGAGTGGGCCCATCGCGGCCACGCGGAGGCACACCGGTTCGATATCGACTGGTACGCGATCCCCTACAACCGCATCGCGATCGTGAACCTCCTGCTCTCGAAGCAGGTCGAGGGGCGGTATCTGGAGATCGGCTGTTTCTGGAACGCCCTGTTCGATGCCGTGATGGCCCGCCATAAGACCGGTGTCGATCCGGTCCGCGGCGGGACGCACCGGATGCCGAGCGACGATTACTTTCGGGGCCACACGGGGGAGAAATTCCATGTCGTGTTCATCGACGGGCTTCATACGTACGAGCAGGTTCGCCGCGATGTGGTGAACAGTCTCAAGGCTCTGGAGCCGGGGGGGTGGATCGCTCTTCACGACCTGCATCCGCGGACCTGGATTGAGGAGCATGTGCCGGACATCTCGATTGGTCGGACGTGGACCGGCGATGTCTGGAAGGTGGCTTTCGAGCTCGCCACGACGCCGGGGCTCGACTTTCGGCTGTTCAAGATCGACCACGGCGTTGGTGTCGTTCGCAAGCTGGCGAATGATGTTCAGCTTGTGGATCGTCAGGCGGAGCTGGGGCCGCAGCGGTTCCGATATTTCTGCGACCATTATGGTGAGCTGCCGATCGTCAACCATGAGGCGGGCCGAGAGTGGATTCTCGGTCATCTCAACAACGGCTGAGTCAGCTTCTGATCTGTGTTTATCCGTGTTTATCTGTGGCTGATCAGATTTTTAGCCACAGATAAACACAGATGCACACAGATGGGACAGAGCGATTACGGCCGTCACGCCAGGACGTCACGCAGCACGTGCCCGTGGACGTCGGTCAGACGCCGCTCAATGCCGTTGTGGTAGAAGCTCAGCCGCTCATGATCGAGGCCGATCAGGTGCAGCAGCGTGGCATGCAGATCGTAAATCGTCGTCGGGTTCTCGACCGCCTGATACCCGAACTCGTCCGTCGCCCCATAGCTGAAAGCCCGCTTCACCCCCGCCCCCGCCAGCCAGCAGGTGAACCCCTTCGGATTGTGGTCCCGGCCGTTCGCCCCCTTCTGGAACGTCGGCATCCGGCCGAACTCGGTGACGAACGCGACGACCGTGTCCTCCATCAGCCCCCGCTGCTTCATATCCGCCAGCAAACCGGCGACCGGCTGATCGAGGATCGGCCCGTGAATGCCGTACTGCTTCTCGATGGTCTTGTGGCCGTCCCAGTTCCCCACCCCTTCGCCCATCGCGTAGGAGCCGTTGATGACCTGGACAAACCGGACGTCCCGTTCCAGGAGCCGGCGGGCCAGCATGCAGTTCTTGGCGAACCGGGCCTTCACGGAGTTCTCCGCGTCGTCGGCCCCATAGAGCTTGAGCGTCGATTCCGACTCCTGCGACAGGTCCGCCACGTCGGCCGCGGCAAGCTGCATCCGCGCAGCAAGCTCGTACGAGGCGATCCGCGCCATCAGGTCGGTGTCGCCGGGGTTCCGCTCCAGATGCCGGTCATTGAGGAACTTCACAAAGTCCCGCGTCGCGACGTCGTTCTCGGCGCTCATCTCCACCGGGCGGGCGAGGTTGGGGATCGGCTTGTCGGCGTTGAAGGCGGTCCCCTGGAACGCCGCCGGGAGGAAGGCCGAGGCCCACTGCCGCGGGCCGACCTGCGGGCCGCCGCGGGGATCGGGGATCGCCACGAAGGCCGGCAGATTCGCGTTCTCCGAACCGAGGGCGTAGGTCACCCAGGCCCCGACGCTCGGGAACCCGTCGAGCGTGAAGCCGGTCGACATCTGGTTCTCCGCCGGTCCGTGTGTGTTGGACTTGGCGGTCATGCCGTGGAGGAAACAGAGGTCGTCCGCGTGCTGAGCGAGGTGCGGAAGCAGGTTGCTGATCGGCTTTCCGCTCTCACCGCGCGGCGAGAAGTCCCAGATCGGCTTGATGAGATTGCCGTTCTCTCCCTGAAACGTGATCAGCCCCGAACTGCCGGGCATCGGCATGTCATGCCGCTTCACCAGTTCCGGCTTGTAGTCGAACGTGTCGACGTGACTGATCGCCCCGGAGACGAAGATCAGCAGGACCCGTTTAGCCCGCGAGGCAAAGTGCGCGCCGCGGGGGGCATAGGGCCGGGACGGGTCGATCACTGGCCGGATCGGGGCGGCGGCAAAGGTCTCCCGCGCCAGCAGCGATGAGAGAGCCATCCCGGCAGCGCCGGTGAGGGCATGGTCGAGGAAATCGCGACGGGTCAGGATCTGTCGGCCGATCATCAGTCGAGGTTCTCAGGAAGGCCGGAGTGAAACACCAAGGCACAAAGACGGCACCAAGGATTCAGGAGACAGAGCAAAGCGGACCAGCCCTGACTCCCGTGGCTTCTTGGTGAACTTGGTGCCTCCTTGGTGTCTTGGTGTTTAATCTTCTGTCTTGGTATTTGGTCTTCTACCGGACGGTCAAAAACTCGTTCGTGTTGTAGATCGCGCGGCACAGGGCGGGCAGGCCGTGCTGCTGAACCAGGGCCGCGGCTCCGGTCGCCTCGGTCGCTTCCGGCTCCCGGCCGAAGGCGAGCGAGAACGCCAGCCGGACCTGCCGGTCGACCGAGTCGGGAGCCTCGCGCTGGATCCGCTCGGCGAACGCCTGCGACTGCTGCTGCATGAACTCGCTGTTGAGCATCCCGAGCGCCTGGAGCGGAGTCGTGCTCAGGTTCCGCCGCGGGGCGATCTGACCGGCGTCCGGACAGTCGAACGCGCCGAAGAGCGTGTCGAGCTCCACGCGGGGCTTGGCCTGGTAGACCATCCGCCGCAATTCATCGGGGCCGAAGTCAGTCCGCGGCGTATAGACCCGGACGTAGTTCGTGTTCGGCTCGAAGAGGCTGAAGCCGGGGCCCCCAGCCTTCGGATTCATCGTCCCCGCCACCGAGAGGATCGCGTCCCGCAACGGCTCCGCTTCGAGCCGCCGCGGCGGATACCGCCACAGCAGCCGGTCCGAGGCGTCGATCGCCATCCCATCCGCGCGGGCCTCGCTCCCCTGGCGGTACGTGCGGCTCGTCAGGATCGTCCTGTGGAGGGCCTTGATGCTCCAGCCGGAGGCGACGAATTCACTCGCCAGCCAGTCGAGGAGCTCCGGATGCGTCGGACGCCCGCCGTTGATCCCGAAGTCGCTCGGCGTATCGACGATTCCGGTTCCGAAGTGATAGTGCCAGATCCGGTTCACCAGAACCCGTGCCGTGAGCGGGTTGGCGGGGTCGGTGATCCATTTCGCGAGCGCCACGCGGCGGTCGGAGTCCGAGGCGTTCCCCGGCAGAGCCCATCCCCCGCCGAACGTCTTGAGTCCGCCGGGAGTCACCGGCTCCTTCCGCTGCATCGGGTCGCCGCGGTGGAGGCGGAACGTCTCGCCCGGGGCGACGAACCGGCCCGCGTAGGTCATCGGCAAGGTTTCGGCGTCGCGTAGCTGTGTCTCCAGATCCTTCTGCCTCGCCGCAAGGGCCGCGACGCTTTCCCGCTCCTCCTCCCGGATCTCCGACGAGGCGATGATGGGGGGGACGCGGTGCGGGTAGTTCCTGGAGAGCCGGTCCTGATCGCCAGCGACGATCGTCCAGCTTTCACCGTCCGTCGAAACGGCGACCTCGTAGCGGCTCGCGGTCCGGTCCGCGTACTTCGGCTTGTCCGACCGGTCGCGGCTCCAGACAACGCGGTCGATCAGAGCCGGTTCGGGAAGCTCGATCTGAACCCACCCCGCGCCACGCTCGTTTGAGATCCACGACCGCTCATTGCCGTAGCGGCCGTCGTTCACGTGCTCAAGCTTGTGGAATTCATTCCCGCTGTAGTCGCCGGACGACGTGACTTTGGCGCCGGCCGACGCGAGGGCCACGTTCCTCGGCCCGGGCTCGGCCGTGAAGACTTCCAGCTCATCGAGACACGGTTCCGCATCCGTCGTCTCCTGAATCCGGAAGCGGACGAACCGGGCCATCACGGGCGGAAAGCGTTCAACGTTCTCACCACGGTCGACCTGGGAACGCAGATGCGGCGTCACGCGCTCCGCGATCTCCGTTGACGCAACCTCTTCAAACAGGACGGCGTCCGCCGTCACGGGGTCGCCGGTTCCATCCGCCACGATCAGCAACCGGGTTGCCGGCTGGAGCAGATGGAGGCCCGTATCGCGGAAGCCGCTCCACGACGGCTTGTCGACGAACGGCTCGCCGCTACCGTCGGCGAACATCCGCTGGTCGACGCGGGCGATCTCCCGCTGGTCCTCCGTCGTGGCGGGGTCGCCGTCTTGGTCGAGGAGGTATCGCACGTCGTGGGCATGCGTGTGCCACCCGCAGCCCCAGGAGATCCACACGCGGAAATTCCCGGAGAGCCGTGGGCGGTAGGCGAACACCGGGCGGTCCTTCACTCCGGTCCACCAGTGGTACGAACCCCCGACGTTCGGGAGCTCGGCCAGGCCTCCGGCAAATCCGAGCTGCCCCTTCCCCGCCCCCGGGGCGTGCGCGGCAACACCCCGCGGCTTTTCGAGTTCCTCGACATCCTGCGCCCGGCTCCCTTCGGGAGTGTTGTCGAGCAGCACGGACCGGGTGGTCCGGGCGAGCGGCTGATAGCGCCGCGTCCGGGCCTGGACGGCCGCGAGCTCCTGGCGGAGCTCGCCGGCTCGCTTTTGCCGCTCGTCCCAGTCGGCCGGACGCATTCCACGTTCGCCGTGCTGCACGCCGGCGAAGCAGGCCGTCAGCGCGTAGTACTCCGCCGCCGTGATCGGATCGAACTTGTGGTCGTGGCAGCGGGCGCAGCTCACAGTGAGCCCAAGGAACGTGCTGCCGGTCGTCCCGACCATGTCGTTGAGCTCGTCCGCCCGCTGCTGGGCGGTCAGGACCGGGTCAGGACTTTTCACCTGGTCCCACGGTCCGCCGACGATGAAGCCCGTTGCCTCATCGACGCCATAGACGTCCCCCGCGAGCTGCTCGCGGACGAACTGGTCGTAGGGTTTGTCGGTGTTGAAGGCAGCAATGACATAGTCCCGGTACGGCCAGGCGTTCGGCCGGGGCTGGTTCATCTCGAAGCCGTGGCTTTCGGCGAACCGCACGACGTCGAGCCAGTGGCGGGCCCACCGTTCGCCGTATTGCGGCGAGGCCAGGAGCCGGTCGACGAGCCGCTCGTACGCCCGCGGGTCCGGGTCCTTCACGAAGGCGTCGATCTCGGCGGGAGTCGGCGGGAGGCCGATCAGGTCGTAAGAGAGACGGCGGATCAGCGTCCGCCGGTCCGCTTCCTCGGAGAGACGCAGGTTCTTCTCGGCGAGCTTGGCAGTGGTCAACGCGTCGACGGGATTCGCGAAGTTCGAAGCCGGGATCGACGGCCGCTGGACGCTCTTCCAGGCCCAGTGGTCGAAACGCGGATCGGGTCCGCCGGCGAGGTCATCCGGCCACACCGCTCCCGCTTCGATCCAGTCCCGCAGGACCTGGACCTGCTCCGGCGACAGCCGCGCCAGGCCGCTCGACTTCGGCGGCATCAGCATCGACTCGTCTTCGCCCGAGACGTAGCGGATCAGCGGACTCTCGACCGCCTTCTTCGCGACGATCGCCGCTTCGCCAAGCTCCCCGCCGGCCAACGCGATTTCGCGACGGTCGAGCCGATACCCGCTCATCTGCTTTTCGGCGCCGTGACACCGGAAGCAGTTCTGCTCCAGGATCGGACGGACGTCGCGGGCAAAATCGGGGGGAGCCCCCGTTGCCAGACCCGAGATCAGGACCAAAAGAGTGGAAAGCAAAGTGAAGCGCATTGCATCAGTATGATTCGATCCGTGGCATTCGCAAATGGTCTCGTCGGAGAATCAGCGACCGACAGCGCCATTGTTAGCGCAAACGCCAACCGCCCGGAAAACCGGAGCAATTCGCATCACAGCGGTGACATGCGACGCCGGAAATTTCGCCACCGCAAGCAGTTTTGTCGCATCAAAATTTATCATTATGGAAGATGCGTCCCCTGGAGTCGCCCGATAGACTCCCCGCGGTGAAGGCTCTTCCTTCGTGGCCGAACAATTCTTCTCTTCCTGGGTTGATCCATGCTGGTTGCGCGTCGACGTGGATTTACGCTGATCGAACTTCTGGTCGTCATCGCCATCATTGCGGTGCTGGTCGCCATCCTGCTCCCTGCCGTCCAACAGGCCCGCGAGTCGGCGCGGCAGTCGCAGTGCAAGAACAACCTGAAGCAGCTCGGGCTGGCCCTGCACAACTACACGGAAACCTCCGGACAGTTTCCCCCGGGAGGCTTCTATAACGGCAATATCATCGCCGCCCAGAACTGGTCCTATAACCGCGGCAACTTCCTGGTGATGCTCCTGCCGCACTTTGATCAGACGGCACTCTATAACCGGATCGACTTCACCTTTGCGCAGCATCTGGACCTGCAGACCCAACCCGGGACGACGCAGCTCCTCTGCCAGACGGTGATTTCGAACCTGCTCTGTCCGAGCGACGATACCGACGGCAAGTTCAGCGGCGGCCAGAACACATCGAGCGGCATGCGAGCCTGCACGAGCTACGGCGGCAACCTGGGCGCCCAGAACTTCTCCGTCTGCGGAACGGGCTGGAACACCGTCAACACGAACGGCAGCCAGACTCACGGGGACTCGCTCGATGCCAACCTGATCTCCGGCGTCCTGGGGCACTATCCCTGGTCCGCTAAGATCCGCGACGTCGTCGACGGGACAAGCAACACGATCGCCCTGGGCGAAGTCCGGCCGAAGTGCTCCACACATCTTCAGAACGGCTGGATGCACATGAACTCGCTCTGGATCGGAACGACCGGCGGAATCAACGCCCCCACCTGCCCCGGAGAGCCGGGCTACGGGACCGGCTGCAACACGACGACGAGCTGGGGGACCGCCCAGGCGTTCAAGTCGCGGCACGCGGGCGGCGCCCACGTCACGCTGTGCGACGGCTCCGTGCGGTTCCTGGCGCAGGAAATCAACTACGCCACTCTGCAGATGCTCGGAGACCGGCGGGACGGCAAGCCGCTGGGCGAGTTCTAACGCGTTCTATTCAGGAGGGCTGCGATCGGCAGCAGCGGGCCGTTGGAATCACAACGGCCCCTCCTCTCTTTCAATGCGGACGGGCGTCGCAGGCCAATCTTTCTGACAGCTCCGTCCAAGCCGCTCGAACCGTGCCTGGCCCACCACGACGGCGCCTCCGTATTGGCGGCTCGTCGGCTCTCCCGTCCTGACACGACTCCAAATCACCCCGCTTCCTTGAGCCCCATGATGCGCTTCCCTCTCTCTCGCCAGTCCGTGCTGGCGGCCCTCCCCGTGATCGCGGCGCTATCGGGCTGCGGCAGCAGTTCGTCCATCGGCACCGTGCCGGTGACCGGCAAGATCGTCTTCAACGGGGAGCCGGTCGCCGACGCGAACGTGTTCTTCATCCCGGCCCAGGGGCCGCGGGCGACCGGAACGACCGACGCCGCAGGACTGTTCGCGCTGACGACGATCACCCCCAAGGACGGCGCGATCGAAGGGGACCACCTGATCCTCGTCGAGAAGTCGGTCCCGACGAAGCCGGACGATCCCTACTCGCCGCGGAAGTCGGTCATTCCCGCCTGGTACAACTCGCCGATGGAATCGAACCTCCGCAAGAAGGTCGAGAAGGGTCAGCGGAACGACTTTACGCTGGAGTTGCGCTGACCGTCCCTGGACACGCGCGGCGGATCATGGCGAAGTGCCCGCTCCACGGGGATTCTCCCGCGGGCGGGCCGCCACTTCATCGAAGAGAGTTTCGAGCCGGCGAACGCCCGGGTTCATCGCGAACGTCCGCTCGACGGATCCTTTTCCGATGCGGGCCTGTTCAGCCCATGCGGAGGGATGGGCCAGGCAGTCGCCGATGGCCTCGGCCAGCGCGATAGGATCGCCGGGAGGAACGAGACGTCCCGCGCGGCCTCCGTCGAGGACTTCGCGCGGACCGCTGGGGCAATCGGTCGACAGGACCGGCAAGCCGCAGGCCAGGGCCTCCAGCAGAACGCACGGGAGCCCCTCGTTCTTCGACGGCAGACAGAACAGGTTCGCATGCCGGTAGAACGGATACGGGTTCGGACAGAAGCCCTCGAAGCGGATGTGCTCTTCGAGATGGCGACGGCGGACTTCGGCCCGGAGCGACTCTTCGAGCGGGCCGGTCCCAACAATGTGCCACAGGAGCTCCGATCGCCCCTCTCGGTGGACAAGGCGATCGACCGCTTCGATCAGGAAGACGTGCCCTTTCTGTTCCGCCAGCCGGGCGACCGTCAGGAGATGAAACCGCCCCGGATCGAAGCCGGGATCGGACTCGCCGGACCTTCGTTCCGCCTCCTCCAGATCGACGAGGTTGTAATGGACCTCGATCCGCTCCGGCGGGACGCCGATGTCGCGGATCAGTGACTCGCGGACCCCGTTCGAGACCGCGACGACCCGGTCTGCGGACGAGTAGGCATCGCGGGCGACGGCGATAGCCTGATCGAGCGAACCGCCTCGGGCGTACTCCCGGACGTCCGCCATCGGTTCGTACTGGCAGACGGAGATCCGCGGCCGGCCTGCCCGGTGGCAGGCCTGGGCGGCGTCGAGCGTCGCCAGGAACAGCTGGTCAAAGACGAGGTCGATCTGCTCCCGCCGGATGACCTCCGCCATCTGCCGCCAGCGGGCGCGGTCGGTGGTTCCGAGCAGGTAGTGGAACTTGGAGCGGATCGTCCCTGCGAAGTCGTCCCAGAAGGAGTACACCGGGATATCGGCCGGGACTTCGCCGAGGAGCTCGCCCCGCTTGTGGGCCAGGTACAGCACCGGGCGAAACCGCGATCGGTCGAGCCGCTTCAGGATCTCGACGATTTGCCGTTCCGCCCCGCCCCCTCCCATCGAGCCGACGACGAACAGGACGCTGCGGCGGCTCAAGTGACTGTTTCCTAAGGACGCGAGGTCGATCGACACAAGGTTCGGGCTTCGAAGACCACGTCAATGTCCTCATCCCTGGAGGCAGAATATCCGACGCCGCAGGCTTCGCCTCCTCACTCGAACCACGTCCTTGCCGGCACGGCTCCCGTAGCTCAAACCCAACGTGCCACGGCAGCCAGGGGTCAAGGGGGCCACGCCCCCTTGCCGCCGGAGGCGTTCCGGCGAGGAACCGTGGTAAGCAACGGACGTCCCCTTTGCGGTACCGGTATTGAGGACTCCCTCACCCGATGCCGCTGGCTTTGCAATCCGCGCGGGTTGATGTGAGGGCATACGGCACGATGTCCGCGCTTGGATACGTGCTCCTTCAGACATCTCTCGACGAGACGGCCTCCGGCGGGCAAGAGGGCGTTGCCCCCTTGCATCCCCCACCAGGGGTTCCCCCTGGACCCCGGTTCTTGGGCCGGTAACGCTCAGTGGAGCCGGCGGACCCACTTCCACGGGACCGGATTCCGCCACTTCATCACCGTCCGCCGCAGCCACCGCCAGCCGTCAATCGCCGCCGCAGCCACATTCCGCACGACCGGCCAACCCGCCGTCGCTTCCCGCAATCGGTCGGCCCGAGACCTCGTCGCAGCCTCCCCAGCCGGCCCGTCCGACACACCGTCAGCCCCCCAACGCGCGGTGTAAAACGACTGCTGCGGAACAACGGCGGCCGTCGAATCCGGCCCCCGCTCAACAACCGCGAACGTGTGATATATCCGATCGTCAAGACCACCCACCGGACAACCGTAGGGATCCGGCTGCAGGTAGTCGTAGACGTCGATCCCGGAGAGCTCATGATCCGTCCGGTACCGCAGCAGCGAGACTTCGTGGATCCGGTAGCGGTTCGCCGCGTAGTAGTCGGTGACGAACGTCGGCGAGACGCAGACGAACCCGTGGTCGAGACAGTTGGCGCTGGGAAACAGGTGGACGATCCGCCCCCCCGGCCGCAGCATGCGGTGCAGGTGCGCGAGGGCGTTCGGAATGTGAAAGACGTGCTCCAGCGTCCCCAGGTTGAGGATCACGTCGAACTGCCCGCACAGTTCGGGGGGCGTCTCCGGGACATTGAGGTCGAAGAGGACTTCGACCTCTTCGTAGTTCGAGACGTCGATCCGGACGATCCGCTCGAAGCCCAGCGAGCGGAGCACCGTTTCATCGGAGACCCAGCCGCGCTCGGCGAGGTGCGGCTCGCGGTGCGGCTGGATCGGCACGCCGGAGGTGAGCGTCACGCCATCCCGCGCCGCCCAGCCCCGCAGGTCGTCCAGGGAAAAGTAGATGTGCTGGCGGCCAAGCGTCGCGACGCTGCCGCGAAACGGCCGCTTCGCCGCCTCGGAAAGCAGGAGCTGGGCCGTGGTCCGCGTGATCCCCAAGTCGGTTCCGCCGTTCGGTGGCTCAAGAAGTCATCCCTGTGGAGGCGGCGGTGAAAGCACCAGCCGCCCGCGCACAGCGCTAGGCCCGAGGACCGCGGTCTTCACCAACCGAGCAGGTAGGCGAAGATCAGCGGCGCGACGATCGTGGCGTCCGACTCGATGATGTAGCTCGGCGTCTCCGCCCCGAGCTTTCCCCAGGTGATCTTCTCGTTCGGGACCGCGCCGCTGTAGCTGCCGTAGCTCGTCGTCGAGTCGCTGATCTGGCAGAAGTACCCCCACAACGGCACGTTGTCCCGCTGGAGGTCCTGGTGCAGCATCGGGACGACGCAGATCGGGAAGTCGCCGGCGATCCCGCCGCCGATCTGAAACATCCCGAGCGAAGTCTTCTTGGTGGTCTGGGTGTAGTACTCCGCCAGCCACGTCATGTACTCGATCCCGGTCCGGACCGTGTGGACGTTCTTGATCTCGCCGCGGAGGACCGCCGCTGCGAACATGTTCCCCAGGGTCGAGTCTTCCCAGCCCGGCACGATGATGGGGAGGTTCTTCTCCGCCGCGGCGAGCATCCAGGAGTCCTTGGGATCGATCTCGTAATGCTCCTTGTACTTGCCGGAGAGGAGCACCTTGTAGAAGAACTCGTGCGGGAAGAACCGCTGCCCTTCCTTGTCGGCCGCCCCCCACACCTCAAGCATCGCCGACTCCATGCGGCGCATCGCTTCCCCCTCGGGGATGCAGGTGTCGGTGACGCGGTTGAGGTGCCGGTCCAGCAGCGCCTGCTCGTCCTGCTTGGAGAGATGGCGGTAGTGGGGGACCCGCTCGTAGTGGTTGTGGGCGACGAGGTTGAAGACGTCCTCTTCCAGGTTGGCCCCGGTGCATGAGATGAGATGCACCTTGTCCTGCCGGATGAGTTCCGCCAGCGACAATCCGAGTTCGGCCGTGCTCATCGCGCCGGCCAGCGTGACCATCATCTTCCCGCCCGAGGCGAGATGCGCTTCGTACCCACGCGCCGCATCCACCAGGGCTGCGGCGTTGAAATGTCGGTAGTGATGCGTAATGAACTGAGTGATCGGTCCGCCAACGGATTGTCGGCTGCTCATCGTGCCCCCCCATCCTAAACCCTTGGCGCGAATTCCAAGCGCCAGTCCGGGCGTTCGGTTCTCCCCAAGTGCCGATTCGCGATCATCGATCAACAGAACTCGATCTGTCGGCGTCGATTGCAGCCGCAGTGTTCCGCGTTTGAAGCATTTTGTCCAATCAATTCCCCGCGCCACCATCACGCGGCATTCAGTCGCCCTCGATCGAGACGGACGACTCCCCCTTCGAAAGGTCGAAGCAAAGCTCCAGTCCCCCCTCAACCGGCCGCCATGCCCCGCCGGTCAGATCCCACGCGCGATCGACGCGCCGCAAGGTGGTCTTCTCGCCCCGGAAGGCCACCACCGGGTTTTTCCTGGTTTCCCCCGGAAGCCGGACCGTGAAGGCCGGACAGGAAAAAGGGGCCCGGAATCTCCAGCCCGCGGCGGCCCCCTTTTCCGCCCCCGCTTCCTTCGCCGGCGGATCCGCTGCGATGGCGGTCAGTTCGCGGGCCGCCCAGTACCGCGACAGCTCACTGAGCTTCATCCAGACCAGATGGTCATAGCGGGCATGAAGCCGGCGAACGACCTCCTGAAAGACGTGGAAGCCGTAGTGCTCGCCGTTGAAATAGAGCCCCGGCCAATGACAGACGAGGACCGCCGGCTCGCCCCGGTCAATTACCTGCGGAAGCCGTCCGCCTCGCAGGTCCGCCGTAATGAATTGGTCGACTGTCCCCTTCTCCAGCCCGTCCCAGCCTCCGAACCAGTCCCCGGTGCAGCCGATGATCGAGACGACGCACCGTGGATCGTCGGTTCCGAGCCCCGCGGCATTCTCGACACGGGGGGCGACGCTCTGCTCGTCGGTGAACAGGTAGCGGAAGTAGTGCGGTACCTCCGCTCCGAAGACGTCGCGGATCGCCTCGCCGGCACCGATCGCGAGGTTCAGCCGGTTGCGGTTGCCAAACCCGCCCGGCGTCGTCACCCCTTCGCACGTCATCCCGGCGTTCTTCAAGATCCGCAGGGCGTAACCCATGTAGTCCGCGAGCTCGTCGGCGCTCTTTCCGACACTGAAGCCCGTGTTCTCCAGAAAGGGATCGGTCCGATCCGGATACGGCCGCCCGGTCTTGGTGTCGATCGCAAAGGTGTGGGTCACCATCTCCGGATGGATGTCCCAGTCGACCATCAGAAACTCGCGGATGAGCTTGAGGCTGTCGAGCAGTTCGCGGCGGGACCAGCCCGGCATGTCCCGATCGACCCAGCCCACGCAGGCGGGATACGGCACGACGCTGTACTTCCCTTTGACCCCGTGCTCGCGGCACCACTCGCCGAACGAGCGGACGAAGGTGTCCGGGATCTCCCGCGGCAGCTTTCTCCAGTCCTGCCGGTAGCGGTCGGGGTACACCTCGGCGAAGTGCGGAATGCAGAAGTGCGCCAGATTCACCAGGCACGTGCTGTCGTCAATGATCAGGCTCACCGGAACCCGTCCGCGGGGGTTCAGGACCTGGACGCCGTCCGGCCGGGCCGGGGGCCGCTCGCCCGGCGGAGGAAATCCGTCCGCCGGCGGGGAGGAAGCGGGGGCGGGCCACGCCGGAACAGTCGCGACGAGGGACAGCATCGCGGCCAGCGACGAACCGATCATCCGACGACGATCCAGCACTCTCCCCTCTCAATCCGCCTCGCCGACAGTTCCAGTTGCTCGGCTTCAGAACTCTCCGACAGCGAGGCCGTCATTCTTGTGATTGAGCCGTTGCCAAAGTCCCATCCGCGATCCGAGAGCATTCTTGTCGGTGAAGTTCCCATCCGCACAGCCACCGGTCACCCACAGGCACCCCGCTCCGTGGACAGCGGGGTAGCTCGTATTGGCCGTGGTATCCAGGATATGTTCGATGTTTTCGCCGAGAAAGCGAACCGAACCGTCCGCCATCAGGATGTTCAATCCGCCGGTGTGATCGCTGGAAGCCCGATAGTCCGTGTGAACACTCGGCGTCGGATACTTGCGCAGGTCGTTCGTGGGCGGATAGACCGCGTACATCATCCACCAGTTCTGGCAGCATGCCACATCGGGCCCCGGCGAAGCCGTCCCCTGTGTCGCGTTTTGAACTCCCAGCCAGGAGCCTCCGGTCCAAATCCGTGCGGAATGCTCCACAACGGCAATCGTATTCGTACTCCCGTCCGGAATTTTCGAGAGGCTCGACTCCGGTCCCGGATCGGTCGTGAAGAAGCCCCCGGAGAAGTTGACGTTCGTGCTATCGCTCCAGGTGTTGAACGCCCCGCTGATCCCGAAATAGCTGGTGTTTGGAATCGAGTCCATGTAGTTGGTATTACCAACCGCATGGACGTTCCGAGTCCGCGTCCGGTTGGCGTCGCTCGGACAAATCGTCCCGTTGATTCCGGTGGTCGCCAGAATCGTTGTCTTGTTCACTCCCTCAAACACGGGAACGCCGAAGTCCAGCTTGTTATAGAGTGCAGACTGGTCCATGTGGGGGAGAATCATCGCCCCCCAGCTGAATCCGTTGCCCAACTCCCGATCGATCGACGCGATGCGCCCGCGAATCTGACCGGGGGGGAATACATTGAAGGCTTCATGATAGTTATGAAGCGCGACTCCAATCTGCTTCATATTGTTTTTGCACTGCGTCGAACGGGCCGCTTCCCGGGCCTGCTGGACAGCCGGAAGGAGAATGGCGACCAGGACCGCGATGATCGCGATGACAACCAGGAGCTCGATGAGAGTGAATCCGCTCCGCTGCCGATGAGAGAATCGCATTTCCATGCCTCAAGTAGTTGAAACGCAAAAAAGCAGTTGCAACAGCTCCGGGAGCGACGGCCCCAAGAACGCGCGCGGAACAACCGACGGGGCAGCCCCGCTAACCATCCGTACAAATGCTGGCCCCGAGATCGGGAAAACAGGCCTCAATAATGCCGTGACCGCGAATGCCCTGCTACTTCTTTGATGCCGGCGCCGGAACGGCGCTGGTACTGCTCGCTGACTGTTCCGTTGGCTGACCGGGTGCTACCGCTGGCGCCGACTCACTCTTCCCACAGCCGGACAGCCCTATCGAAACAGCTCCGAGTACAAACACACGATGCAAAAGCACAACAACGGATGCACGCATCTGTTGACCCGCTAAGTTGGTTGAACTTGCCGCGCGATTGGCGCGAGAAAAGCGTGAGAACAAAAGGCCGAAGAAGGTGAACCGCAATGATGAAGGGTTGACGGTGATCCTACATGCGGGCATCGACCCGTCAACACCCAAGTTCGCCCGCTTCATCCAGAATCCGGCAACCTGAATAATGGCCCAAAAACGTTCTAAGCACGTGTCTCCTACACGAAATCGAGAGACACCAGTCTCGTCGCAACGATGTCGTTGCCAGGCCCGTCAAGCTCTCTAGCCGCAGATGGCCTCTCTCTGCTCGCCTATTCCCCGGCCGGCGCATCCTTCTTCAGCGTGTCGGCGATCAACGTCCGAAAGGTCTGCACGGCGGACTCGTTCTCCGGCAGGCCGGCCAGGTTGCGGGCCTCCAGCGGGTCGTCCGCCAGGTTGAACAGCTGCTCCTCGCCGTTCCCCCACTCCATGTACCGGTAGCTCTTGGTCCGAACGCTGTAGCCCGGGTTCTTCCCGCGCTGGACCTGAGTGAAGGCCGCCTTCTTCACCTGATATTCGGGATCCTGCAGAGCTCCCTTGAGACTGGTCCCCTGCAGTGAATCGGGAGCCTTAAGACCGCAGAGGTCCGCGACCGTCGGATAGATGTCGATCAGTTCGGCCATCGTGCTGGCCCCCTTGGCGTTTCCGGCCATGCCAGGGGCGGAAATGATGAGCGGGACTCGGGCCGAATTCTCGAAGAGGCTCTGCTTCTGCCACAGGCCGTGGTCGGCCAGGTGGTAGCCGTGGTCGCTCGTGAAGACGACGATCGTCCGGTCGCGGAGCTTGAGACGGTCGAGGGTGTCGAGGATGCTCCCGACCTGGGCGTCCATGAACGTGACGCTGGCCCAATAAGCCTGGATCGCCTGACGCCGCTGATCGTCCGTCATCGCGTCCTGGTCTTTCTTCGCACTCCCGTAGGCGGGCTTCGGCGTCCGGCTGCGGTCGAGGTCGCTCAGGGCCGGGAGCTCGATCTCCGCGAGGGGGTAGCGGTCAAAGTAGGCCTTCGGAGCGACGTAGGGCGTATGGGGTCGGTAGAGTCCCACCGCCAGGAAGAACGGGCGGTCCTTGTTCGATTCCAGCAGGCGGATCGCTTCGGTCGCGCCAAGGCCGTCGGTCTGCTCTTCGTCGGTGCCGTCCGCGGCCAGCCAGCTCACCGTCCCGCCGAACTGGCCCGGGACGAGCGAAAAGATCTTGTCCTCTTCCGCCTTGTCCCGCCCCTTGGGGTTGAACTTGTACTCCCACGACGGGGGGTCATCGAGGCCGTCGGTCCCGATCCCGTTAGGGACGTTGTAGTGGTACAGCTTCCCGACGCGGGCCACGAAGTAGCCGTTCTGCCGGAAGCACTGCGGCATCGTGATGTGGTCCGGGACCGCCTCCCGGAAATGGGGCGACTCTTTCTGGCCGGGGTTCGTCAAGACCTTCGTGGTAAACGGCCGCAGCCCGGTGAGAAAGCTCGACCGGCTGGGGCTGCAGAGGGGGAACTGGCAGTAGGCGTGATCGAACCGGACTCCCTGGCTGGCGAGGCGGTCGATGTTCGGCGACTGGATCTTGGGATGGCCGTAGCAGTGGAGGCTGCAGTTGAGGTCGTCCGAGACGATGAACAGGACGTTCTTTTTGGGCTCATCAGCAACAGCGGGTCGAGAGATGACCGCGACGAGACAGAGCGTCAGAACAGCACTTACGAAGCGGCGCATAGTGACCCTCGAAGGGGATCGGAGAGGCTCCCGGCAGTGTCGCGTGGCCCGGACTGGCCGTCAATTTGGTGTGCGGTTTCCAGAGTGGCTGGGACGGGATGGCTTGTCCCGCTGGCTCCAACCGCGTCCTTGCCGGCGCAGCGCCCATAGCTCGAACCCAACTTGCCACGGCAGCCTGGGGTCAAGGGGGCCACGCCCCCTTGCCGCCGGAGGCACTTCCATGAGGAACCGTGGGAAACAACGGATGTCCCCTTTGTAGGACCGGCATTGAGGACTCCCTCATACCACACCGCTGGTGTTGCAATCCTCGCGAGTTGGTGAGGGGGGCATCCGGGCACGTTGTCCGTGCTTGGACACCCTCTCCTTCAGACATCTCTCGACGGCCAGGCCTCCGGCGGGCAAAGGGCCAGAAAAACAACACAGGTCCCCTTGCATCCCCGACCAGGGTGCCCCTGGACCCGGTGGTCGAACTTTGGCGACCACCAATCGGCGAATGCACCCAGTCCGTTGAGCTGACGGCTGAGGGCTCTACCCGTCGGAGAGAGCCACCGGAAGGTCGCGGTCCGCGCTGTCCCGCGCCGCGAAAGCGAGAGCCAGCGTCGTGAGGTTGTTCCGGGCGGAGTTCTCCGGCTCCCGCCCCTCTTCGAGAGCGCACAGCAGTTCGCCCATGGCTCCTTCGAAGCCGTTCTCGAACCACGAGCCTTCGAGGACCGGGGAGGAGGTTCCGCTGGCTGTCGTCAGGCGGACGGTCTGGACCGAGAGGCTGGGGCCTTCCGAAACGATCGTCCCAAGCGAGCCGGCGACGGTGGTCCGGTCGACCTGGCCGTAGGTCGTGGCGGCGTTGAACGACATCCGGACTTCGAAGTCCCGACCGCGGAGAAGCGCGGAGGCGAGAAAGGGAGGCCGCGCCGTCTGGTGGCGGGCCCACGTGGCGGAAGCGGAGACAGTCTCGACGGGCCGACCGCCCAGCAGAGTGGCGGCCATGTCGAACCAGTGGATCCCGAAATCGAAGAGGACGAGGTGCGGCACCTCTTCGAACGGCGTCCCGACCGTCCACGAGTGATCGAATGCGAGCTGGACGTCGATCGTCGCGACGTCGCCGACGAGTCCTCCCTGCACCGCCTTCCGCAGGTAGGCAAAGTGCGGAGCCCAGCGGCCGTTCTGATTGACCGCCAGCCGGACTCCCTGGCGATCCGCGAGGTCCGCCAGCCGGCGGGCCGTCGCGAGGTCTTCGGCAAACGGCTTCTGGCTCAGGACGTGTTTGCCGGCAGCGATCGCGGCCTCGACGACGGGCGCGCGGACCTCCGTCGGGAGCGCGATATCGACCACTTCGACATCGGGATGACGGAACGCCGTCTCCCAGGAGTCGGTGATCGCGGCCTCGGAGAAGAACTGGTCCCGGCGGGCGGCAGCCCGTTCGAGAGAGCGGTTGGCGATGACCCGGACCGGCAGGCCCATCCGGCGATAGGCGGCGAGGTGGAACTCTGTGATTCCCCCTGCCCCGATGAGAGCGATCCCCGGCGAGTACGAACGGGGCCGCGGGGGGCGCCACGCGAGTTCGGGGGCCGCCTGATCCTGAGCATTCGGCACGGCGCTGAGGCCGTAGCCAGACCCTGTCGTCATCCGTCTCTCCTGGGCGGCGGCCGGACGGCGCGCGGCTTCAGGAGAACATACCTGCCGCTACTGAGGAACGGGAGTCGCGATCGTCCGCTGCGGCGGCGAGAAGCGGGCCGGCACGCGGAGAGACTGCCGCTCGCGGCCGTCCTCGATGGCGATCTCCGGCCACGGCCCTTCGGCCAGGGCGACGCCGACGTATTCGAGGAGCGTCCCCTTTTCGAAGTGCATGTTGCGGATGCTGAGGCCGTAGTCGACGAGAGCGTCGTAGTAGTGGCTGTCCGCCGCGGCGAGCCGCCGCTGAGCGTCGAGGACGAGGTTCAGCGGAGCCTTGTCCGCCTCGAAGGCGGCCTGCAGCGCGGAGACGCGGTCCTTGGCGGCCGAACGGCGGTTGTAGACCGTCTGGACGACGCGGAACGCCCGCTCCGTATCGGCCATGGCGTTGCTGAGGTCGTGGACGACCCGCTTTTCCTGCTCGTGGAGGACCGCCTGCTCACGGGCGAGGAGGAACTCAGCGTTTCGCACCGCGGCGTGCCCCTGCCGGTTTCCGAAGGGGAACGACAATTCGCCGCCGAACTGCCATTCCTGGTAGTCGCCGCCGGTCAGGTTCTGATAGGCGGAATTGAACGGGTCGGGACTGCGCTGCGGATCGAGGAGGTCGTCGCCGAGACCGCGGATGCGGTACTGCGCGACGGCGTCGAGCTGCGGCAGGAGGTAGTTTCGGCTGGCAAGCAGCTCCATTTCGCGGCGTTTGACGAGCCACTTCTGGCGGCGGAGCTCGGTCCGCTTCGTCAGGCCTTCGCTGAGCGACATGTCCCAGTCGAAGACGATCATGGCCCGCGGCGGTTCGTCGACCGGGCGGAGCAGAGAGCCATCGGTGACCGGCAGGCCGATGAGATACCGCAGCCGCCGCTCGGCGACCTGAACCCCGGCGGTCGGCCGGAAGGTTCCCCCCGCGGTGCCGTTGTTGGCCCGGGTTCCGTCCGTCAGGCGGCCGGCAAGTGTGTTCTCGACGTCTTCCTGGAAACGGTAGAACTGTTCGCGGGCTTCCGCCTCTTTATCCGCCTCGCCGCCGACCCGTCCCTTTTCCTGGAGGGCCGCGACGCGGCGCCAGGTTTCGAGCGCGGAGTTGCGGGCGGCGATCTTGGCGTCGAGGTCGCGGTAGGCGTAGTAGAGGTCCCAGTAGCCGTTCTCGACTTCGCTGATGAAGTCCCGGCACGCCAGCTCGAAGTCGGCGAGGCTGATGTCGGCGTTGGCCCGGGCGATCAGGACGCCGGTGTAGACGCCGGGAATCCGGCTCGCCCCGGCGATGCGGTTGAAGTCCAGCCCGCCCCCCTTGAGGAGCGACTGGCGGTATTCGAGCTCGAAGTTCGCTTCCCAGGCGGAGTAGAACGCGTTGCCGGGGGCGTTGTTCTCGTCGTATTTGACGTTGTGGCGGACCGAGTATTCGCTGCCGTAGGGGGTCCGCTTGTTGATCTCCGACTGGAAGACCGCCGCATGCTGCCGGAGGATGCGGGTTCCCCCGCCGAAGAAGACGTTATTGAGGGCCCGGTCGTTGTTCTCGTAGAACAGGCTCGTGGCGAACGTCGCGTCGAAGTTCGACATGGCCGCCTGGATCCCGAAGCGGGGGTCGGTCTCGACGACCGCCGGATCCATAGTCGATCTCGTTCCCGCGGGGCTCCGCAGCACGAGTCCGCCGAGGTCGCGGAAGATCTTGGAGTTCTGCAGGGCGACCTGGACCGTCCGCTCGAGGGTCATGTCCTCATACTGGAGCGGATCGTCGAGAGTGAGGCTCAGCGGTCGCCGGGCGGAGTGGTCGGACGGGATCGGCTCGTCCAGTTCCGGGTATTCGACCCGCGTGGCGGCCTCGACGTAGGGGGAGTCAGCCGTTCCCCCGGTCTGGACGATGTCCGCCGCGGAACGGGCGCAGCCCGAGATCTGGAGGATCCCGGCGGCGCAGAACGCGACGAGGGTCGCTCCAAAGCAGGCTGAGCCTGCTGAGCGAATAGCCTGTCCGTCCCTGGAACGACCGAGGTCCATGAAGCATCACGCCCGTCGGAGAAGAGAATCCGCCGCCCCTTGGCAGAAAACTTCGGCAACGCGACCGTCAGGAATGAAGGAAACCTCAGGGCCGGGACAAAACATCCCGTCGAACTCAAGCGTGCGACGTCGTGGATCCCCCAGATTTCACAATTTCGCGATTTCAGGAATATCCCGAACTGGTCTAGGCCGTTCAGTTAGCACTCCGGGCCCTTGTCCCTACAACCGTTAGCTTCCTAACCCGGTCGTCGGGACTTTCGGGAAGGATCCAATCGCCCTCGTTCAGGAGAGAACCTCTGCGCCGATATTCACGGAGGGACTGTCGATCTCATGGATCGGAAACACGGCCTGCGCGCCCCTCGACTACGTCCTGTCGCGAGGATTTTCCTCGTCAAATCCGATCCGGACGCGCAACCAGGAGTCGCCTGGTCATGCGTAGTACGTTGCTGCTGAGTGTCTGGACTGTTCTCGCGTTTGCCCTCCCGGGCACGCTCCGAGCCGACGATTCGGTTTGGATGAGCGACTTTGAGAAGGCGCGGGAAATCGCGACCCAGACCGGCAAACCGCTGCTGGTCCACTTCTATGCGGAGTGGTGTGGTCCCTGTAAGCAGATGGACGCCAAGGTCCTCTACCAGCCCTCGGTGAAGCAGGAGATTCAGCAGCGGGTGGTGGCCGTCAAGCTGGACGTTGACCAGAACCCTAAGCTGGCCAAGCGGTTCGGCGTCGAGAAGCTCCCGACCGACATCATCGTCGAGCCGAGCGGAGCGGGGACGCAGCTGCTGGAATCGCAGGGTTTTCATCCGATGGAGGAATACCGTCGGGAGATTATCGTTCGCGGCGCGAACCGGTATGCCGAAGTGCTGGCTCAGCGGCAGCAGAAGGCGAACCAGGACGCCCTGGCGAAGGCGAACCGTGAATCTCCCAAGGTGGCCCAGATGACGGCGGAGGACCGGCTGATGCTGGGGGGATACTGCCCGGTGACGCTGTGGAAGAACCGTCGCTGGGTGAAGGGAAGCAGCGAGCTGAAGTTTGAGCACCGCGGTCAGGTCTACTACCTCGCGGATGAAGAAGTGCTTAAGGAGTTCAAGGACAATCCTGAGCGGTATGCCCCGCGGTATATGGGGTGCGACCCGATCATGGTGGTCGAGAGCGACCGGGCGATTAAGGGGGATACCCGCTTTGCCGCCTTCTATGACGACGAGCTGTATATCTTCACGAATGAAGACAACCGGAAGAAATTCAAGACGAGCCCGGACAAGTATGCCCGGACGCGGGTGGTGTTCGATGTCCTGGACATCGAATTCGTGACCCGCTGAATTCCGAAGCGAAGAATGCAGCCCGTCGGAGCCTTGGTTCCGGCGGGCTTTTTCGTTGGCGTCCCGAACTTCTTCCCTCTCCTCCTACCTCTGTGCCTCTCCGTGCCCTCGGTGTTTCAATCTCTGGATTTTGAAACACCGAGGAACACAGAGAGAATCGCGGCGGTCGGGAATTGGACCGCCGCGCCGGTGCTGTCGCGCGGCCTGTTGAATTCAAATTGACTCGCTTCCCTCCCCTCTCGCGATGAACCACCATAGGGGCCGCGCCGCTTGGGCCCCGGTCTGCCACCGGAAGCACGACGGCGTTTCGCGTTCCCGAATTGGTGTGAGCGTTCATGAAGTCGGTGCTGATTATCCCGGATGGCTGCGCAGACGAACCCCAGCCGGAGCTCGGCGGTTTGACACCGCTCCAAGCCGCTTCCGTCCCGAACATGGACGAGATCGCCCGCCATGGGATGACCGGCCTCACCGACAACGTCCCCGAGTCCCTCCCCTCCGGGAGCGACGTCGGCACGATGAGCCTCTTCGGTTACGACCCGCTCGTCTTCCACACCGGCCGGGCGCCGCTTGAAGCGGCCGCGCAGGGGATCGCCCTCGGACCGGACGACTGGGCCATCCGCTGCAATCTCGTCACGGTCGAGAACGGCCGGATGAAGAGTTTCACCTCGGGGCAGATCTCGAACAGCGACGGTGCCGCCCTCATCACCGAGATGCAGAAGGCCTGCTGCGGCGACGAGTACTGGAAATTCCACGCCGGCGTCAGCTACCGCAATCTCCTGCTCTACCGGCCTCGCGACCGGAAGGCCCCGTTCTCGGACGACACCCACACCGTCGCGCCGCACGACATCACCGATCAGGCGGTCGCCGAGCACCTTCCGATGGGGAGCGGCGCCTGCGACCTACGGGCGCTGATGGAGAAGAGTCAGAAGATCTTCGCTGAATCGCCGGTCAACGCGGCCCGGATCGCCCGCGGCGACCTTCCTGCCACGCAGAT